>JBMNNX010000028.1:0-37926 GCA_050942745.1 Myxococcales bacterium
CTTGGGTTCCGCCGCTCCGACCGCGGGGCAGCCAGCGCGCCGAACGAGCTGGCGCTAGTGGCGGCGCTCTTTGCCGGCGGGGGCAAGCGCTGCGCCACCGCTGGCCTCGATGAATCGAGCGGTAAAGGAAAAGGGCCGGCGGGCGTTCGCAATGCTATGAAGCGTTTCCTCGGTGAGCGCACGCACAGCGTGGAAGCCATCGCTCGGCCACTTCCAAAGCCCCCAAGCCGCCCCTAGCGCCGCCTGCGCGTCGCCTGCGCGGTCGGATAGGTTCCGCGCCAACGCCAGCCTTCTTTCGTCCCATGAGAGTCCAATGCCCACTCGCCCTGGCTCCTCGCCTCACCGCTGGCGCTTCTTTCGCGCCGGCGGCCTCGATCAGGTCCACCTCGAGACAGGCGCCGACCTCGCCCACCTCGACCAGCTCGACCCCAAGCTCTGGGTCGCCCTCGCCTGCCCGGTCAAAGGGCTCGACTTCGACGAAAAGACGCTCGCGCTCATCGACGCCGACAACGACGGCCGGGTGCGCGCGTCCGACCTACTCGCGGCGATAGGGTTCTGCCGGGAAGCGCTCAAGAGCCTCGACACTCTCGTCCCAGGCTCTGACTCTCTTCGGCTTGACGCTATCGACGACACGAAGCCCGCGGGTAAGGCCGCGTTCGCCGCCGCTCGCAGGGTGTTCGAGAGCCTCGGCAAGTCCGACTCGACCACCATCGAGCTGGCGCAGGTCCTCGACACCAAGGCCGTCTTCGCCAGTACCCGCTTCAACGGCGACGGCGTCGTCACCGCCGAGACTGCCGAGACCGCGGGCTCACCGGAGCTCGCGAAGCTCGTCGCCGAGGTCGTCGCGGCCCTGGGCGGCGAGGAAGACCGCAGCGGCGCGCAGGGCGTCTCGCAAGCGAAGGTCGATCTCTTCTTCGACGAGCTGGCGGCCTTCGAGGCCTGGGCGAAAACGGCCGAGGACTCGAGCGCTGAAATCCTTCCGCTCGGCGAGAAGACCGCCGCCGCGGCCGCCGCGTTTGCCGCGGTGGAGGCCAAGGTGGACGACTACTTCACCCGATGCCGCCTGGCGGCCTTCGATCCGCGTGCCCAGGCCCCGCTCAACCGCGCCGAGGAAGAGTACGCGGCGATCGCCGCCAAGACCCTCTCGTGCGCTGCCGAGGAGGTGGCCAGCTTCCCCCTCGCCCGCGTCGAGCCGGGCCGCGCGCTGACGCTCGTCGAAGAGGTCAACCCTGCCTGGAGCGCGCGGATGGCGGCGCTCGCCTCGGACGCGGTCGCCCCGCTGCTCGGCGAAAGCAAGCACGCGCTGACCGAGCAGGAGTGGGAGCAGCTCCGCGGCAAGCTCGCTCCGCACCTCGCGTGGGCCTCTGGCAAGCCCGCGGCCAAGGTCGAGTCGCTCGGGCTCTCGCGGGCGCGCGAGCTCCTCGCCTCGAACGCGAAGGACGAGCTCACCGCGCTCATCGAGAAGGACAAGGCCGCCGGTGCCGAGCTCGAAGGCATCGCGTCGCTCGAGAAGCTGGTGCGCTTCCACCGCGATCTGTTCCGGCTGCTGCACAACTTCGTGGCCTTCACCGACTTCTACGCCCCCGACAAGCGCGCCATCTTCCAGGCCGGCACGCTCTACCTCGACAGCCGCTCCTGCGAGCTGTGCGTGCAGGTCGACGACCCGGCGCGCCACGCCGCGATGGCGGGCCTGGCCAAGTGCTACATCGCCTACTGCGACTGCACGCGCCCCAACGGCGAGAAGACGCAGATCGCCGCGGTCTTCAGCGACGGCGACAGCGACTACCTGATGGTCGGCCGCAACGGCGTCTTCTACGACCGCCAGGGACGCGACTGGGACGCGACGATCACCAAGATCATCGACAACCCGATCAGCATCCGGCAGGCGTTCTGGTCGCCCTACAAGAAGTTCCTGCGGCTGGTCGAGGAACAGGTCCAGAAGCGCGCCGGAGCCGCCGACCAGGCGAACCAGGCGGAGCTTCTGCAAGCGGCCGACAAGACCGCGAACCTCGACAAGGCCAACCCGCCGCGCAAGAAGCTCGACCTCGGGGCGATAGCTCTCATCGGCGTCGCGATCAGCGGCGCCGCCGCGGCCATCGGCGGCCTGCTCGAGGCATTCTTCGGCCTGGGCATCTGGATGCCGCTCGGCCTCGCGGGAATCGTGCTGGCGATCTCCGGCCCCTCGATGCTCATCGCCGCGCTCAAGCTGCGCCAGCGCAACCTCGGCCCGGTCCTCGACGCGAACGGCTGGGCGATCAACGGTCGGGTCAAGGTCAACATCCCGTTCGGCAGCTCGCTGACGCGGATGCCGGCTTTTCCGCGGGACTCCGAGCGCAGCCTGACCGACCCGTATCAGCCCAGGCGCAGCCCCTGGGCGTACGGGCTCCAGGCCGCGCTCGTGCTCGCGCTCGTCGCTGGGACCGCGGTGCTCGCGTACCACAAGGGATGGATGCCTCGCCGGCTCGAGCAGCCGCTCGGCTTCCTCGGCGTGCCCGCCCACCTCACGCACGCCAAGGCTCGCGCCCAGGAAGGGGTCGAAGAGGCGCGAAAGCTCGTCGCCAGCGCCCAAGAGCAGCTCGAGGCCGCCGCGAAGGGGCTCGATGCCGCCGCGGGCAAGGATGCCGCGGCACTCGCCCGCGCCCAGGCACGGTTTGCGCGCGCGCAGGCGAGGCACGACAGGGCCCTCGACAGGCTCGATCTGCTCGAGCGGCGCCTCGAGCGCGCCGTCGCCGCCCTCGAGGCCGCCATTGACGCTCAGGAGGCGCGCACCGAGGCGCTCGAGGCGGCTGCCATCGCCGAGGAGCTCGCCCGGCTCGAAGCCGAGGCGGCCCGGGAAGCGGCTCGCGCGGCCGCTGAGCCTGGGGCCGTCACGCCGCCGAGCGAGGCGAAGGCGCCGGCCGAGCCTGCGCCGGTTGCCGGCTCAGCGCCGTAGAGAACCCGAGGGTGCGCTCGGGTTGGCGCTCCTCCAAGACGCCACGGGCCCGATCGCATGGCGGCCGGGCCCGCTCGTTCTTGGCCGGGCTATCGCTGGCCGCGCGGCCCGGCGTGCAGCACCCAGATACAGTTCGCCCCGGTGATCCCGAGGTTCAGGTCACACTTCTCCTGGTAGAGCGCTTCCTGGTCGCAGCCGCGCACCATCGCCTGGCTGCCGTCGAGGATCACGATCTGGAGCCGGTGCTGCGGGCACTCGAGATCGGGCGCGGCGCGGTCGCGAAGCTGCGTCAGGCTCGCGCCGCAGCCGAGGCTCGCTGCGACCAGGAACAGAACGAAAACGGCTCGCTGCATCGCGCCCTCCCGAGTGAGCGGATACGGACGTCGAGGCCGATTGTCCTCCTCGCGAGCCGTGGGGTCGAGCCGTCGCTCTTGCCGGCGGTGCGCCGTCTGCCCCTTCCTTCCCAGTAGAGCGCGCCGATGCCGCTCGCCCGGCCCTGCCCTAGCGCGGGTAGCGCCGGAACATCTCGACCATCAGCGCGAGGGTCCCGGGCCGCTGATCCCACGAGTTGGGGTCGAACTTGCCGTCGGCGACATAGCGGCCGCCCTCGTAGAGGCTCGTCCCCGCGGCGACGTAGGCGCTCGTGCAGTCGTGATAGAGCCGGTAGCCAAAGCCGTTGTAGGCCTCGCTGAAGGCGGCCATCGCGGCGAAGTCGGTCGAGCCGTAGTGCAGGCCGAGCGACTTCTTGATGCTCGACTTCATGTTGAGCGCGTGGACCGCGGCCTCCACGAACTGGTCCTTGCCAAAGTAGATGCCCTTGGGAACGAGCGTGGTCGTCTTGCCGAGCTTCTCGCCGTTATGGAGGTAGACGTCGGTCGGCATGCTCGAGCTCTCGCGGAACCAGATGGCCGCGACAAGCTCGCGCGGGAGGTCGGCCTGACGGGCGATTTCGTCGATGTATGGCATCCGGTCGGCGATCCGCTTCATCGTGGCCGAGATCTGCGAGGAGTAGTTGGGGTCGATCTCGAAGCCGGCGGCGATGCGCCGCGCGAAGTCGTCGTAGGCCTCTCGCACCGTGCCCTTGGCAGTGACGTTGTTCGCCTGACCCTCGACCTTGATTGGCCCGGTGGCGGGCGCGTCGGCCGCGCTCTGGGCAGCGTAGGCGGCGGCCGAGCCCGAGCGGTTCTTCACCAGCTCGTTGAGGTCGGCCCCGACCTTGGTGGCGGCGCTCTGCGCCCTCGCCCAGTCGTTGCCGCCTTGGCGGAAGAAGTAATTGATGAGGTCCTGGTTGCTCTGGATCTCGGGATGGGCCGCGAGCAGCTCCTGCAGCGCGGAGAGCTTGGCAGAATTCGACTCCGGAGCCTTGGCCGGCGCAGCGCTCGGCGCCTCGGAGGCCTGCGGGCTGCCGGAGCGCACGCTGCCCGAGCGATCCTTCACGAGGTCGTTGAGGCTGACCCCGAACCCCTTGGCCACGGCCTCGGCGCCTTCCCACGTGTTGAAGCCCTGGGCATAGAAGTAGTTGATGAGGTGCTGGTTGGTGCGAATCTCAGGGTGCTCGTCGAGGAGCCTGTCGAGCGCGCCGTTCACGACCTTGGGCGCCGCCTCGGGCGCCCGCGCCGGCGGGGTCTCGGTAACGCTCTGGAGGCTGGCCGCGTAGGCGAGCGCCGAGCCCTTGCGGTCCTTGACGAGGTCGTTCAGGTCGGCGCCGTACTCTCGGGCCACCTTCTGGCCGCCCTCCCAAGTGCCGCGGCCCATCCGATAGAAGTAGTTGATGAGGTCCTGGTTGGTGCGCAGGTCCGGATTGGCGCGGATGACGTCCTGCAGGGTGGGCCTGGCCACCGCGAACTCATCGGTCCCGGTGTAGGCGCGCAGGCTGGGGTTGGTCGAAGTGGCCGTACCCGACTTCTGGGCCGTGGCGCTCGCGGAGGGCGCGGAGACCGCGGGTTGCGAACCGGTGACGCGTGGGATGCTGGTCATTGCGATGCCTCCTCGAGTGCTCACACTCAGGATTGTCGCCGAGAACACTGCGGTAGTTGCCTGCGAAGAGAGCTCTGCTCCTCGGGAACAGCCAGTCCACCGCACCCGGGCGCCGCTCCGAAGCGCCCCAAGTCGGCACCGACGAAGCGCGAGGGCCGAGGCGAGAGGCCTCGCGCCGGCTGGAAGCTGCTACATTGCCGCGCTTCTCGGTCATGGAGCGAGCGTGGCGCTTCTCTGGCGAAAGCAGAAGGACGGCACGACCTACGAGGTCCGTTCGGCGGGAAGGACGCGGCGCCTCTATACCAACGGCGTCTTCCATTCCCAGTTGAACCTCGGCCGCCCGGTCACTGGCGGCCTGTGGGACCTGCTCATGCTGCCGGCCTTCCTCATCCCCGAGGGCTCGGCGCGCCGCGTCCTCGCGCTGGGCGTCGGGGGCGGCGCGGTGCTTCGGCAGCTCCAGCATTTCTTCAAGCCCGAAGCGCTCGTCGGCGTCGAGCTCGACCCCGTCCACCTCTACGTCGCGCGCCGCTTCTTCGGCCTGCGGGGCCGCAACGTCGAGCTGCACCAGGCGGACGCCGTGGACTGGGTCGAAAACTACGAGGGTCCGCCCTTCGACCTCATCATCGACGACCTGTACGGCCAGGTTGACGGCGAGCCGTTTCGCGTCAGGGCGGGTCCCCGCTGGATGGCGGCGCTGACCCGGCGGCTCTGCTGCCACGGCGTGCTGGTGATGAACTTCCTCGCCCGCGAGGAGATGCACGGCTCGGCGCTCGGCCACCGCGCTGCCCGGCGCTTTGCCTCCATCTTCGAGCTGACCCACCCGCTGCTCGACAACTCGGTCGTTGCCTTCGCGCTGCAACCCTCGCACATCGACACGCTGCACAGGCGCCTCGAGACCGTCCGCGAGCTCGATCTGCGGAAGAAGACCTGTCGGCTGCGCTTCCAAATCCGGCAGATCGCCTGAACGGCTCAACTCCCTGAACCCTGAAAGCCGCGGAGCCCTGTTCGGCTGCTCGTTGTCCCGAGAGTTCCCGCCGACGAGACTGGGAGGCCATCGGCGACCAAGGTCGAAGCGCTCGTGGATCGCACTGCCGGCAACCGCGCCGAAACCGGCGTGTCCGGCGGCTGCGACAGCGCCTGACTACCCTTTGTCGCCGACTGCTCCGAGGGCCTCGCGCGGCGCCGGTCAATGGGCGCGCCGGCAGGGCCGGTTGAACCTGCCCCGTCGCGCAGGTATCCCTTGTCCAAGAGAACACCGATTTGGAGAGGTGATGACCGCGAAGCACTGCCCTTCGTGCAGGCGGAGCGTCCCTGCGGGCGCGTTTCAATGCCCGCGCTGCGAGCTGCTGCTCGTCGATTTCGAGCAGGAGCTCGACTTCAAGCCGAGCCGCCGGAACGTCGTTCAGGCGATGTTCGAAAAGCCTGGGGCGGAGAGCGCCAGACCCGAGGGCCGCCGCCCGCCGACGCGCGAGCGGCCTGACAGAGGGCCGCTAGCCGCCGCCGACGAGGTTCCGAAGATCGTCGAAGGATTGCGGTTGTCGCGGATGGGCCTCTCGCGCATCGAGGCCCGGGTCGTGGGCGCGGTAGACGGCTTCCAGACCGTGCTCGAGCTGAGCGAGACAGTCGGCTGCTCGCTAAGCGAGCTGCAGGCCGTCCTCCAGGGCCTCGTGGAGCTCGGCGTCGTCACCCTCTCGCGGGCGCGGGCTCCCGGCGAGGCGAGCGCCGAGGACGAGACCGTCTTGCTCGACCTCAACGCGCTGCAGGAGACCGCCCGGCTCAACAAGGAGCGGGCCGCGCAGCCCCGGCCGCGGCCGCCTGCCCATCGCCCTGCGACTGCTCAGCAGATCGAGCCCGAGCGGCCGGCGCCCGCGCGCCCGATGCCCAAGCGAAACTCCATCGCGCCCAGGGGTGAAGGCGAAAACGCGCTCGAGATGGCCATCAAGCTCGAGCGCTCCGGCCGGGGCCTGGAGGCGCTGCGCTACCTCGAGCTCGCCATCTCCCGCAGCCGCGACGCGGCTCCGCTCTACAACCGGCTGGCCATCGTCCTCATCCGCGAGCGACTCGACTTCCGCGGCGCCGAGAAGACACTGCTCAAGGCGCTCGAGATCGATCCGGCCAATCCCGTCTACCGCGGCAACCTGGCGATGGTCCGCCAGCGCAAGGCCATCGCCACGCACCCGAAGCTGCAGGTGCACAAGCGCAGCCAGGACGAGTAGCGAGCGCTCGCCAGGCCCTCGCGCGAACGCCGAGGTTCGACGTTCGCGGCCGCGCCCCAGGTCAGAAGGGCAGCAGGATGTGCGGCAACCGCGAGAAGTAGTGCACCTCGGCCGCCGCGAGCGCGAGGAACGGGCCAAAGGGGATGGCCGTCGGATCCGGCACCCAGCCGTCGTCGGCCGGCTTGGCGACGACGGTGACGCCCTGCGGCCGCGAAGCCGCCGCCTCCGTCCCATCGGCAGCGGGCGCAGGCTCGATCGCCCGCGGCGCCGCTGCGGCGGACGCGGCCGGCCGCGCCGCGGGGACGGCGACTGAACCCTCACCCGCAGCCTGGATCGAGGATGCGAGCGCAGGCCCTGCCGACTCGGCGGCTGCGGCGCCGGCCGGAGCCTCCGCGGCAGATGCGAGCGGGCGCCGCGCCTCGGCAGAGTCGATCTCGGCGGCCTCGGTCTCTGGCTGCGAGACGGACGAGCCAGCCCTGCGCCGGCGGGCCAGGATCATCGCGATGCCGATGAGCGACCCCTGAAGCGAGGAGAGCAGCAGCACCGGAAAGAGCGCCTTGAGCCCGAGGAAGGCGCCGATGAGCGCGACCAGGCCGAGGTCGCCGCGACCGATGGCCTCCTTGCCGAAGACCCGCTCGCCGATGGCCCCGAGCAGCATCAACCCGGTGTACGCGACCGCGGCGGCCAACAGGTGTTGCATGAAGACGGCGCGCCCCTGCGGCAGCGTGAGCAGCAACCCGACGACAGTGCCCGTGTACGTCAGCTCGTTGGGCAGCAGCCAGGTGTCCAGATCGATCATCGCCAGAGGGAGCAGGAAGCCGAGCAGCGCGATCTCGCGGGCCGCGTCCCAGCCGAGCCCGTGGCGATAGACCGCGAAGGCGCAGATGGCGGCGAACGCCAACTCGATGAGGGCGTAGCGGATAGAGAAAGGCGCCAGGCAGTTGCTGCAGCGCCCGCGCAGGTGGAACCAAGAGACGATGGGGATGTTGTGGAACGGCTCGATGCTCTTGCCGCAGGAGCCGCAGTGCGAAGGCGGCCAGACTATCGACCGGCCAAGCGGCACCCGCGCAATCACGACGTTGAGGAAGCTGCCGATGCTCGCGCCGAAGAGGAACGCCGAGCCGACGAGGAACCAGACAGGGGCCGTGCTGAGGGCGGCGAAGGGGGTCATGGGGTCGAGGCGCGCTCCCTCGCCCGGACGCCTGTCGCGGCGCGCGGGCCAGTCCGGGGCGAGGCCTTGCAACGCGTAGCCGGCCCCGGGAATTGCGCCGCTCTTATATCGACTCGGGCTGGGGAGGTGGGAAAAACCTCCCGGCCTGCCGGCCGCCTGTCCCCTCGCTCGTTTTCGACGCAGCCGCCCGCGCGCCTCCGAGCTGTCCGAAGGCTCGAGGGCTCGAGGCCGGGCAGGTCGCTCTTTCGGCGAGAGGCAGGGAGCATCGCGGGCGACGGGTCACACCACGCCGACCTTGCGCAGGAACTCGGCCGCCTCCTCGGGCGGGGTCGGGTTGATGTAGAAGCCGCTGCCCGACTCAAAGCCCGCGACCTTGGTCAGGGTGGGCATCAGCTCGACGTGCCAGTGATAGTGCGCCAGGCCGCGCTGGTTGAGCGGCGAGGTGTGGAGGATGAAGTTGAACGGCGGGTTCTCGAGCGCCGCGTCGAGCTTGCGCAGCGTCGTGCGCAGCGCGTTGGCGAGGCCGCGGAACTCGCTCTTCTGCGAGTCCTCGAAGTTCGAGACGTGGTTCTTGGGCAAGATCCAGGTCTCGAACGGCCGGCGCGGCGCCCAGGGCGCGACGACGAGCATCTCCTCGTTCTCGTACACGATGCGCACGTGCTCCTTCTTCTCCTGGCGCACGATGTCGCAGTAGATGCAGCGCTCCTTCGACTCGAAGTGCCGGCGCGCGCCCTCCATCTCGTCGGTGACCCGCCGCGGGACGATGGGCAGGGCGATGAGCTGGCTGTGCGAGTGCTCGAGGCTCGCGCCGGCCGCCTCGCCGTGGTTCTTGAAGATGAGCACGTAGCGAAACCGGGTGTCGCGCCGCAGATCGGTGATGCGGTCGCGCCAGGCCCACAGGACGTCCTCGACCTCCTTCTCGCTGATCGAGGCGAGCCCCTTGGTGTGGTCGGCGGTCTCGATGATCACTTCATGGGCGCCGACGCCGCTTATCTTGTCGTAGATGCCGTCGCCCTCGCGGTTGAGGCTGCCCTCGATCATCAACGCGGGGAAACGGTTGGGCACCACCCGCAGGCTCCAGCCCGTGCCGTTGGGCCGGGCCGGGCCGGGCCGATATGCGAGCACCTCGGGAGGCGTACCCTCCTCGTTGCCGGGGCAGAACGGACAGTAGCCGCCCTTCTGCTCGACGCGCAGCATCTGGAAATCGGTGGGGCGCTTGGCGCGCTCGGTAGCGATGATCACCCAGCGGCCGATGATGGGGTCCTTACGAAGCTCGGGCATGCGTCCTCCGCGAGAGAGGGGGAGTGTCTGGGTCGTACTGGCTTGGTCTCTCGCGTTCTCCTGCTCTCGCCTCGCCCTCCCCGGCAGCATCCGGACCGGCCCCGCCTAGACGGGCGCGCGCGCCGGGTTGACGGCGAAAAGCGAAGAAGCTCGCGGGCAAGCATACGCGTCTCGCAGTGAGCTTTGCTCAGGAATTTACACTCTTCCCCCGAGCGGGCGAGCAGGCGCCCGAGCCCTCGGCGGCGCCGACCAGGCGCTCGTTTCCCCCCTCGCCGCGCGGTCGGCGGAGGCTTGAGCCCTGCCGCCTCAATGAGGAAGGGACGGCCACGTCCTCGGCGGCCTTCGCGCACCTGGGAAGGAGGCCCCGCCGACGTCCTCGGCCCGCGCCACCGGGCGATCGCCCACCTGCGCGCGGTCGGCGGAGGCTCGGTGCTCCGCCGGCTCATTAAGGAACGGAGGGCCGCGTCCTCGGCGACCTCCGCGCGCCTTGGCAGGATGGCCGCGACGAGGCGCTCGGTCCGCGGCCCGGCCGACCGGGCTATCGTCCGCCGCGGCGCGCGCGTTTGCGCAGGCTCCGGGCCTCCGCCGGCTCAATCTGGAAGGGCAGGCCGCGTCCTCGGCGGCCTTCGCGCCTGGGAAGGAAGGCCGCGCACCGACTCGGTGGGACGATCGCGCCGGGGCGCGTCGTCCCCCCCGGCTCGCCCGGCGGCGCACTATCTCGGCTCGGCCGGGCGTTCGCCGGCCACACAGTCTGCTTCGGGGCGGGCGACAAGTGCCGAGAGGTCACACGGCGAGCAGGACGAGCGCCGTGATGTTGTCGGCGCCGAGGGCCTCGTCGGCCAACCGGCACAGGCGCGCGGCGATCTCCGAGGGCTCGTCGCCGAGCCCCAGCTCGCGCGCGATGATCTCCTCGGCGTTGTCGCCCAGGCAGTCGGGCACGCCGTCGCTGCACAGGAGCAGCCCGTCTCCGGCGCGCAGGTAGATCTCGCTGAAGTCGGGCTCGAGCTTGCGCGAGATGATCGCGCCCTCGGGGTCGAAGAAGAAGCTGCCGACGCTTTGGGTGAGCGCGCCCAGCGCGCCCTGATCCGGCAGCGCCCGCGGGTCCCGGCCCGACTGGAGCAGCTCGGTGCGCAGGTCCTGGTCCACGGTCATCTGCTCGAGCGCGCCGTCGCGCAGCAGGTAGAGGCGGCTGTCGCCCAGGTTCGCGACGGTGAGCTTGTCGCTGTCGAGGATGCAGAGCACCGCCGTCGAGCCGGGCGGGTGCGTCGAGGGCCCGAGCGAGCCGACGAAGATCGGCTGCTTGAGGAAGGCGTAGATGCGCGCGTTGGCGTCCTCGAGCATCGCCTCGAGCGCCGCCTTGGCCCACTCGTCGGGCAACGGGCCTTTGTGCGTGCGCAGGATCTCGCCGACCGCGCCCTCCCACGAGTCGCGCACCGCGTCGCCCACCATCCCCGAGGCGAGATCCCCGGAGCCGACGTCGGCGGTCGAGACGCCGTCGGCGACGAGGAGGATCCCACGGCGGGAGGCCGCATCCAGCCCGAAGTACCAGGCGTCCTGGTTCACCGGCATCGCCTGGCGCTTGAGCCGCCCGATCTCGGTCGCCGCCCCGACGCTGACACCCTGCGGGCTCGCGCCCTTGGGAACCGTCCGGGCGCGGAGATCCTCGGCGAACGCGCGACAGCTCTCGTAGCGCGCGTGCGCCGAAGGCGCGGCCGCCCGCCCGAGCGCGGTGGCCACGCCGTGCGGCAGCGAGCGGCGATAGACCCTCGGCAGCGGGAAGTCGCTGCGGCGAGCGGGGAGCCGCCCGGTGAACAAGCCGTAGGCGAGCGTGCCCAGGGCAAAGAGATCCGAGCGCGGGCCGCCGTTCGAGCCGCCGGCCACCTCGGGAGCGCTGAATATGTTCAGCTCGCGATCAGACGTCTCGCCGGGCAGGCGCAGCCGGTCGGGCTCCTCGAGCTGTACCGATCCGTCCGCCGCCACGCTGAACATCGCCGGCGCGACGTGTCCGAAGAAGAGCCCGGCGTCGTGCAGGCGCTGGAAGAGAGCCGCCAGCGACTCGACGAGGCTCAGGTCCCAGAGCGCGAGGCCTTCGGGCCGCCTGAGCAGCCAGTCGAGGCTCGGACCGGGGGCTTTTCGCAAGACGAACAGCGCGCGCCCCTCGCTCTCCTGCTGGGCGCACGGCGCGGCGACGCCGGGGATCTCGAAAGCGCGCAGCAGGGCGGGCGGGACCGCGTCGGCGCGCAGCTCGAGGACGCGGTGTACCGCTCCGCTGTCCCCTCGGCCCTCGCGAAACCAGCCGCGCGTCTCGAGGCCGCGGGCGGGGCCGAGCGTCAGCTCGAGGGTGTCGATCTGGATGCGGCTTCCCGCTTCAAGCGCTCGAAACGACTTCGGTCTGTTCGTCATGGGCTCGGGATTCTAGCGATCAGGCGAGCGAAGGGGGCGCTCTTGGTCGTCTTCCGTGCGGCCCCCAGGCCCGCGGGTAGCGGCCCCGCGCTCGCTTTGAGCCGCGCGAGCGGGCTCCGGCCGGCTCTGGCCCGGGCCCGCCGCGAAGACGGCGCCGGGATCACCACCGTGCCCAGGCGGCCGAGGGTTTCTTCCCTGCCTTACAGGCTTCAATGTGTAGAATCGAGCGTTGCTCCTCCTGAGACGCCGGGGCTCGCCACCCGGGGCGCACGCAGGAGGGCCCTCTTTGCCCTGGGAGCGCTCGAAATGGCTATGGAAACCGTGCTGGGGGGCTATCAACTGCTCGCCCGCATCGCCACCGGAGGCATGGCCGAGGTCTATCGGGCGCAGGCGGGCACGGGCACGCAGAAGTCGGCCGATGAGCCCGACCAGATCGTCCTCAAGCGCCTGCTGCCCAACTTCCGTGCCGAGCGCGCCTTCATCGACCTGTTCGTGCAGGAGGGCAAGCTGTGCGTGCGGCTCAAGCACGCCAACGTGGTGCGCACCTACAAGGTCTTCAAGAAGGCAGCCGACTACTTCATGGTGCAGGAGCTGGTGGACGGGAAGAGCCTGGCGCAGATCGCCGAGGCGGCCCGAAGCCGCCGCCTGCCCGTCTCGGTGCCCGCGGCCATCTGGGCGGTCCACGAGCTGCTCAAGGCCCTCGAGTACATCCACAAGGTTCGCTACGGCGAGGGCGCCACGCCGATCGTCCACTGCGACGTCAACCCCGCCAACGTGCTCGTCTCGAAGCTGGGAGAGGTGAAGCTGACCGACTTCGGCGTCGCGCTCGCCGAGGGCACTCCGGCGCACGGCGAGGGCGGCTCGCTGCGCGGCACGATCACCCACATGTCGCCCGAGCAGGTGCTCGGCAAGCCGGTCGACAAGCGGGCCGACCTGTTCTCTGCCGGCGTCATCCTCTGGGAGCTGCTGGCCAACCAGGCGCTCATCACCGCCGAGAGCGAGTACGAGGCGATGCAGCGCGCCCGCGAGTGCCGCGTTCCCCTGCTCTCGACGATTCGCCACGACCTGCCCGAGCTGCTCGTCCAGATCGTGCGCAAGGCCTGTTTCGCCGACCCGACGCTGCGCTTCCAGGACGCGAGCGAGTTCCTCAACGCCCTCGAGGTGCTCGCGCGGCGCGCCAACCTCACCCTCTCGCCGGAGGCGCTCGCCCCCGAAGCATGAGCTCGCTTGGCGAATACCGGCGCGCCATGCTGGTCGCGCTCGGCCTGCTGCTGCTCATCGCCTGCGCGCCCGCGCCGCAGGTCCTGTCGCGTAGGCCCGAGCCGAGCGCCAGGGTCGAGGCCATCCAGATCCTCAGCTTCGAGCGCCAGCGCGCCCGGCTCGAGGCGCACGTCTTCGTCGACAACCCGGGAGCGATGATGACCGTCCACGAAGCCGAATTCGAGGTCCTGCTCGACGCGCGCAGCTTCGCCACCGGCAGGACCCGCGTGCGCACCGAGGTTGCCGCGGACGAGAAGGCGACGGTCTCCATCCCCATCGCGCTCGCCTTCCTGAACGTTCCGCGCCCGGTGCGCGAGCGGGCCGAGCGCGGCGAGCCCGTACCGCTGGTCGTGCGCGGAGCGCTCCACGCGGTCAGGGCCGGCGAGAGCCTGGCCATCGAGTTCGACGGCGAGACCGAGCTGCGGCTGGGGTCCGATCTCGACTGACCAAGAGCGCCCGGCCGGCAAGAAGCTGGCCCGCCGCGCTCCAATCCGCTAGGAATCCTCCGGCTCACCGCCTTCGACAGGGAGACGCCATGGACCTGAATGCAAAGACCAAGCTTTCCTTCCCCCGCGACCTGGTTTTCAGCACCTACCGCGACCACCTCGCCGACACGGTCCCATTTCTTCCGAACGTCTCGTCGATAATGGTGCAGGAGCGCAGCGAGCAGGCGGAGATCGTCAAGCTCGTCAACCTGTGGACCGCGAGCACCGAGATCCCGTCGGTCGCCAAGAAGTTCCTCAAGCCCGAGATGCTGCAGTGGACCGACCGGGCCGAGTGGGACGGGCCGAAGTGGGAGTGCCGCTGGCACATCGAGACGCACGCTTTCCCGGGCCTCGTCGACTGCAAGGGCACGACGAGCTTCCACGAGGACGGCAGCGGCACCGAGCTGCGCATCTCGGGTCAGCTCGTGCTCAACCTCGAGAAGGCTCACATCCCCAGGCTGCTCGCCGGCACGGTGCGCCCGGTGATCGAGAAGGTGGTCATCGGCGCCCTCACGCCGAACCTGCTCAAGACTGGCGAGGGCATCGAAAGGTACCTGCAGTCGAAGAAGGCGTAGCGACAGTCGAGAGTCGAGAGTTGAGGGCTCGGGCGTGCCGCAGGCCGAGCGCTCGGTCGAAGGGTCTGCGTCTCGCTGGCATCCAACGCGGTGGCGACGCGTGAGGTGGGTGGGCAGGCTCTCGCCGCCCACCTCGAGCTCGCTACCGGTCCCTTGGCCGAATTCGACGTCGAGACGGTGCGTGCCGTCGCGGGTTGGCACGGGCGCACGGCGCTGCATCCGCCCGGAATCCGACCGCAAGCCTCGGCCACGCGCCGCCGATGGCGCGCTCGCTTCCGACGAGGCCGCGTCCAAGCCGTCGTGCAGCACGGTCTGCGCTGCTCAGAAGCTCGCTCCGAGGGTCAGGCTGCCCGTCAGCAGGTGTCCGCCGCCGCCCTCGTAGACCGAATTGCCGAGCAGCGCGACGTAGCCGAGCTTGAGGCCGACGTCGAGCGCGTCGGCGTGCAGCATCACTCCGGCGGCCGCGGGGATCTCGGCGGTCGTGTCGCCCTGGTAGCGCGGCCCGGCGTCGCCGCGCGCGAGGGTCAGCCTGGAGATGCCCGCTCCGACCTCGACGAACGGCTCGAATGTCCGCCTCCCCGGCGACAGCCGCGCTATCGCGCTCGCGCCGTCGCGCACGAGCAGCGGCGGCGCGTCTTCGTCGGGGACGGAGAGCCGGTTGAGGCTTCCGGAATAGGCGAATCCGACCGACAGCCACGGGGTCGCGCGAACCTTGGCGTTTACTCCCCAGCTCGCTCCGGACTTCAAGACATCGCCTAGGGCGCCGGTGTAACGGCTGACCCCTCCTTCGACCCCAAGCGACAGCTCGAGCCCCTTGGCAGCCGCCGGAGCAGACAGCAGGAGCAGGGCCACCGACAACGCCACCCGCAAGAGCATCACGCCTCCCTTCGCACCCGCGGACGCGGCCGGGTCTCGGCCGCCCCCCGTCCTGCCCCCACGCCTAGAACCTGGCGCCAAGCTCCACCCGCCCGTTCCACATCTGCGCGCCGCTCGTCGCCGCGGGCCCGACCTGCTCGCCAAAGAGGAATCCAAGCTCGCCTCGCACCCCGAGCAACCAGGTGCCGAGATGAAAGTTGAATCCCGCTCCTACCGGCACGACGCCGTAGAAGTCGTCGCTATAGCCCGAGGCCGCCGGAACCTCGGAGTAGCTCGCTATCGAAAAGCCAATCCCGCCGTACACGTACGGCTCGACTCTCGAAGGGGTCAGCGAGAACTTCACGTTCAAGCCGGCGCCGTTGCGCACCTGGCGCCCGCCCTCGAAGCTCGGGTCGGTGAGCGCGTTCGAGGCGCCGCTGTACCACAGCTCGCCCCCCGCCACGTTCAGCGGCTGGGTGCCGACCATGACGCCCCAGGCGATTCCCGGGCCGACGAGCGATGCGAGCGGACCCGTGTAGCCCTCGACCCCGCCGAGCACGCAGATCTTGGCCCCCTTGACCGGCGAGGGATCGGGCCGTTTCAGCTCCTCAGGCCCGATGGCTCCCTCGCTTGCGAGGGCGGCGGCCGGAGACACTGACAGCGCCAACGCGAGCAGGCCCGCCATCAGTCTCATCGACACGAAGGCCCCCCGAGCCCGGAAGTCTCCTTTTCGGAAAATCTGCGCCCCGCTTCAAACCGTGCAAGCGAGGCCTTTCGCGCAACGCCTGCACGGAGAGCGGGCTTCGAGCACACCGCGCGCCGCTCCAGCCCCGGCGCGCCAGCAGCGGTCGCGACCGCTTCAAGGATCGGCCGGCCTTGGGCAAAGCGCCGGCCAGAGCCAATGACTGGGGAATCAACGGCTCGAAAGCCGGCTGGCAGCCTGGAGGCTTCTCGGGCCTACCCGGAGGCGCGATGCTCGCGGGGGCCAGGCGATGAGCGACCGGCTGCGCCACCGACACCGCAAGACACTCGTCGGCTCGCTGCTCTTCTTCTGCGCGAGGAGGAAGGGGGCGACTCGCTGCCCTGCTCGCTCACGCAGTCGGCGCGCGCGCGGCATCCGCGGATGCTTGTCGAGCGAGGCGGCGGAATCGGCCGGGACGCTCGAGCTGACTCCGAACGGCTAGGAGGCTTCACGCGGCTGCACGCACGGCCTGCCGGGCGCAGCCGTGCGTGCCGATTGCGATCAGCGCTTCCCTATCTCGCGCTGCCCCTTCAGGCGCTGGTACTCCGCATAGTGCCGGCGGGCCTCCTCCAGCTTGCCGCGCACCTCGGCCCCGACCTCGGCGATGGCGGAGGCGACCAGCCAGGCGCCCGGCGCCACGGGGTTTGGCCAGTCCGATCTACCCTGATCCACCTGCACCTCTTGCTCCCCGCCGACCGAACCTGACCGATGCCCTGCCCAACGCACGCGGCAGCGCAGCGTCCCCTGGTAGGTGACGAAGAGAGCCAGGACCACCTGCTCGAAAAAGAGCGCGTCGCGGTCGTCGAGGATCTCGATCTCGTCGGGCACGAAGAAGTCGCCGCGCAGGATGAGGAGCATGCGGCCGCCCTGGGCCTCAATCCTCAGCTCGCGCCCGGCCAGCTCGGCCTTGGCGCTCGCCCGCTCGGCACCGTGGCTGCCGTCGAACCAGTCGACTATCTCCCGAGCGTCCTCACCCGGGACTTCGAGCCTCATCTCCAGGACTTCGCAATCGTGCAGGTACTTTCCCATCGAGATCCTCGGCAAAGGCGCGTCAACGCGCGCCCCTTCTTCAAGCGGCGAGGCGCCGTGACAATTCCCGCCCTTCGTTTGCCTGCCCAGCGCCCTCCCGGTTAGATTCGCGCGCGATGAGGTCGATGCTCGCCGCGCTGCTGGCCGCCACCGTGTGGGCGCCCGCCGTTTCCTCCGGGGAACCGGCCGAACAGCCGCTCACCGGTTCGAAGTGGAGGGCCGTCGATCGGATCGTCGCGGTCGTGGAGAAGCAGCCGCTGCTGCTGTCGGAGCTCGAGCTCGAGGCGCGCGTCGCCTTCATCCGCCAGGGCGCCGCCCAGGAGGCGCTCGGAGAGCTCTCCGACGAAGACCTCGCCCGCACCCTCGACTACGTCATCGGCCAGCGGCTCGCCTTCGACGAGGCCGTGCGGCTGCAGGTCTTCGAGGTCAGCGACGTAGACATCGCCGCGGCAGTGCGCGACTTCTCGAGCCGCTTCGCGCACGAGAAGGCCTACCGCGACTGGCTCCTGCTGCACGAGTGCTCCGAGGACCAGCTCGCCGCCATCCTGCGCCGCGACCTGCGCGTCGCCCGCCTGCTCGAGAGCAAGGTGAAGCTCGCCGCTCGGACGACCGAGGAGGAGATTCGCCAGTTCTATAAGGATCACGCCGCTGACTTCTCCGACCAGCCGTACGCGCAGGTGCGCGAGGGCATCCGCTCGCACCTGACGCGCGAGCGCTACCGGGAGCTGACCCGGCAGCTCATCGCCGACCTGCGCGCGCGGGCCGAGGTGCGCCTCCTCGCCCCCTTCGCCCGCGCGGACAAGCCACCTCACGGTGTCGTCTCAGGGGCAGGGCCCTAGCTTCAGACCAAAGGAGCGACGGTGAGACGCCCGCAATCCTCCGAGCAGGCGGCCGAGAGCACCGGCCCGTTCCGACTGCGGCGCCTGGTGCCTGCCGACCTCGACGAAGTGCTTCGCATCGAGCAGGCCGCCTTTGCCCACCCCTGGACCGAGGAGCTGATGCGGCGCGAGCTGACGCACGCATGGTCGACCATCCTCGTCGCCGAGGAGCCGACCGACGAGGGCGACCGGATTCGCGGCTTCATCATCTTCTGGCTCGTCCACGACGAGGTCCACATCCTCAACGTCGCCACCGACCCGGCCCACCTGCGGCGTGGGGTCGCCAAGGCGCTCATCGGCGAAGCCCTGCGGCTCGGCAAGCGCGCGGGCGCCGCCCTCGCCACCCTCGAGGTGCGGCGCACGAACACGCCTGCCATCAAGCTGTACGAGCGGTTCGGCTTCCGCATCGTCGGGGTGCGCCCGAACTACTACGCCGACGAGAACGAGGACGGGTTCGTCATGCTCCTCGACCTGCCCTAGCCCGACGGCGGCGGGCCGGCGCGGGCTCGGCGCCCGAGGCGCCCGGCGTGTTCTCGCTTGGAATGTCGCTCAAGATGGTTATTGCTTGCTGGTGAACTGGCCGGGCGCCCCGCCGTGGCCCTGCGCTGCAGACGACGGAGAGACGACTTTGGCAGCCGAGCGTGACCTCTACGAGATCCTGGGCGTCTCCCGGACGGCCTCCGCCGACGAGATCAAGAAGGCCTTCCGCAGGCTCGCGAAGAAGTACCACCCGGACGTCAACCCGGGGAACAAGCAGGCCGAGGACCGCTTCAAGGAGATCAACGCGGCCTTCGAGGTCCTCTCCGACCCCGAGAAGCGCAAGCTCTACGACGAGCTGGGCGCCGACGCCCTGCGCATCGGGTTCGATCCCGAGAAGGCGCGGGCCTACCGGGAGTGGCGGGCTGCCCAGCAGGCCGGAAGAGGCCCGCAGGGCGGGTTTCCGGGCTTCGAGTTCGGCGAGGAGTTCGACCTCGGCGACATCTTCGAGAGCCTATTCGGCGGCGCGAGGCGCGCCCGCAGGCGCCGGACGGTCGAGACGGCGCCGCGGGCAGGCGAGGATCTGACCCTCGAGATAGAGATCAGCCTGCGCGAGGCGGTCAAAGGCGGTGAGCGGACCATCAGCTTCCGGCGCCCCGGGCGCTGTGATCGCTGCGCGGGCACCGGCATGCTGCCCGGTGGCGGGCGCGGGCGCACCTGCCCGACCTGCGGGGGCACAGGCCAGTCGCGCATGGCGCGCGGCCCCTTCAGCTTTTCGGGCACATGCCCGACCTGCAACGGCACCGGCAAGGTCCCCAACGCCTGCCCGAAGTGCGGCGGCGCGGGCACGGTTCTCGAAGACGCGCGGATCACCGTGAAGATCCCCGCGGGCGTCGCCGACGGCTCGAAGATTCGGCTGGCGGGCCAGGGCTCGGCCGGCAAGCACGGCGGACCTCCGGGCGATCTCTACCTCGTGCCCGTCATCGCCCCGCCCCCGCACGTGCGCCGTGAAGGCCATGACCTCTACATGTCGCTCCCGGTGACGGTGCGCGAGGCGCTCGAGGGGGCCGAGGTGCGCTGTCCCACCTTCGACGGCGACGTGACGCTGAAGATCCCCGCCGGCTCCCAGAGCGGACGCAAGCTGCGGCTGCGCGGCATGGGCGTGCCCTCGCTCAAGGGCGGACCGCGGGGCGATCTCTACGTCGAGCTGCTCATCGTGCTCCCGACCCGCCTCGACGCGGCCGCGAAGAAGGCGGCCGCCGAGCTCGAGCGCGCCTACTCCGGCGACGTGCGCGCGAGCATCAGGCTGTAGCCCGCGAGCCTGCCCGTCGGCGGCCCGCAACCTCGCGCCCCGCTTGCGCTGACGGCGGGAAGAGCACTGTTTTCAGCCATGGCCAACCCTCCCGGCGACTCTGATCCAAAGGCCCTCGCGGCGCCCCCGCCCTCCGAAGTCGGCGAGCAACGGGCCGATCCGCCGGTGGTCGCCCGGCTGGTCGTCGAGATCCGCTCGGACGGCTCGACGACCATCGCGCGGGGAGCCGTCGAGGACCTCACCGCGGACGTGAAGGTCTGCATGGAGGCCAAGGGCACGACCCCTGCCGCGCTCGCAGCCTCGCTCGCCCGTTCACTGTTCGCGCTGCCGGGCTTGAGCCGCCTCCACGGGCTCGCGCCCCGCCTCGCCAGGCGGGCGACGAGGGCGCTGCTGCCCGGCAAGCCCGGCAAACTGCGTTGAGCTTCGTACCCTCTGGCCGCGGCCTTGAGCCTTCGCCGGTCAGCCGAGCCCCTTCGACTCGCTCAGCAGGCCGAGCTTGCAAGGCCGGCCTGTCGCGGCCGCCCGCTCGCCACGCCAGCCCGTTAACCGGATCCGAGCCCGCACCGATGGGCTGTTGGTCAGGAGCGGGCCGAAGGCGCTTCCCTCGATCGATCAGAGCGCCGGCGGCGCCTCGGCGTGACGAGCGGCGCGGGCCGCGGGCGCCGGAGCCGGCTCCTTCGACGCCGCTGACGCCGGGTCCGGCGCGTCGCACGACGCGCCTCGGGCCGGGAGCGGGAACCTCCGCCGATAGGCGACGACGCCGCGGTAGACGGCGACATAGCCCAGCGCGCCGAGCGCCAGCCCGACGATCACGCTGCCGAGCCACAGGGGCGCCAAGAAGCCTTCGAGCACGTCGCCCAAGCTGACCAACCGCTCGGACATCGAGCCGCTCAGCGCGAACATCTTCTTAAGGGCGGCGGTCAGCCGAGCGATGTCCGCAGGCTCGCCGAGCAGCCAGCAACCGAGCAGGTAGTTGGGGATGTAGAGCCACAGGGTCGCCGGATTGGTCAGCCAGGCGAACGGCACGCCCACCGCTTTGTTGGCGCGCAACAGGGTCGCGAAGAAGAGCGTCAGCCCCATCTGAAAGCCGATGGTCGGCGTCCAGGCGATGAACACCGCGATGCCGACCCCCAGGGCGATGCGGTGCGGGGTGTCGTGCACGCCGAGCACTCCGTCGACGATGAAGTGACGGAGCCGCCTGACAAGACGCTGGACTGCCATCCAAGAACCTCCGGACTTTCGGGCCCCACGGGCCCTCGCCCGCGTCTGCGCCGTCCCGACCGGTTGCATTTGCAGGGCCCCTCGGACCGGCCGGGCGCGACGGGGGGCGGCCACTGTACACAAAGCGCCTGTGAACCTGTACCCAGAACCATGCGCTCCTGTCGCACGACACGGTTGACAAGCCCTCGCCTTGGTGGGCGCCAACCGTGCGTGGGCATGGCTAGCTGAAGGGCATGGGAGCACTGCCCGAGGCCGCGACCGGCCCGGCCCGCGAGAGCCAGCGCCGTCAAATCCTCGTCAAGTCCGTCGGAGCCCTGACGTTCACCCTGCTCTGCTACGCAGTGATGACCGCGCTGGTGCTCTGGGCCGAGATGCGCCAGGCGCCGACCCTGCCCGACCTCATGGTCTCGGCGCTTCCCTACGTGCCCTGGATAGACCGGGTGAACTACCTCGCCTGGCTGCTCGCCATGGTGCCCATCCTCGTGGCCTTCTTCGCCCTCGAGCCCGAGCGCTGGACGCGCTGCATGGTCGCCTTGGGCCTGCTGTGCCTCGCGCGCGGGGTCTGCATCGCGCTCACCGGCTTCGGGCCGCCCAACCCCCTCAACGCCGGCCCCGGGCTCGAGGGAACCGACTTCCTTTCGGCCTACCTGAGCCTGCTGTCGCCGGTGGGCCTGTTCTTCGGGGAGGCGCCCCACGTCTACCTCTCGAAGGACATGTTCTTCTCGGGCCACACCTCGACCTCTTTCCTCGTGCTGCTCTACGTCTGGCACCGGCCGCGCCTGCGCTGGGCGGCGCTGCTGGCCCACGTGGCGATGGTCGCCGCGGTCGCGCTCGCGCACCGCCACTACGCCATCGACATCGTCGCCGCCTACACCTTCTCCTTCGCCCTCTTCGCAATGCGCGAATGGCAGCCCCGCTCGCCGCGCCTGCGGGCGGCCGTCGCCAGGGGCGAGGGCCGACGCATCGGCCCAAGCCTCGAGCCGTCCGGCGGGCGCTCCGAAGCCTGAAGCCCGCCGCCGAGCCAACCCGGTGCTCGCCCGCCAAGCGTTGGCCGTCGTCTTCGTTAGGTTCTCAACTCGAGGGGGCTGCGCTATGGTGCGCGCCGAGCGTCCCGAGCACCGCCCGCAGGAAGCCGAACGCTGGCATGGTGATTGCAAACAACAGAAGCGCGCCTCGCTCGCCGGGGCGCGCGACCAGGCGGAGACCGCAAGCATGAACCCGTCCCAGTCCGGCGAAGCGAACCCGACCGCGCAAGCTCCCGAGGCGTCCGGCGCGGCCCCGGCGGCCCCCAGCAAGTACGACTACACCTGCATCGAGAACTCGATCCTCTACCCGCACCTGAAGCGGTGGTTGTGGGCACCCGCGGTCCCGGCGCTGCTGCCGATGAGCCTGTCGCCGAACACGATGACCATCATCGGCAACCTGCTCGCGTGGATCAGCTTCTTCATCCTGCTGTCGATGAACCCGGAGCACCGGCTGCTGTTCCTCGTGCCCGCGATCCTCAACTTCGTCTCCCTGTCGCTCGACAACATGGACGGCATCCAGGCGCGGCGCACCGGGCGCTCCTCCCCGCTCGGCGAGTACCTCGACCACTGGGCCGACTCGTTCATCGCCACGATGATGGTCTTCGGCTACGGCATCTCCACCGGCCTCGAGCCGTGGATCATGCTGACGGCCATGGCGATGGTGGGCACGGCCTACTTCGCCACCTTCTGGGAGCAGCGCCACTCGCGCCGGCTCGTCTTTGGCCTGTGCGGCAGCATCGAGGCCATCATCGCGATCAGCGCCTTCTACTGCGCCTACGCGTTCATCGGCCTCGAGCCCCTGGCGAAGACCCCGCGGGTCTTTGGCTACTCGATCGCCAGCTCCATCTTCGCCGTGGTCGGCTTCTTCTCGGCCACCGCGTTCGTCGGCTCGATGATCCGGGTCGGCAAGCGCTGGGGCGACTTCGTCCCGCACCTCCTCGTCTTCGGGGCCGGCGGCCTCTGGTACGCCTACGGCGAGGTCCCGCTCATCGCCGTCGGCTTCATCTACATGCTCTCGAGCGCCCACCTCGGCGGCCGGATGGTGATGGCCAAGGTCCTCGACGAGGAGCCGCGCATTGGCGACACCGTCCTCTACCTGCTGCTGGGCGCCGCGATCGTCGCCTCGTGGGCCCTGAAGCTGGGGCCGACCGGGCAGACCATCGCCGCCGTCCCGGTCGTCGCCTACTTGCTCGCGCGCCTGGCCGGCGACTTCCACCGCACCGTCGGCTCGCTGCGCGAGCACCTCAACCCGAGCGAGCTGCTCTCCCTTCTCGTCCCCAGGACCTAAGGAGCACGGCCCTGGCGGCCAGGTCGCCGAACCGTCCGGGCGCGTGGGCCGGGGCGCGCCCGAACGACTCAAGGAGTAATCGCGTGAAAAAGACCACCCGACTCAAGAGGTTGATTCAGAGCCCCGAGCTCTCGTTCTTGATGGAGGCGCACAACGGCCTGAGCGCCAAGATCGTCGAGGAGGCCGGCTTCGAAGGGATTTGGGCGAGCGGCCTGTCGATCTCGGCCTCCCTCGGGGTGCGCGACAACAACGAGGCAAGCTGGACGCAGGTGCTCGAGGTCGCCGAGTTCATGAGCGACGCGACGAGCATCCCCATCCTGCTCGACGGCGACACCGGCTACGGCAACTTCAACACGATGCGCCGCGTCGTCCGCAAGCTCGAGCAGCGCGGTGTCGCCGGGGTCTGCATCGAGGACAAGATCTTCCCCAAGACCAACTCCTTTATCCGCGGCACCGCGCAGCCGCTGGTCGATGTCGAGGAGTTCTGCGGCAAGATCAAGGCGGGCAAGGACGCGCAGAGCGACGACGACTTCGTCATCGTCGCCCGGGTCGAGGCCTTCATCGCCGGCTGGGGCCTGGAGGAGGCGCTCAAGCGCGCCGAGGCCTATCGGCTGGCCGGCGCCGACGCCATCCTGATGCACAGCGCGCTGCGCTCGCCCACCGAGATCCTAGCCTTCAAGCGCGAGTGGGGCGACCGGCTGCCGGTCGTGATCGTGCCGACGAAGTACTACACGACCCCGACCGAGGTCTTCCGCGAGCACGGCATCTCGGTGGTCATCTGGGCGAACCACCTGATGCGCACGGCGCTAACGGCGATGCGCCGGACCGCGCAGCAGATAGCCAAAGACCAGCACCTGCTCAACGTCGAGGACCGCATCGTCAGCGTCGCCGAGGTCTTCCGGATCCAGGGCGAAGACGAGCTCGAGCAGGCCGAGAAGCTCTACCTGCCCAAGGCAGCCAACCAGGCCAAGGCGCTCATCCTCGCCGCCTCGCAAGGCAAGGAGCTGGGATCGCTGACGCAGGATCGGCCCAAGTGCATGGTGGAGATCGCCGGCCGGCCCATCCTCGCGCACATCGCCGACACCTTCCGCGCCGCCGGGATCAAGGACATCAGCGCGGTGCGCGGCAGCCGCAAGGAGCAGGTCAATCTGACCGGCATCCGCTACTTCGACAACGACGAGTTCGCCACGACCCAGGAGGCCTGGTCGCTCTACCAGGCCCGCTCGGTGCTCGAGGGCGACTGCGTCATCGCCTACGGCGACGTGCTCTTCAAGAAGCACCTGCCCCAGCAGCTCCTGGACGCCGAGGCCGACTTCGTCGTCCCCGTCGACCCCAACTGGCAGGAGAGCCGCAACCGCGCGCGGCTGGCCGACTACGTGCTCTGCTCCGAGCCCTGCTCGCGCAGCTCGTTCTACAACCGCGTCACGCTCAAGGACGTCACCTGCGACGCCTCGTCGGAAGGCATTCATGGCGAGTGGATGGGCTTCCTTCGGGTGACGCCGAAGGGCGCCGAGATCCTCACCGCGCTCCTCGAGCGGCTTGCCGCCGACCCCGAGGGCCTCAAGGTCCTGAAGATGCCCGACCTGCTCAAGTTCCTGATGCGCGAGGGGCACGAGATTCAGGTCGTCTACACCACCAACTGGCTCGACATCGACACCGTGGACGACGCGCTGTTCGCGAGCAATTTCGAGGCGCCAGTCGAGAGTCGAGAGTCAAGAGTCTGGGCGTCGAAGGCGCCCAGCGGCGGGCTGGAAGGTGAGGGTCGGTAGGGGCGCATGGCAATGCGCCCGTCCAGAAGTCGAGCACGAGCTCGTCGTTGAGAGTCGAGAGTCGAGAGCGCCGCCCCCACGACAACCACCGACCCGCGTGACCCCAAGCTACAGAGCACGCGTCGCCCGTCCGACTAAGCCCCCTCTCGCCTGCGACACGCCGAGAGGACGGCGGCGAGCTCTTCGCTCGGAAGCGCGCGGTTCGAGCAAGAGATCTCCGCACGGAGGCGCGGGCGCCTCGCGACCCGTTGAGCGCCCGCGGCGTCACACGCCAAGTCGCGGCCCTCCGACGCTCGCGGCGACGCACGACTCTCCCCGGTGCCGAAGATGGAGACTGAAGACATGATTCAAGCCGAAGACTTCCTCGAGCAGGCCGAAACCCGTGGCTTCGGCCTCTACACTGGCGTGCCCTGCTCGTACCTCAAGCCCTTCATCAACGCGGTGCTCGACGCGCCTGACCTGCGCTACGTCTCCGCGGCCAACGAGGGCGACGCGGTCGCCATCGCCACGGGCTTTCAGCTCGGCGGCCACCGCGCAGTGGCGATGTTCCAGAACTCGGGCCTCGGAAACGCGGTCAGCCCGCTCACCTCGCTCAACGCCATCTTCGAGGTGCCGGTGCTGCTCATCGTCACTCTGCGCGGCGAGCCGGGCGGGCCGAAGGACGAGCCGCAGCATGGGCTGATGGGCCCCATCACCACGGCGATGCTCGAGCTGATGCGCATCCCCTGGGCCTGGTTCCCCACGGAGACCGCCGAGATCGGGCCCGCGCTCGATCGCGCGGAGGCCGAGATGGCGAAGGGACGCACGTACGCGCTCGTGATGCGCAAGGACTCGGTCGCTCCGCACAAGCTCGAGTCGCGCCCCGAGCGGCGGCCGCTCGCTTCGGAGGCGATCGCGCCGGCGCTCCCGACCGCCGAGCTGCCTACCCGTCGCGAGGTGCTCGCCGCGGTCCAGGCCGCGGTCCGTCCGACCGACGTGCTCATCGCGACCACGGGCTTCACCGGCCGCGCGCTCTACGCGCTCTCCGATCTCCCGAATCAGCTCTACATGGTCGGCTCGATGGGCTGCGCCTCGAGCCTCGGGCTCGGGCTCGCGCTCGCGCGACCGGACAAGCGCGTGATCGTGCTCGACGGCGACGGCGCACTGCTGATGCGCCTGGGGGCGCTGACCACGGTCGGCTACGAGCGGCCGGCAAACCTGCTGCACCTCGCGCTCGACAACGAGGTCCACGACTCGACCGGTGGCCAGGGAACGGTCTCGCACTCAGTGGACTTCGCGGCCATCGCGCAGGCGAGCGGCTACCCGACGGTGCGGCGCGCGACGACGGCCGACGAGGTGGGCGCGGCGGTGCGCGCCTGGGACTCGGGGCTCGGGTTCCTGCACGTGAAGACGAAGCCCGGCGAAGCGAAGGATCTTCCCCGACCGTCGGTGACGCCGCCGCAGGTCGCGCGCCGGCTCGTCGAATGGCTCGGGCCACCGCCCGCGAAATGACTGCGCGCGAGGCCCGGAGGGCTTCGCCGCGACATGGCCGGCGAACGCCGGCAGGAGAATCCGGAGAATCCATGAGCCTTACGAACAAGAGCTCCCGAAAGCTGCTGCTCAACCCCGGCCCCGTGACGCTCACCGAGCGCGTGCGCGGCGCGCTCGCCCGCGAGGACATCTGCCATCGCGAGCCGGAGTTCGTCGAGCTGCAGCGCGACGTGCAGGCGCGCCTGGCGCGGGTCTACCCCGAGGCCGAGAGGGACTACGAAGCGGTCATGATCACCGGCTCGGGCACCGCGGCCGTCGAGGCGATGGTCAGCTCGCTCGTGCCCGCAGACGGCAAGGCGCTCGTCGTCGTCAACGGCGTCTACGGCGTTCGCATCGCCTCCATCCTCGCGGCCCAGAAGAAGGCCTACGTCACCGTCACCGGTGACTGGACCCGCCCCTTCGATTTGAACGAGGTCGAGAAGAAGCTCGCCGCCGACCCGGCCATCACGCACGTCGCCGCGATCCACCACGAGACGACGACGGGCCGACTCAATCGCATCGACCAGCTCGGCGCTCTGTGCCGCCAACGCAACGTCGCGCTGCTGCTCGACACGGTGAGCAGCTTCGGCGCCGAGGAGATCCGCTTCGAAGAGTGGAACCTCGAGGCCTGCGCGGCGACCGCGAACAAGTGCCTGCATGGCGTGCCGGGCATGGCCTTCGTCCTCGCCCGCAAGCGCGCCTTCACCGAGCGCAAGAGCGGCGCGACCAGCGTCTACCTCGACCTCTTCAAGCACCAGCAGCACGCGGCCTCGGGCTACCCGCCGTTCACGCCGGCGGTCCACTCGCTCTTCGCGTTGCAGGAGGCGCTGCGCGAGTTCGAAGAGGCGGGCGGCTGGCGCGCCAGGCACGAGAGCTATGCCGCGCTGTCGCGCCAGGTGATGGTCGGCCTGCGCGAGCTGGGCATCGAGCTCTTCCTCGAGTCGCCGGACGTCTACTCGGTCATCCTCACCTCGTACAAGATGCCCGCGGGCGTCAGCTACGAGCTGCTGCACGACACGCTCAAGGATGCGGGGTTCGTCATCTACGCGGGCCAGGGCCCCTTCGCCGGAAACATCTTCCGCATCTCGACGATGGGCGCGCTCACCACGGCGGACATGGACCGGCTGCTCGCCGAGGTGCGCAAGGTCCTCGAAGCGGCGCGCTAGGCGGTGGACTTGGCCGGATCGGTCGCGGGCGCGGCGGCGACGGGTGGCGGAGCTGGAGCTCCGCCGTCCATCCTTTCCGCTCCGCCTCCCCAACCTTCGACAGCCCACTCCACCGACGAGAGCCCCCCATGACCCGCACCATCGACAAAGCCGTCATCCTCGCGGCCGGCCTCGGCAACCGCATCTCGGCCGTCTCGCGCGACACGCCCAAGCCCCTGCTGCCGCTCGATGGCAAGCCAGGCTCGCCCTGCTTCCTCGACTGGCACCTGCGCTGCCTCGCGGCGGCCGGTGCCAAAGAGATCTTCCTCGTCGGCAACAAGGTGACCTTCGGTCGCCGGCTGCAGGCGATGGAGCAGGTCCACGCCGAGTGGATCCTCAACCCGACCGACGACCTTTCGACCTCCGGCAGCGGCCACTCGGCCTGGTACGCGTGGCACAGCGAGCACCGCATCCTCGACGGCAGGTCGCGCGTCGTGCTCATGGACGCAGACATCCTCTACGACCCGAAGCTGCTGCGGCTGCTTGCCGAAGCGCCGGGCGAGCGCTCCAAGACGCTCGTCTGCCGCGACTTCCGCGAAACGAACGAGGAGGTGCTCGTCTTCGGCCGCGAGGGGCGGCCGCTATGGCACGGCAAGGGCCTCTCGGGCACGCCGATGCTCGAGGGCCTCGACTGCCTCGGCGAGGCGACCGGCATCCTGCTCTTCGAGCCGGGCGATCACGCCGCGCTGCTGGCCGCCAACGACTGGATCATCCGCTACGGCACGACCAAGACCCGGGCCGAGCACGAAGATGTGACGCAACTGATGATGCGCATGAGCCGCATGGACGCGGTCACCTTCGGCTCCGAGCTGGCGTTCATGGAGTGCGACACGCCCGAGGAGTACGAGCTGCTGACGCGGGAGGTGTATCCGCGGCTAGCAGGCTCGGTTTCCGCCTAAATTCTCTGCCGACGCGGCCGGCGAGACGCCGGCCGTCCCTCCTCGCCGGCGCGTCTCGAGTGGCCGCCGAGACGGCGGGCCTCCCGCCCTCAAGCGGCCGCGTGACCAGCCTCAGAGCCAAGCGACCGAAACGGCCGCGCTCCCGTCCTCGGGCTAACCTACCTTCCGCCCCCCAAGGCCACCCACTCCAAACTCACAACTCATTACTAACAACTTCCCCAATATGCCCCGCCTGTCCAAGTGGGTCCGCGCCGTCCGTGGCGGGGGCCTCGACGGCAAGCCGATCACCTGCAAACCCGACTGGATCGGCCGCGCCCTGCCCCGCGCCGGCATCCTTCCGCCCGACGAAGCCGAGGCGGCGATCCTCGCCGGCCGGGTTTCGTTCGCGGGGCGGATCGTCGTCGATCCGCTCGCGCTGCTCGCGCCCGGTGACGAGGTCCTCCTCGACGGCCGCCGCGTCGATCTCGCTGCGCCCACCTTCGTCCTCGCCTTCCACAAGCCCGCCGGCTGCGTCGTCTCCCGCCGCGACGACCGCGACCGCAAGACGGCCTTCGACCTCCTCCACGCCGCGCTGCCCACGGAGCTGCGACGCTACGGCTGGCACGCGGTCGGCCGGCTGGACCTCGATACGACCGGCATGCTGCTCTTCAGCAACGACGAGCGCGTCGTCCGGCATGTCACGCTCCCTGAGACGCACCTCTCCAAGCGCTATCTCGCCACTGTCTCCGGAGCACCGACCGACGAGCGGCTCGAGCCGCTGCGCCAGGGCATCTTGCTGCACGACGGCCCGGCGCGCCCAGCCCTCGCCCGCGTGCGCGGACCGAACGAGGTCGAGCTGACGATCACCGAAGGCCGCCGCCACCAGGTGAAGCGCATGCTCAAGGCGGTCGGCCTGCCGGTGCGCGCCCTGCACCGCGAGGCCATCGGCGGGCTCGAGCTCGACCTTCCGGAAGGCGCCTGGCGGATGCTCTCGGCGAGCGAGCTGCGCGACGGGCTGCGCCTCGACCTCGCGCCGCATGCCTGAGCGGCGAGCCGCCGGTGAGCCGGGGGCTCGTATCGTTGTTTGCCATCAGTGCTAACGGTTGAACCAAACGCCCGCCCGGTGCAATCTGCCCCTTTCGCGCTGCGACGGGAGCGCAAGGCGTCGCCGCGCCGAAAATCCCTTGCGCAGGAGTCTTCGATGAAGCGAATCGTGGCCGCCGCGGTTCAGTTCGCCGTCAAGCCAATGGCCGTCGAGGAGAACCTCGAGATCGCCCACCGGCTGCTCGTCGATTGCCACACGAAGTCCGGGGCGAAGCTCTTCGTGCTGCCCGAGACCTTCACGACCGGCTTTACGCCCCTCGGCACGAAGCAGGACCTCTGGAACGCGGTCGACGCCATCCCCGGCAGGCTCACCGAGATTGGCGAGCGGTGGGCGAAGGAGCTCGACGGCTACATCGTCTTCCCGACCTACGAGCGCGGCGAGACCCCGGAGATCGTCTACAACTCCGCCGCGCTCATCGGTCCGCAGGGCCTGCTCGGCGTCTATCGCAAGACCCACCCCTTCGCGACCGAGCGGCTCGAGGGCGGGGGCTGGACGACGCCGGGCCGCAAGCCCTTCTGCGCGAAGACGCCCATCGGCCGCATCGGCATCGTCATCTGCTACGACGGCGACTTCCCGGAGCTCGCGCGCGCGACCGCGCTGCTCGGCGCGGAGATCATCTGCAGGCCTTCGGCCTTCATGCGCACCTTCGACCACTGGGAGCTGACCAACCGCGCCCGCGCCTACGAGAACCACGTCTACTGGGTCGCCTCCAACGTCGCCGGCCCGGACGCGAGCGGCGCCTGCTGCTTCGGCGGCTCGATGATCGTCCACCCGAACGGCGTCAAGCTCGCGCAGGCGCGCGGCAGCGACGAGAGCTGCTGGGCCGAGCTCGACCCGGACCCGATCCGCACCGTGGCCCCGGGCAGCTCGAGCGAGCAGTGGTTCGACCACATCGAAGACCGCAACCTGAACGCCTACGAAGGCATCCTCACGGCTGGAAAGTGCGCTTTCGAGCCGGCCCGCCGCATCCCGTACCGGAGGTAATCCATGTCAGGGCCGTTGGAAGGAGTCGTCGCCCTCGATCTCACCCGCGTCCTCGCTGGACCGTTCTGCACGATGATGCTCGCTGACATGGGCGCCGAGGTCATCAAGGTCGAGCGCCCCGAAGGCGGCGACGACTCGCGCGCGTTCGGACCGTTCGTCGGCGGCGAGAGCGCCTACTTCATGAGCGTCAACCGCGGCAAGAAGAGCGTCACCCTCGACCTCAAGAAGCCGCGGGGCAAGGAGCTGCTCATCGAGCTGGCGAAGAAAGCCGACGTGCTCGTCGAGAACTTCAAGCCGGGCGTGATGAAGAAGCTCGGGCTCTCCTACGAGCAGCTTCGCGAGCACAACCCGCGGCTCATCTACGCGGCGAGCACCGGGTTCGGCCAGACCGGCCCGTACAGCGCGCGGCCCGCCTACGACCTCGTCATCCAAGGCATGGGCGGCATGATGAGCATCACCGGCCCCGACGCGCAGACGCCGACCAAGGTCGGCAGCTCCATCGCCGACATCTCCGCCGGCATCTTCACCACCATCGGCATCCTCGCCGCGCTCAACCACCGCCAGCGCACCGGCCAGGGCCAGATGGTCGACGTGGCCATGCTCGACTGCATGGTGGCCATCCTCGAGAACGCGGTCGCCCGCTTCGTCGCTTCGGGCAAGAGCCCCAGTCCCATCGGCAACCGCCACCCGTCGATCGCGCCGTTCAGCACGGTGAAGACCGCCGACGGGATGATCGCCATCGCCTGCGGCAACGACGAGCTGTGGAGGCGCTTCTGCAAGATCGCCGGCCTGGAGATCGCCGAGGACGAGCGCTTTGCCACCAACCCGCAACGCGTCGCCAACTGGGCCGAGCTCGAGCCGCTCATCAACGAGGCGATGCAGAACAAGCCGAGCGCCTTCTGGCTCGAGACGCTGCAGGCCGCCAACGTGCCCTGCGGGCCGATCAACGACATCGAGGCGGTGCTCTCCGATCCCCAGGTCCTCGCCCGCCAGATGCTCGTCGAGGTCGTCCACCCGGTCGCCGGCGCGATGAAGGTGCCGGGCGTGCCGACCAAGTTCTCGGAGTCGCCGGCCGAGGTGCGCGGGCCAGCCCCGACCCTCGGGCAGCATAATTTCGAGATCTTCGGGAAATGGCTCGGGCTCGGCGAGGAGCAGGTGCGCAGGCTCGTCGACGAGAAGGTGGTGTGACCGTCGAGAGTCGAGAGTCGAGAGTCGAGGGTTGGCCGGGGCGAAGCGCGGTGCGCGCTTTGCGCCCCGGCGGGGCTTGGGCGATGTCGGGCGACGCTGCGAAGCTCGAGCAGGTGAGGCCCGCCGGAAGCAACGCGGACGGCCTTCGCGCGGGCCCGGCTGATTCCGGCGGCCTTCCTCGCGAGCCAGCGCCGCTCGGGCTCTTCGTCTCTTCGCCGGGACGAGCGCGCGTTGCGCTGCCGCCGCTTCGCCCGCCGATGGACCGACCCGCTGAAAAAGGGCTTCAATCCCGTCTCTGCTGGCGTTAGATGTTCGCACCCTTTATTAGGCGCATATGCGCCCGCTGGATCGAGCCATGGGTATCTTCGATTTCCTTTCCGGCAGTCCCGAAAAACGCATCAAGTCCCTCCAGAAGAAGATCACCGAGAAGTACGGCCCACCGGAGAACCGACAGAAGGCGATCGACCAGCTCATCGAGATGGGCACGCCCGAGGCCATCAGCGCCCTGGTGATGCGCTTCACCGTCAACACCGAGCCCTCGATCACCGACGCGGACGAGAAGGAATACACGTACAAGTCGATCCTCGAGTTCGGCGACAAGGCGGTCGAGCCGCTCAAGGGCTTCCTGCGCCGCAGCGATGTCGCCACGAGCTGGGCGGTGCGCATGCTCAGCCAGCTCATCCCCGAGACCGACCTGGTGAGCCTGCTCATCGACGTCCTCGAGAAGCTCGGCCCCGAGTACACGCGCGATCCCGAAAAGAAGACCGTGCTCATCAGCAGCCTGGGCGATCGCAAGGACGAGCGCATCCCGCCCGCGCTCATCCCCTTCCTCGAGGATCCTTCGGACGACGTGCGCATCGCCACCGCGGTCGCTCTGGGCAAGCTGAAGGACGAGCGCGCCCGCGAGCCGCTGCTCAAGGCCTTCGTCGAGTCGAGCGACCGCGCCCGCGTGATCGGCGCCATCGCCGCGACGCTCGCCGACACGGGCTTCGGTGTTCAGGGCTTCCGCGAGAAGGTCGAAAAGGGCCTGCCCGAAGGCTTCTACGTCGATCGCGCCGGAAACGTGAAGCGCCGCGAATAGCGGTTGCGCCCCGCGTTCGGTCGGCCCGCCTGCGCTCGCGCTGCCCGAGCGCACCGAGGACCTGGGGCACACCCGGCCAAATGTCGACGAGCAGACGGTCGCCGGCCCTCTTTCGTTCGCCAGCCGACAGTCGCTCGGAAAGTCTCACCCAAGCGGGTTGAACTCCTGTTCCGACCCGCTTAGATGGGGGACGTGAACCTCCAAGACGACAAGTTGGCGAAGCAGCCGCAGCGCCGGCGCTCGCAGTCCGGCGAGACGCTCACCGCGCTGCCTCCCGCAACCCTCGACCGCATGGCGCGCTCGCTCGTCGGCACGAGCAGCTCGAGCGACGTCATCAAGGAACACCTCGCCGCCATCCACGAGATGGTCCGAGCGAAGTCGACCTTCGCCTCGCTCTTCGAGCCGGAGAAGGGGTTGCTCGTGCTCGCGGGTTCGCGGGGGCGCGCCGACGAGACGAAGCTCGTCGCCAGCAAACCCGGCGAAGGGACCGTGGGGCAGGCCTTCTCGTCCGCGACGATCGTCGAAGGCGACGACGGGCACCTCGCCGTCCCGCTGGTAGACGCCAGCCGCGCCGTCGGGGTCCTGAGCGTGCTCGGCGCGCGGATCAAGGCGACCGAGGCGGTGTGGAGCGCAGTCGCCGGGCACCTCGTCGCCGCGCTCCACGTCGCGCGCCTGCGCGACGCGACCGTGCGCCGCACCCGCGACCTCGAGACCGCGCTCGCCGGCCTCAAGAGCCTCGAGCAGGCGCGCGACGAGCTGCTCGGCAGCGTCTCGCACGCGCTCAAGAGCCCGCTGGCGACCATCAAGCTGCACGTCGGCCAAGGGCTGAAGGAGCGGCACGGCCCAATCACCGAAGAGCAGCGCAATTCCCTGCTCGTCTGCGACCGCAACTGCGACCGCTTGCACCGCCTCATCAACGACATGCTGCTGATGAGCAAGCTGCAGGGCGAGCGCATGACGTTGGACGACAAGCCGTTCGGCCTGCGGGCGCTCGCGCAGGAGGCCGCCGGCTCGCGCGCTTCGCTCGCCTCGGCCGTCAACATCGCCGTCGATCTGCCGCGCGCCAGCGAGGTCTTCGTCAGGGGCGACCGCGGCCGGCTCCTCGAGGCGGTCGCGCACCTGGTCGAAAACGCCATCCTCTACAACCGGCCTGATGGGCGGGTCGAGATCACCGTCGGCGCCGAGGGTGGGATCGCGCTCCTGCAGGTCAAGGACACCGGGACCGGCATCCCTCCGGATGACCTGCCAAAGATCTTCGATCGCTTCTATCGCGGGCACGGTACGGCCTTGCTCCCAAGCGACTCGGGCCTGGGCCTCGCGATCGTGCGGCAGGTGGTGCACCTGCACGGCGGAACCGTCGCCGTCGAGAGCGCACCGGGCGAGGGCGCGACCTTCACCGTGAAGCTGCCGCTGTTTGCCGGCGAGGTGAGCGCCGACTCCAAGGTGGTCGAGCCGCGCGACGGCGCCATCCTCCTCGTCGAAGACGACACCGACTGCCGCGAGGTCGTCGCGCAGGTGCTCGAGTCCGAGGGCCTGAGCGTCGTCGCGGCGGCCGACAGCGCGGCCGCGCGCGAGCTGCTCGCGGCATCCAAGCCCGCGCTGGTGCTGCTCGACCTTCGCCTCGGCGAGGGCGACGGCCGCCGGGTGCTCGAGCACATCCGGGCCGACGCGCGGCTGGCGAACACGCCCGTCTTCGTCATCTCGGGCGCCGCCGAATCGGCCGCGGGCTTCCGCTACGACGGCCCCGAGCGCATCGACGGGTTCTTCGAGAAGCCGCTCAACCTGCCGCGGCTGCTCGACCGGATTCGCGAGGTCGTGCGCGCAGCACCTTGAGAGTGCGCCGATTGTCGTTGGGCGTTCGCGCACCGTGCTGCGCGCCTCGGAGTGCCGCGAGCAGGCCTTCGGGCGCGCGACGTCGGCCGCCGACCGTCGGCTCCCACCACGAGAGCCCGCTCGCCTCCCATGCCACCAGCTACCGCGCTCCCCTCACCCGACCCTCGCCCCTCGACCGCCGCGCCCCGTTTGCCCCCAAAGCGTTCACCGGTGTACGTTCCCCCGGCTCGTCGAGAAGACGGGGCCGGGCTACAGGCAACATGGATGAGATGTGGATAGTGGAGAGTTCGGCTGCGCAGGAGCGACCGGCGGCGCTCGAACGCGAGCTCGGCCCGTTCGCGCGCGCCTTCGCCGATAGGTACTTCGCCCCCATCCCCTTCCCCGAGGACGGAGCGCGCCTGCTCGCGCGCCTGTCGAAGGAGGGCGAGGTCGTCCACGTCATGCGCTCGGCGGGGATGCTGAGCTTTCTCTACCTCGCCTGGGCCGTGCTGACGCGCGGCCTGCCGCCGCTAAGGGCGGCAACCGGGCTGCGCTGGAGCTTCTGGAGCCCGTTCCGACGCCTGTTTCGCCGCGGCAGCGCCGCCCAAAGGCTCGAGCGCGCCCTGAACACCGGCAACTCGGCGCTGGTCTTCCTGCGCCAGGCCTCCGGCTGGATCCCGCGCTTCAAGCCCAGCGAAGACCCCTTCCACGCGCTGGTGGCGCGCGCGCGCAAGGCGAGCCGCCCGCTATTCCTGGTGCCCGAGCTCTTCCTGTGGCACTCGCGGGCCCGGAACCTGCGGCCTGGGATCCGCGACTTTCTCTTCGGCAGCCCCGAAGACCCGAAGCGCTTTGTCACCGCCTACGGCTTCCTGCGCAACTACCGCACCGCCTTCTTCCGCGTGAGCAAGCCGATAGACCTCACCGCCTTCGTGCGCGAGAACGCGGACCTCTCCGACGCGGCGCTGGTGCGCATGGTGCGCGGCTCGCTGTTTCAGCACCTGGCGCGCGAGACCCGGGCCATCGTCGGCCCGCCGCGCAAGTCGCCCGGCCGCATCATCGAGGAGACGATGCGCGACCGCTCGCTGCGCGCCTCGCTCGAGCAGGTGGCGGCCGAGCGGCAGGTCGAGCTTGAGGCGGTGCGCCGCGAGGCGCGCCGCTATCTCGCGGAGATCGCCTCGCGCTACAGCACTACGGTCATCGCCATCCTGGTGCCCATCCTGCGCTGGGTCTTCAACCGCATCTACTCCAAGGTCGAGATCGACGAGAGAGGCCTGAGCCGGGCGCTCGAGACCGCGCGCGAGGCGCCGCTCATCTTCTGCCCGAGCCACAAGAGCCACCTCGACTACCTGCTGATGAGCTGGATGCTCGGCGAGCGCGGGATCATGCCGCCGCTGGTCGCCGCGGGCGCCAACCTGTCGTTCTGGCCGCTCGGCCCCATCCTGCGGCGCGCCGGAGCCTACTTCCTGCGGCGCAGCTTCAAGGGCAACAAGGTCTACGCGGCCAGCTTCAAGGCCTACGTCAAGAAGCTGCTGCGAGAGGGCTACACGCAGGAGTTCTTCATCGAGGGCGGCCGCAGCCGCACCGGCAAGCTGCTCTCGCCCAAGCTCGGGATGATCAACTTCGAGGTCTCGGCCTTCCTCGAGCGCGCCCAGGACGACGTCTACTTCGTGCCGGTCTCGCTCGACTACGAGAAGGTGGTCGAGGCCAACAGCTACGCGCGCGAACTGGCCGGCGCCGACAAGAAGCCCGAGTCGATCCGCAGCCTGCTCGCCGCGCCCAAGGTCCTGACCGCGCGCTACGGGCACATCCACATCTCGTTCGACGAGCCCATCTCGCTGCGCGCCTTCCTCAGCGCGCGCGTCGGCGGCGATCTCGAGAAGCTCGACGGCGAGGCCCGCCGCTCGGCGGTGCGAGCGCTCGCCCAGCGCATCACCTACGGCATCAGCCAGGCGACGACGATCACGCCCGCCGCCCTCCTCGCGGCCGCTCTGCTCGCGCACCGGCGCCGCGGGACGACCGCGCGCGAGGCGAGCCGCCGCATCCAGCAGCTCCACGAGATCGCCCGGCGCGAGGGGGCGCGGCTGTCGCCGGTGCTCGCCGACGCCCCGTCCGACCCCTCGACCCTCGGCCCGATCAACGAGATCGCCCGCATGTTCATGGAGGACGGGCTCGTCCAGGCCCAGGTCGTCGGCGAAGAGACGATTTACACGGTGCCCGACGAGAAGCGCCCTGCGCTCTGCTTCTACAAGAACAACCTCGTCCACGTCGCGCTCGGCCGCACGTTCACCGCGACGGCGCTGCTCTCGATAGGCGACGAGGCGCCCCTCGACGCGCTGCTCGAGCGGCTGCACTTCCTGACCCGGCTGCTCAAGCTCGAGTTCTCGTTCCAGGTCGGCGTCGGCTTCGACGCCATCGTCGAACGGGCCATCGAGGCGCTGGTCGCCGACGGGCTCATCGCGCGCGACGGCGACCGCATCCGCGTGGCCGAGGCACCCAACGCCCGGTCGGATCTGGGGTTCCTGCGCGACCTGATGCGCGAGCTGCTCGAGAGCTACCGCCTGCTCGCCTCGAGCCTTCAGCTCGCGCAGCAGCCCGCCGCGCGCAAGGATCTGGTCAAGGCGGCCCTCGAGCGGGGTCGCGCCGAGTTCCTGTCGGGCTCCATCGCCTGCTACGAGGCGCTCGCCAAGCCGACGCTCGAGACCGCCGTGGCCGCCTTCGTCGATTGGGGCGTCCTCGAGCAAAGTGAGGACGAGAAGACGGTCTCGCTCACCGATGCCTACCGCTCGCCCGAGGTCACGGACAGCCTTGCCGATCAGATCGAGCGATTCCTCGGCTAGAGGAGCCTCACGACGCGAAAGCCTTCGGTCGGGTCGCACGCGGCCACGAGGTCCGGCGGCCGCCAGGAAACGACGACGCTCCCCGGCTGACGCCACGCGTCCGGCTCGGATCTTGGGGCGAAGCCTTCCCCGGTCGCCCTGAGCGTAGCTCCCGACGCACCAGCGGCGGGAGCGGAGTCGAAGGGCCTGCCGGAATCGCGCAGGCCCTTGTATCTGATGGGGTCGGAGCAGGGACTCCCCCGGACAGTTGCACGGGGCCAGCACGGTTCAAGTGAGCCCGCATCAGCAAGGATGGGGAGTCGGCTCTTGTGTCACCACCGGCGATGGCAGGGGACCGGCCTTCGGTCGATCGAATCACCGTTTGTAAGCCTAGTAGTAGCAGTAGTCGCCAGTTGTAGAGCGACACTGATATTGCCCCCCTTGCGACAGCA
>JBMNNX010000029.1:0-37829 GCA_050942745.1 Myxococcales bacterium
CTTGAGGCCATCGCCCGAGGTCAGATCGATGGAGAGGCTGTCGGAATAGGCGACCCATGTCCCGCGGGGTACGCCCGCGCCGACATTGATCCGGGAGACGTCTCCCGAGACGAGCAGCGCGTCTGCCCCCGTGACGGTGGAGAGCACGCTGACGGTGGGGCTGGCGGTAAAGGCGCCCCCGCTCAATGCCACCGAGCTGACGGCCGGGGCGATGGTGTCCCGGGTGAACACGTCCCACGCCGACCAGGCGGAAGCGTTGCCCACCGCGTCGATGGCTCGAGCCCTCCAGCGCCATTCTCCGTCGGAGCCGAGCGAAAGCGGATAGCTGGTGGATGCGACGGTGACCGCGCCCGGGTCGGCGCTGCTGGTCCTCTCCCAGGAGATCTCGTAGCTGACCGCGTCGGAGGCCGCCGTCCAGCTCGCCACCGGCGAGGCGAGGTTCGTCGGGTCGGGGGCAATCGCGAAAAGGGTCGGCACCGCCGGCGCGAGGGTGTCTACGACGAAGCTCTGTGCGGGAGCGTCGGGGCTGCGGTTGCCCGCCGCGTCGCGGGCGGCGACGGTCCAGGTGTGGCTGCCGTCGTCGAGCGGGTCCGGGGTGTGGGAGGTGCCGGCGACGGGGATCGCCGTGCCGTCGAGGGTGAGCAGATAGCCCGCCGCGTCGGCGACCGCCGACCAGCTCAGGGTCGGTCGGTTGTTTGCGGTGGGCGTGGCCACCGCGACGAGGGCCGGGGTCTCGGGGGCCACGGTGTCCACGCGCACCTTGCGGATGGGCGCCGAGTCAACCGGCGAGAGGTTGCCGGCCGCGTCGCGGGCGAGGACCCGCCAGTACCAGTCGCCGTCGGCCGAGACGGTCACCCCGCGGGAGGTGAAGGTGGACTCGACGCGCTCGAAGCTGGCGAGGGTGGGCAACTGAGAGGTGTCGACGAAATAGGCGGCTGCATCGGCCACCGGCTCCCACGACAGGCTGATCGCGCGCGAAGGGACGAAGGCCTCGTCTGCCGGAGCGAGGAGCGGAGGATTGGCCGGCGGCGCCGTGTCGCGCTCGAAGGAGCCCGCCGCTGACCAGGCCGAGAGGTTGCCCGCGGCATCGCGCGCGCGCACCCGCCAGTACCAGACCCCGTCGTCGTCGAGCGGCAAGGTGTACGCGGGCGAGACGGACTCGGCCGATCCGAAGTGGGCGCCCGTGAAGCCGCTCGTCTTCGCCCACTGCACGGTGTAGCTCGCCGCATCCTCTATCTCCGACCAGGTGACGGCGGGCGTGGCGAGGTTCGTCGGGTCGGACGGGAGCGCGGCGAGCAGCGGCGCCTGCGGAGGCAAGGTGTCGACGACGAAGGCGTCGTTGGCCGAGAACGGGCTCTCGCGGCCCGAAGGCTTGATCGCCTTGACGCGCCACAGATAGCTGCCGTCGGCGAGCGGGCTCGGGACGAAGGAGGTGGTGCCCAGGGTGTCGTCGTCGAGTACGGTGACGAAGGAGGCGCCCTCCCGGCGCACCAACTGCAGCCGGTAGCGCGACGCGCCCTCGACCGAGGTGAAAGAGAGGGTCGGGGCCGACTGACCGGTCACCGCGCCGACGGCGAGCAGCAGGGGCGGATCGGGATCACGCGTGTCCACCCCGATTTCTGCGGAGTAGACGTCGGACAGGTTGCCCGCCTCGTCGCGCACCCGAAGGTAGACCCGGCGCGTGCCCTCGCCCGAGGCCAGGTTCCAGTCGACGATGCTGCGCGGGAGCTCCAGCGGAGTGACGATGGCGCGGGCGAAGGTCGGGTCGTTCGACAGGGTCGCCTCGACGCCGAAGTCTTCCTCCCGCCCGGTCCCGCCGGTGTCGATGCCCAGCTCGACCGCATGGCTCAACGCCCAGTCGGCGCTGGTCGAGTAGTCGTTGGTGGGCGGATTGATCGAGAAGCCGACCGACGAGGGCGGCGTGGTGTCGAGGAAGATGCTGTCGCAGGCCTCGGGGAGCTGGTCGCCCAGGGCATCGGGGCAACTCACCGAGTCCAGGGATGGGACCGAGGTGTTGCCGGCGAAGTCCTCGACGATCACGAAGAGCTCGCGCGGGCCGTCCTCGCCGTCCAGCGAGGCGAGGGTCACCCCGTCGAGCACCGTCCCGCCCTCGCGGAGATCCACGAGCAGGGGCGCAGTGTCCTCGCGGAACCGGTAGATGCGTGCCCGGGCGATGCCCGACACCTCGTCGGGCTCGAGGACCTGCAGGCGGTCCTCGACCGCCAGGACCGCCACCCGCACCACCGACGAGCGGGTGAAGCGCGCTCCGCCGTTGGCGATCTGCCCGCCGTCGAGGGTCGCGGCGTCCGGCTGGATGACGATGATCCCGCGCGGCGGCTGCCGGTCGAGGATCACCGGCAGGCTGAACCACTCGGACTCGATGCCCGCCGCGTCGCGCACCTGCACGAAGACCACCTTGGCGCCGTCGCAGACAGCGCTCGTCGCCCCGACGCACTCGGACGGCGCGAAGTCGTGCGGGACCGGTTCCCAGGTCTCCGTCTCGCCCCCCACGAGCCCGGTCCAGGGACAGTCGTCGGGGACGAAGTCCTCCGGGCCCGCGGCGCCAGGGCGCTCGCAGATACGGGCCTCGGCCGCGTTCGGATAGCTGCCTCGCACCCGGATGCTCGTCTGCGAGGTGGCCGAGCCGAGGGGGGCTCCCGCCGCGTCCTCGAGCCAGACGTTTCCGACCTGCGGGGTGAGGGTGAGTGGCCCGACGGTCGTCGTCTGCTCGGCCAGCACGATCACCGGGGTCAGCGTCACCCGGGTGTAGCCGCCACGGGCCGCCACCAGGCTGTAGGTTCCCACCGGGACCGGGTCGAGCCGGAACTGGCCGCGTTGATCGCTGAAGGTCGTCTGCGCCTCCCGCCCGTCGCGTTGCAGCGAGAGCCGCACTCCCTCGTGGTTCGAGGAGTCCGAAAGCTGCACCGTCCCCGCGATGGCGCCGCTCGCCGGCTCGAGGGTCCAGGTCCCGAGCTGCTTGTCCTCGCCCGCGCCGAGCAGCACCACGCCGATGGCCTCGTCCACCTCGCGATAGCCGCTCGCCGTCAGCCGCACCCGGTAGGAGCCGGCGGTCAGCCCGGTCAGGGAGAAGGCGCCTTGCTCATCCGTGGTCGTCGAGGCGCTCCGCTCGCTGCCGGCCACCGTCACCCCGGTGACGAGCACCCCGATCCCCGAGTGCACCGCGCTCCCAGCGAGGCGCGCCACCCCGCGCAGCGTCGAGGGGACGGGCGCCAGGGTCAGGCTCGCGCCCGCGGTCTGCGCCTCGACGATGACGACGCTCGTCGTCGCCGGCTGGAAGGCCGGAGCCCTGCGCGCCACCAGCTCCCAGGTGCCGGCGCGCAGGTTGGCGAAGGAAAAGGCGCCGGTCGAGTCGGTGAAGGCCGACTGCCCGAGGATCTCCACCCGCACCCCGTCGTGGTTCGTCTCGCCGCCCAGGGTCGCGCTCCCCTCCAGGCGCCCGCGGGCGAACTGCAGCGTCTGCTCGGCGAGGCGCTCCTCGCGTCCCTCGCCGAGGACGAGATCGTCGAGGTCGCGGCTCCGGTAGCCGGTGCGGGAGAACCTGAGCCGGTAGGTGGCCGGGGCGAGGCCGGTGAGCTGGTAGCCGCCTTCGGGCCCGGTCAGGTCGCCCATCCCGGTTTCGAGATAGCCGCCTGACGACGGGTCGAGCCTCAGGAGCGAGACGAGGGTTCCGTCAGCGGGCTCGGTCGGATCCTCGAGCCGCACCGTCCCCCGGAAGCTGCCGCTGCGATCGACCGTCACCGCCAGGCACTGCTGCTCGGTGAGCAGGCCCGCCTCGTCCTTGAAGATCGCGCAGACCTGGCGAGCCATCGCGTCCTCTCCCTCGGCGAGCCGGTGGGCGAAGGGATTGGCGAGAGGAACGAAGCGGCTGTTCGCGTCGAGCCCCGGGGCGTTGGCGACGGCCACGAAGAGCTGCTCGCCCTCGCGGCCGACCGCGTCGAGCCTGAGCTGCACGTCGAGCGAGCGGGCCGGAGATCCGCCCAGCACCTCGATCGCCGGGGTCCCCAGCGCCGGAGGGGTGCTGTCGCGGTAGAGGCGCGCCAGGGCGGAGGTGCCGACGTTGCCGGCGCGATCGCGAAGCTGCACGAGCACCCGGCGCGGCCCCTCCTCCGGTCCCAGCTCGATCGTCCGCACGGCCGTCACCGTCGCCGCCACCGAGTCGATGGGCTCGAAGGGCTGGTCGCCGAAGGCGCCCGCGAGGAAGTCCTCGTCCGAGAGCGCCTCGCTCGTCTCGGAGGTGGAGGCGTAGCGCCAGGCGCTCACGCCCGCGTGCTCGTCGAAGCCCGTCAAGGCGAGGGTCGCGCGGCCCGCGGGATCGGTGAGGAAGGGCCGCCCCTCGTTGATCGTGAAGGAGACCACCGGCGCGGTCGCGTCGTAGACGACTCTGCCCAAGAAGGCCTGGGACTCGTTGCCGAGGCTGTCGCGAAACTGTGCCCAGACCACCCGCTCGCCCTCTACCGGGGCGAGCGTGAAGTCGGCCTTGACGCTGAAGTCGCGCCACTCGACGTCCCACGACGGGTCAGCGAAGGTCGGATCCTCGCTCAGGCGCATGTCACGCAGGAAGCTGACGAACTGCAGCAGCTCCACGCCGACCTCGCGGGTGTTGGTGTAGCGCACCAGCTCGCCGTCCTTGTGGAAACGGACGATGGCCGAGGCCGGGTGGAGCCGGAGGTCGATCTCGTCAGAGGGCGCGCCGGCGACGACCGGATGAGGAGCAGGCAAGTAGGCGGGCGCGTAGGCTTCCCTCTCGGCGCGAACCATGTAATCGGCGGCCGGCAGGTTGGCGACGGCCCAGCGGCCATCGGCGCCGGCGAGCACGGTGACAGGCAAGGCGTTGGGATTGTTCGAAGGGCTGAGCGAGACGACAGTGCCGGCCGGCGACTCTCCGTCCGCGAGGGTCACCGTCCCCTCGAGCACCCCGCGGAGCACCTCCAGAGAGATCGCCCCGAGCTCTCGCCGCTCGCCCGGACCGAGGCGGATGTCGCGCACTGTCGCCTCGGCATAGCCGGCCAGAGAGACGGTGAGGCGGTACTTGCCCGGGGGCACCTCGAGCACCGCGAAGCTGCCGTCATCGAGGGTTTCGACGGGCGGAAGGGAGCTTTGCTGTCCCTCTTCTTCAGTGGCGACGACCCGCGCGCCGGCCAGCGCGGTGGCACCCTCGCAAATCACCCGCCCGGTGATCCGCGCCTTCGCCTGCAGGTGGGACGGTGCTTCCGGGTCGTAGGGGTTCTGTCGTGGAGGGTTCGCGTCGCACGCGGTGAGGATCGCCAGGACACCGAGGAGGAGCAGGCGCGAGATGGACATGAGGCTCCCAAAGAGCGACGGCCGGGCGACTTCCCCGACCTCGAGGGGGACGCGGAGGATAGCCTTAATGGGGCGGCATGAAAAAATGGGGCGCGGCCGGTCGTCGCTCTCCAACCCGACGCCCCCGCAATCGCGCGCGCCGGGAGCGCATTCGACGCAGATCCCCTCGAGACAGGCCGCGGCGCAGGTCTCGCCGACGCCCCACGCGCCGGCGGCCGAGCAGAGCGTCGCGTCGAGGTCGTCGCAGCCGCGCTCGCCCGGCATGCATGGCGTGCAGGCGCCGGAGACGCAGCCGCCTTCACCGGTGCTGGTCACCGTCCAGGGCCCGTCTTCGCCGCAGGGGCGGGAAGCAGTCGGCGGCACATTCGCACGCGGGGAGCGGGGCGGATGCGAGAGCACCGCGCAGCTCACCGTGACGGGGCCAGCCAGGCGTCGATCTCGGCGACCTCGCGCCGGAAGCGCGGCCCGACCGCCTCGTACAAGGCGCGCGCCTCGCGAGCGAGCGCGGTCGCGAAGCACGATGGTCCTCAGCCCGGGCCGCCAACCAACTCGCAGGAGCGCACGACGGTCCTCGGACCGGACCACCTACCAACTCGCGGCGGCGCATGATGGTCCTCGGACCGGACCACCCACCAACTCGGGGGGTCGCACGATGGTCCTCGGACCGGACCACCCACCAACTCGGGGCGGCGCATGATGGTCCTCGGACCGGACCACCCACCAACTCGGGGTGGCGCACGATGGTCCTCGGACCGGACCACCCACCAACTCGGGGTGGCGCATGATGGTCCTCGGACCGGACCACCCACCAACTCGGGGGGGCGCATGATGGTCCTCGGACCGGACCACCCACCAACTCGGGGCGGCGCATGACGGTCCTCGGACCGGACCACCCACCAACTCGGGGCGGCGCATGACGGTCCTCGGACCGGACCACCTACCAACTCGGGGGGGCGCATGATGGTCCTCGGACCGGACCACCCACCAACTCGGTGGAGCGCACGATGGTCCCCGGACCGGACCACCCACCACTCCGGGCGGCGCACCCTGCTCCTCCATCCCGACCACCCACCAACTCAAGGGACGCAGGGAGTCTCTCCGCGCGTGCCATCACCGCCTCGAATGCGTGAAGCATCGCCCGAGCCCTGTTTCGAACCGCGACCGCGCGAGGCCTGGCGCCTTCTCCGCCCCCGCGCAGCTCGCGAGCAGATCCGGCAGGGCGCGGGCACCAACCTCCTCATCGCCCTGCCCTCGGCGGCGTGCCCGCAGCTCGCGCCTCACCTCCGCCTTTCGAGGCAAGCGCCCACACCCCACGGTTCCGGCCCACTGTCACCTATCCAACTTAACCGAGGGGTTCACATTCTTTTCCCTATCCAGCCCATTCCAGGTCGTCGTTCGATGCCTCCACCCCAGACGCCAAAGGGGGCCAACGGAAAGGAGGAATAGATGGACAAAGCCGAACGCGAACGGCTTGCCGCGAAAGGCGAGCGAGAGCCGACCGCCGGCGTCGTCGAGCAAGCCGGCAAGTCGCTCGAGACCGGTACGACGTACAAGGCCAAGCTGCTGGCCCACGGCTACACCGAGGAGAAGTTCACCGAGTTGTCCACGCAGCTAGCGACGATCACCACTCTGCTCGGATCGAGGCAGGGGCTCTGGGGAGCGGCGACCGACGCGACCCGGAGCGAGGTGGCGGCCTTCCAGGCGCTCAAGGACCACTTCCAGCGGCTGAACCTGGTGGCGCCCATCGTCATCCGCGAGATCAAGCCCGCGGGCATCGAGCCCAACTGCTTCTCGGTGGACAAGCGGGTGGGCCGCTCGACGAGGAAGCTGCTCGAGCACGCCGACCGCACCCGCGATTTCGTCGCCGCGCTCGACGAGCAGCTCAAGCCCTACTTCGCCGGCCAGTCAGCGCTCGCCGAGCACGACCGACTGCGCAAGGCCCTCTTCGAGGCGAACGCGAAGCAGGAGGACGCGCGCGAGGTGGGCCCCGAGAAGACGGTCGATCTCAATGTCGCCAAGGGCCGGGTGCTCGAGCTCATCGACGACATGAACCGCGTCGGCCGCGTGGCCTTCATGGACAACGCGGAGATCGCCGGCCGCTTCAACAAGGACATCCTGCTGCGCGCCCGCCGCGCCCACCGAAGGGGCGACAGCGGAAAGGCGAGCAGCGAATCGAACGATCCGGTCGAGCCGAAGTAGGGCGACGGGGCGCGCTCGCTTCCCGCGCTCCAACGTGGTGAGAAAACGCCGGTCGGCCTTCGCAAGCCGGCCGGCGTTTTGTTTCGCGAGCACTGGGGACGCTGCCGCGATGGGCCTGGGGCGGAGTCTGGATACCGGCGACCGGGGCGGTCCCGAGCCCGCGCGCACGCCAGCCGCTGCTCTTCGCTCGCTTCCAAGCCGTGCTTCTGGCCTCCGGCGTTGCTTGGGGCGGACCGTGTCCGTGCCGCGCCCTATCCTCGCTTGCAGTCAGAGCAGGAGAACAACAGCGAGGAGGTCCAGCATGGATCGACGCGGCTTCCTATCCACGCTCCTCACCACACCGCTCCTTCTGCGGAGCAATGCGCGCACGGATGATGCGCAGGCGCAGCAGCGCTGGCTGGTGCTCCAGGAATCGGCGGTAGCAGGCTTCCAGTTCCACGAGGGCGAGCGCGTCTGGAAACAGCTCCAGGTCGGCACGCTGCTCGAGCTGCGCCGCGAGCCGGACAACCGGTTCGACGAATGGGCCATCGCCATCCACTTCGGGCCGCACCGCATCGGCTACGTGCCCCCGGACGAAAACGAGACTGCCGCCTGCCTGCTCGATCAGGGCGCCGTCATGCAGGCGCGCATCGCCGAGCTGCGCCGATCGAAGAACCCGTGGCGGCGGGTACAGGTCGAGATTCTGCTCTTGGCATCGACGAGGGACTGAAGGCCTGTCGGGAGCTCCGTGTCAGCGGCGCGTTGAGCGGACCTGCCGCGCGCTGCGCTCGTCGCAGTTTGAGACTGTGGCGACGGCGGACGGTGGCTCCGCTGGGGCTCTGACTCCAGGTAGCGACGACAACTGCGGCGGTATGGTGGCACCTGTGGAGATCCAGTTGCGTGTCAGACCTGACGAAAGTTCCGGCCTGCGGTTGCGTGCCGGCAAACAAACGCACTGCCGGTTGCGAGCACCTCCGCATCTCGGTCGTACTGGCGGGCATCGGGCGTCACGAAGCGAAGATCGCTGGTGTCGCGAGCCCCAACGATCCTCGGCGGTGAGGTTTCCTTCTCGCCTCCCCAGCGCCCCCATCGGGGCGGCGGCGCTCCCAACACTTGCTTCCCCGCCTATCGCCCATGCCCAATGTCCGGCCTTGAGGCAGCTCATTTGGGCAGGTCCGTCCTTCTCTCGTCCGCCGTTTCCATACGATTCCAGCTCATCAAAACCGGAACCTATTCCACGGGGTTGACCGCCCCCTTACCAGCCGAGCGTGCAAATTGGGTCGGTGTCGCGCCATCGTCGACGCTTGAGTGTGGTAAAGCAGGAGTTCCGCCGTTCATCGTCTCCGCGCATCCTTCATTGCCCTCGCCCTGAGGCGGAATTGCTTAGAAACGCGGTCGGGTCAAAGAAGGCCGCGGACCCCGAGGACGCGCCCGTAGGAGACATTGTCGTCGCGTCCATCCCCACCCTAGCCTTCGGAATAAATAAACGGGCTCGCAACCTGAAGACGTTTCTCAGCAACTGGCGAACAGGGCACAAGAATGTGCTCATAGTAGTAGATGAGTGCCACCATTGCGCTGCGCCTACATGGAGAGCCTTGCTCCACGCGCTCGAACGGAGGTTTCCCGGAAATCGCCTTCTCGGCCTTTCGGCTACGCCAACGCGAACCGCCGAAAGAGAACGTCCAATCTTGTGGCATTACTTTCACCGGGTTATCCACGAAGAACCCGTCTTACGTTTGATTCATGAACGGGTCCTTGCCATGCCTCGCATCCGCCTCGTTGAGACGGGCGTTCAGGAGATCGCGGACGCTGCCTCCAAGCGATACTTCCAGCAGTTTCACGACTTCTCGCCGCGCTTCTAGACCGACTGGTTAGCAATGCGAAGTTTGACCGGTGGGTATTATTCACCTACGAACCCGGAACGTGGGACCAGACACCTATCTTTGCCGCCAATCAGCAGCATGCAAAGCGGCTTGGAAAGGCTTTGGGGCCGCGGGCGCGGGTTCTCATTAGCAGTGAAGGCAACCATGCCGACCGGCGCGCAACACTGGAGAGCTTCCGAAAGCGGGCTTTCCCAGTGCTGATTAACGTCGGCATTTACTCCGAAGGCGTGGACGTACCCGGTATCAATTCTGTCTTTATCGCTCGTCCCACTAAGAGTCGAATTCTACTGCAACAAATGGTTGGGCGAGCCATGAGAGGACTAAACGTCGGTGGCACGGAAGTCTGCGAGATCGTGCTCTTCTCGACCGCTGTCAGAGACCTTCTCAACGATGGGGTTCTTCATGCGACCTACGCAAGCGCGGGAGTCTTGTGCCTTCCCACGGGCGCCGGAAAGACGAGAACAGCAGTCGCATTCATTCTTCGCGAGGCCATTTCAACCCATCGCGAAAGGCGGCGAATCGCTCAGCAAGTGCGAACTTGTTGCCACTGGTGTCGATTCCTGCTATTGCGCAGGCGCTGCAAGGATCGCCTCGCGTGAATGCTGCTTCGAGAAACTGCTCCAGGTCTAGCTCGGGACATGCATTGAGAAGGCGCACGATGGCGTCTTCCTTGTTGTGGTAGTGGCGACGCACTTTCCAGGAAGTTCATCGATCTCTGAAGAAAGACCGCCCCAACCAAACCTCCAACCCACCAAGACCGGGGGAACGCCTTTCACGCGTCGAGCCAATGCGCCCTTGCCTCGTCGCCAGCGATCGTGTTCACAGACTCGAGCCTCTCTGCCATCGCCACCGAGGCACGCAGAGGCACTACTTGCCGTGCATCTGTGCCCCTCGCCGTGGCGGCGCGCAGCAAGCGAGCAGCGCGGTGGCGGATTAGCTAGCTGCCGCCCGGCTCCTCGCCGCTGCCTGCCTCTCCAAGCCGTGTATCCTCCTGACCGCGTTCTCTACGGCCCAGTGACGAATCGAACGGCCCACGAGGCGGTTTTGTCGGTGGAAGGATCAGCACTTGGCGAGCAAGCCCCAATCCCAACTTGAAGCACCCGCGGCTGGTCCCGACGACCAGACCGGCTGCCGGCCTTTGGCCGGAGGGGATGCGACGGCCTTCGGCCCGGGGCTCTTCGGCGACACTTCCCCAAGCTCGGCCCGCCGCTACTTCGCCGGCCTCGCAGCGCTCGGTCCGGCGCGCAGGCTCCAGATCGTCTCGGGGCTCTCGCGGGCGGTACGGTCGCAGGCGCTCCTAGGCTTGCGGATGCGTCATCCGGAATTCCACGAAGCTGAGCTCAGACGCGGCGTCGCCGAGGTGATGTACGGCCGCCTCGACGAGCGCTTTCAGCTCGATCGGCATGCGGAGAAGGCCATGCCAAACAACGACGACTTCGACCCGTACCTCATCGCCCTCGCGGTTGGAGAGGCTCTCGACGAGCTCAAAATCGCGTACTTCGTCGGGGGTTCGCTCGCATCGGGGCTGCAGGGTGAACCTCGGTCGACGAATGACATCGACATGGTTCTCGACCTGCGCGAAAGCGAAATCGCGCCCCTCGCGGCACGGCTCGGGCCCGACTTCTCAGTCGATGAAGAAGGGCTGCGCGAGGCGATCCGGCGGCGGCGCTCCGACAACATCTACTTCCTGCCGTTCTTCACAAAGATCGACCTCTTCGTCTGCGGGACCGCACCGTTCGACCGCTCGGAAATGAGCCGACGGCATCGAATCGAAGTTCGCTCCGGCCGCTTCCTCTGGTTCAAGAGCACCGAGGACACGGTCCTTCGAAAGCTTCTCTGGTTCCGACAGGGCGGCGAAACGTCCGAGAAGCAGTGGCGCGACATCACCTCGGTGCTGCGAATCTCGGGGGACTCGCTCGACCGCGCCTATCTCGACAAGTGGTCGAACGAACTTGGAATCGAGGATCTTCTCGCGCGGGCTCAGGCAGAGGCTGCGACCGCGTGAGGTCGATGCCCCCGTCTATCGCTCCCCGCCAAGCGCTGGGCACGACTCGAGCTGCGAAATCGCCATGTCCGTCGCCACGTATGATGGCGACCTCATAGCCACCTGCTTTCGGCCATCCCGATCCAAGCCCCACAGCTCTCCAGGACATAGGCATGCCCAGAAACGGCCTGCCTCACCGCGAATGGAGAGACTGATGGCGACCCGCGAACCGATTCGCTTCCCGCTCCGACTCGGATGGTCCGCAGTCCTGCAACTCGTTGAGCCCCTCGAGGTCGTGGACGTCTGGTCCGAAGGCCGCGAGACCTTCTTTGTCATCCTCGCGAGATTCGCCGACGGCCGCTACGCGCTCTGGTCGCAGGCGTCGTGGAGCGGTATCAGGTGCACCGAGCCGGAGCTCTATTCGACGAAGGAGGCCGCCGAGCAGGAGCTCGACACACTGGTGCAGACCGTCGTCGATTGCGCCAACGCGCAGGCCCGAGCCTAGACACAAGAACGACAGCTCGGGCGACCGTCCCGGGTCCGGCCGTGACGCCGAGACTCGGACGGTCGCTCGACACATGCTCTCCGACCGCCGTCGAGGGTGGCGCAAGCCGGCAAGATGCCGCATGCCGGTTTGGCGCCGCTCACCAGGCACGGCCTCCCCGAGCTCCTGGTCGGTCCACGGCATCCCCGAGTTCCTGTTCAGTCACGGTGGGAGCGCCGAGAACAAACGCCGAATCGCCTCCGCTACCGCTCGTCCAGCGCCTGCCTCAATCGCCCACCTGCTGCGCCTCACCCTGCGGCGCACTCTCCACGTCCGGCCTTTCGCCAGGTTCCCGCCCTCGGCCCTCGAACACGTACTCGCCCTCGGCCTGGCTCGCCGCCATCGGGCATGACGGCAGCTTCAGCTCGAGCCGGAACGGCTCACAGGCGATGGTCACCTGCTCCTCGTGGCTCGCACCGCGACCGCTCATCGGTCGCAGGTAGGTGACCTTCCTGCCCGCGAACCTCAGCGAGAACGCACCCTCGCCGAGCAGCCTCTCGACCTCGGCCTCCGCCCGCGTCTCCTTCCACGGCTCGCCGCCGCGGCCAGGCCCTTCCGAAACGGCGTGCGCCTCGAGCGCCGTTGAATGTCGGCGCGTCCCGACCCGGGCGAGGGCCTTGGCGAGCTCGCCCGCGAAGTCCCGCGGCTGCTTCCCGGCCCGCACCATCACGGCAACCACGTCGTCGCCGACCGCGACTATCCAGCCGATCTGCGGGTGCGACGCGCTGTCGCGCACGGTGCCGGTCTTGGTGGCGAATCCTTCGAGGAGCTTCGAGGCCTCGAGGCCAGACAGGGTCCCTTCACGCACGTTGTCCTTCAGGACGCGGAAGGTCTCCTCGCTGCGCTCGGCGAGAAGGCGGTATGCCTGCGCCAGCGCGAGAGGCGATAGCTTCAGCGTAGGTCGCAGGCCGATGGCCTCGGTGATATCCGCCGGTGCGCGCCCAAGTCCGAGCTTCGCGAGAACCGGGCCGTATTCGCCGAGCGACGCGATCGACGGATCCTTGGCCGCCCAGTCGATGAAGTAGCCGTTGCACGAGCGCAGCAGCGCGGTGCGCAGATCCATCTGCGCGGGGAGCTCGCCGCAGACCCACTCGGCGACGCCTCGCGGCTTGAGCTCCGGAGCGCGCCCGCGCGCCGCCGCGTGGAGGAAGGGCTTCAGCGTCGAGCCGTAGGGCATCGGAACGCGACAGTCGCCCTCGGCGAATAGGGTGTCGCCGGAGCGGCGGCTCACGACGACGACGGCGTCGCCCGCGCGTTGGGGCGCGCCCGCGAGCTCGGCGGCGCTCATCGGTTCCTGCCAGCGCACGCCTGTGGCGCAGTCGCGAATCCTGTCCGCCAGGGGCTTGGGGATGGTCGCGCCGGGTTCGGTGCTCTCGACGAGCAGCCTCGCTATCGCTCGGCGAGCGCTGGGCGTGTCGAGGCTCGGCGCTTTCTCGAGGGTCCGACGCGCGCGGGGCAACGAGAGGTATTCGCCCTGCGACCACAGGTCGATCTCGCCGCTCGTCGCGATGGCGAAGGCTTCGTGGAAGAGCGCGTCGTCCGACGCGGCCGGACAGGCGCTCCACAAGAACTGGTGCGCGAGCTCGTGGCGCATGGCGAGGAGGAGCTTCTCGTCGAGGGTCTGAGCGCGGTCCTGGCGCAGGTGCACGATTCCGGGGCGCGTGCGGCCGGCCTTGCCGGTGGGCAGCTCGGTCGAACGGCGGAGGCGAATGGGGAAGCGCGGCGGCGGCGGGGGCTGGGAGGCAGCTTCGTTCCAGCGCGCCTCGAGCTCGCGCCAGGTGGCGAGAGCCTCGCGCTCGATGGCGGTGGCGGGCTCGAGGGCGGATTCGATGGTGAGGCTTGGTGAGGCGGCGATTGACGGCGTCGGGATGAGGAGAAGCGCGAGCGCGACGGCGGCGATACTCGCGAGAAGCGACCGTCGATCGTGAGAAGGCTCGCGGTGCTCAGTACGCGCGCTCGCCCCTCCCAGGCGCGCGCAATCAAGCTCGCGACGGGTACGGCCGTACTGCACGCCGTCCGGGAGAGGAGGGAACGGGCGGACGGAACGCGAGCGGGCCTTCCCTCCTCGTTTCTCGATCCTCGCTATCGGTTCGGTGCTGATCGGTGGCTCGTTCCACCAGGCCAACCGCCTGGCGACGCGAAGCTCCGGGCGCTGCTCCCCACCCCCAAACCCCCTCTCCCTCGGGCGCGCGAACGGAGGTCTTGCTCGCCGCGATCGCATCAGCGCGCCCGACGGGAGGGGGCTTTCATATGGCGGGCGCGCGGGATCAGTGGGGCACGCACTGACGACACCGCTCGAGAAATGTTGGCTTCCACCCTCACTCGGCCGGCGAGACGCCGGCCCTCCCTCCTCGGCGCTGGCGACACCTTCCGAGAAAAGCGGCGCACCCCACCTCACTCGACTCACGGCGTCGCCACGGTCACTGGCGCGTCGCTCGCCACGATCTCGAGCACCGCGGGCCCGGTGCGCCCGCGCACGCGCGGCGCGTACATGTCCTCGACCCTCGCTGGCGGCGCCTGGAAGCGGCCGGGGAACTGCGCGCGCATCACGTAGCCGATGACCCGGGGGCTGTCGCTCCACCACGCCGGCTCCTCGAAGAAGAAGGTGGCCTTCTCGGGATCGAGCGCGCGGCGCCTGAGCGCCTCGTGCGCCAGCGGCAACACGTACGGCTCGCCGCGCCACTCCTTGTCCTCGATCAGCGGCACGAAACCGGCGGGCACGCTGTCCTCGAGGACGTAGTAGGCCGACCGCCTCGACCGCGCGTCGGCCGCGTGCGCGTTCACCTTCAGCTCGACGAAGACCTCTTCGCCTTGCGCGACCTTCTGTTCGGCCTCGAGCTTCTGCCGCCCGCCCTCCCGCAGCACGTAGTAACTGCGCTCGATGGTCATGCCCTCGGCCAACGGCTGCACCTTGTCGAGCGGCGTCCGCACCTGCGCGCGCAGGGTCGCCACGCCCTCGAAACCCTCGACCTTCAGCTTGCCGGTGCCCGGCGGCAGCGTAGCCACGAGCCCGCCTCCGCGCGGAGCGAAGCTCACCTTGGCGCCGCTCGCGAGCTGCACGGTCGGCGGCGGCATCGACTTGAGCTCCTTCGCGTCCCGCTCGATGAGCCACAGGCTGTGCAGCAGCGCGGTGCCCCGGTCGAAGGTCGAGAGCACGCCCTCGGTGGTGAGCGCTTCGACGAGCCGCCGCCGCGCCCGGGCGACGTCGAAGCTGCCCTTCGACGCGGCGTGCGCGACGATGGCGCTCAGGCCAACGCGCCGCAGGGGATAGCGCCAGAACTGGCCCTCGCTCGGGTTCCAGTTGGCGAGCCGCGCGAAGCCTTCGTTGCTCTGCTGCACCAGCGAGGCGATGCGCTCCCTCAGCTCGGGCTCGCCCTCGACGCCGGCGTGCTCGGCCGCGAGCACGGCCAGCGCGATGGTGTAGAGGTCGCCCGGCTCCGCCCGCTCGATGAGCGCGCGCACCCGCGCGGCGTGCCGCGCTCCCTCGAGCCTGGCGAGCACGTAGGTCCGCGTCGCCTCGAGCTCGTACGGCAGCTCCTCCTGCCCCTCGAGCCAGCGGGCCGACTCGACGATGCGCGGGTCGTTGCGCGCGACCAGGCCAGCGTCGGCGGCGTAGGTGAGGCCGTCGAGCGCGATGAGGGTCTGCGGAATCGACGGCGTGGAGTAGCCGTGGAACCAGGTAAAGCCGCCGCCCTTCACCGCGAGGCTGAGGATGCGGTGGACGCCCTGCACCGCGCGCGAGCGCGCCTCGGCGAGCATCGAACGGCTCTGGGGATCGAGCTTGGCGAGCGCGTCAACCTTCTCGAGCGTGCGCAGGATGGCGACGTTCGGGATGGTGGTGGAGACGAGCTGCTCGAGACAGCCGTACGGGTACTCGAGCAGGTCGCGCGTGGTCGAAAGCGCGGCGTCAACGAGGGTCGGCTTGAGCACCAGCTCAACGGCCTCGGCGCGCGCGCCCTCGGCTATCGCCAAGGTGAGCTCGCCGCCGCCCCAGGCGCTCGCCTCCATCGTCTCCTCGACCACCGCGGGGTGGATAGGCAGCCGGCGCCTGTCGGCGAGCCGCTCGGCGCCCGCGACGTCCACGAGCACCTCGCCGAAGCCCGACCGCGATGCGGTCAGCGTCAGGGGCACGACGAGCTCGCCCTGCGCCGGCAGCGCGACCGTCTCGGCGTGCTTCGCGTCCTTCAGTCCGCCCGAGGCGGCGAGCTTCACGTCGAGCTTGGCGACGACGCGGCTCTCCTCGCCGCCGCGCGCGACGCGCACGCTGCCGCGCGCCTCGTCGCCCTCGCGCAGGAACTGAGGAACGGCCGCGACGAGGTTGACGCCGCCGCGGCTGGCGAACTCGGCGGTGCCCTCGCCGAAGCGGCCCGAGGCGTCGGCCGCGACCGCGGTGACTATCCACAGGGTCTGGTTCGAGGGCATCTCGAAGCTCACGCGCGCGTGGCCCTGCGAGTCGGTGACGACCGACGGGTTCCAGTACGCGGTGTCCTCCTCGCGCGGCTTCACCCGCCGCGTCGGCGGCTTGACCGCAGAGAAGGCGTACTCGGGCAGGCCCGCGAGCTTCTTCGCCAGCCTCTCGCCGTAGCCGTAGCCCTGGAACTCGGCGGAGTAGTAGCTCGACACGTTGTCGCGGCCGAGCGGGTAGAAGAACTCGAGCACGCGCGGGCGGAACTCGGTCTGCAGCGCGTAGATCGCCTTGTCCACGACGCCGACCGAGACCTGCGCGACGACGCCGCGGCCCTGCGAGTCGGTGACGCGCAGGTCGATCGTCTGGCGGCCGAGCGGCTTCGCCTCGAGCTGTCCGGGCTCGACGGCGACGGTGAGCGTGCGCTCCTTCGGGATGATGCGGAACGGCACGGTCCGCTCCTCCCAGCGGCCGGTCGAGGTCGGGTAGGCCACCGACGCGTAGACGGCGCTGCCGAAGCGCTTCTCGATCTCGAAGCGGTGGATGAGCGTCGAGCCGGTCACCTGCACGAGCTTGGTTTCGAAGAGGGTCGAGCCGGAGAGCGTGATCCAGACCGGGCCTTCGTTCTTCGTCCCGGCGCCCCAGCCGTCGGGGAAGAGCGCGATGACCTCGGCGGTCTGACCGGGCTCGAGCACGCCGCCGAGCGACTCGAGCGTCAGGTTCGCGACCCGCGCGACCGGCTCGCCGCCTTCGCCGACGCAGAGCATGCTCGTCTCGCCCGACCACTCGGCGTTCTTCTTGTCCTTGAGGGTCACGCGCGCGAGGACGGTGCCCACGCCGGAGGTCGGCATCGGGCCGCGCCAGATGCCCTCGGCGTCGGTCTTGATCTCCGCCTCGCCGATGGTCGCCTCCTCGCCGTTGGCCTGGCGCAGCACGTACTCGACGCGGCCGGTGGTCTCGCCGTAGGCCTTGCCGCTCAGCGTCGCGGCGCGCACCGACAAGCGCGCCTCGCTGCCGACCTTCGCCACCTTGGCGCTCGGGCGCAGCGTGCCGAGCACCTCGCAGGGCGCGAGGAAGTAGCTGCGGCTCGCGTTGGCGAAGGTGCCCTGCCCGTCGCGGGCGCGGACAGTCAGCGTGTAGCGGAACGGCTTGCGGTCGTCGCCGGGGCCGAGCGCGGGCACGTCGATCTCGATCTCGGCCTCGCCGTTCTCGTCGAGCTTGGCGGCGCTCGCCCAGGGATCGAAGGGATCGGAGCTGCCGGCGCGCGCGGCCACCGAGGAGTAGAGCCGCTCTGGCACCGACAGCTTGCCCTCGGTCGTCGAGGCGCTGCCGTAGGTCACCTCGCTCCCCTCCCCGCCCATGCCCGCGTCGTCGATCCAGGCCGGCGAGTCGAGCAGGCTGCGGTAGAGGAAGACCTCGTAGGCGGCGCCCGGCTCGGCCCCGCCGGCGTAGCGGCGCGCGCGGACCTTCGCCCTCACCTTGCCGCCCGGCTCGATGGTCTCGGCGTCGGAGAGGACCTCGATGTAGAAGGTCGGCTTGACGTACTTCTGCACCCGGGCCTCGCTCTGGTGGGCCTGATCGTCGAGGCTCGCGACGACGCGCAGCACGCCGGTGCTTAGGTTCTCGGGCACGCTGAAGGTCCCGGCGAAGGTCCCAAACTCGTCGATGGACGCCTTCGTCTTCACGGGCGCGGCTTCCTGCGAGACGAGCTCGATGCTCACCTCGCGCTTCTTCGGCGCGAAGAGCTGCGCGAGGAAGGAGTCGGGCTTGCGGACGATGCCGCGGAAGCGCATCTGGTCGCCCGGCTTGTAGATGGGCCGGTCGGTGTAGAGAAAGACGTCCGGCGCGATGGCCAGCGTGGAGTAGAAGTCGGTGTCCACGACGGCGAGGTCGGCGCCGTGCGCGACGGCGATGAGCAGCCGCGGCTCGGCGACCTCGATGCGCGCCTCGCCCTTCTCGTCGGTGGTGCCGCTCAGCGTCTCGCCGCTCGGAAGGCGCACGGTGACCTTGGCGTCCTTCTTCGGCTGCTGGTCCACGCCGGCGACGCGCACGAGCACCTGGCCGTCGGTCTGCTTGGCCTGCACGGTCAGGTCGGTCACCACGAGCACGACCTGGCCTTCGATGCGGCCCTGGACGACCTGCAGCACGTACAGTCCCGCGGGGAGCGGCTCGAGCGCGACGCGGCGCTCCTGGAAGCCGCCGCTGTAGAACCAGGTGTCGAACCCGGGGACGGTGAAGTCGCGATCGGCGCCGCCGAGGTCGAGGTTGAGCCACTGGCTGCGCACGAGCTTCATGCCCTTGGGCAGGCCGACGAGCTTCTCGGGGCCAGGCGCGACGCGCGAGACGCGCCCCGAAGGCGGCTGGGGTCGCTCGGGCAGCGCCGGCGCGATCTCCTGGCGCAGGCCGGGGTTCATCGAGAAGAGCAGGAACGGCCCAGGGTTGCGGACGGCGTTGAGCCCGCGGGCGAGCGCGTGGCCGGGGTTCGCCTGAGTCGGCGGGGTCTCGTAGGCGCGCCGCAGGTTCGCCTGCGCCTTGATGAAGGCGTCGGTGTCGGTCGGCTGCAGCACGCGCAGCTCGACGGGGCCGCGATCCTCGAACGCGACCTCGATGACGGGCTTCTCGCTGGTGGCGTAGGTGCGCGGGACGGTGATGTAGAGTGGCTTGGCCCAGGCCGCGCCGGCGATACCGAGGACGGCGAGGGCGGCGCAGTGAACCGCAAGTGTGCGGGGGATTCGTCGCGCGGTGAGACGCCGCGCTGTGCCCTCTGCGGCGCCGGCATGCTCGTGGGTTTTGCTCGATCCCTGGCCGGGCGCATTGCCATGCGCCCCTACCTTCACCGGGGCCTGGTGCGATGCGGTCGGTTGGTTGCTCTTCATGACCTGAACCCTCCCGGAACGAGCGCGTCCTTCTCGACCAGACCGCGCAGGCCCATGAACGGAAGCTCCTCGAGACGCTGCCGCGCCTGATCGATCTCGGCGGGCAACCCCTTCGTCTGCCCGACGCTCGACTGGTAGCCGTCGAGCGTGATCTGCGAGAGCAGCTTGCCGAGGTGGACGCCGACGCCTATCGACGTGGGCGCCTTGAGGCCGGCGACGACCGGGCCGGCGGCGTGGAGCATCGACGGCTTGCGACCGGCGCAGGTCGCCTCGAGCTCGTCGAGCAGCTCCGTGCTGGAGGCGAAGACGAGCTGATCGCAGACCTTGCGCAGGAGCAGCCTGTTTCCGCCGCCGGCGAAGATGCCGCCGAGGCCCTCTTCGTCCTCGATGCGAGACCAGACGACGGCGACCTCGGTGCCGGCGTCGTCGCGCCCGCGCGGCCGCCAGAGGACGGCGATCGAGCGCTCGATGAGATCCTCGGAGCTCTTCGACTCGAAGTGCTTCCTGAGCGAAGCCGCGTCGAGCTGTCGGGGCAGCTTCGGCTGCGCGAAGAGCATCACCGGCATCGCCTCGGGGATGACCTTGAGCAGGCTCTCGGGCATCGCGGCGCTGCCGAGCCTGCCGGGCGCGTCGAGCTGGCCGCTTATCCCGCGCGGGACGAGCTGCGCGCCCTCGATGCCGAAGCCGAACCGCGCGACCTTGCCGGCCCCGACAAACTGGCCGAGGAGCTGCGCCTCGCGACCGAGCGGCTCGGCGGCGACGGCGAGCTCGAGGTCGAGCCCGGGCGCAGCCTTCATCGGCTCGATGTCGGCGCACAGCCCCTGGATCACGGTCACCGGGTGACGCCCGAGGACGATGCGGCTGCCGCGCGCGGCCGCGTAGACCGAGTGCTCGGCGAGCGTCCAGCGCGAGATGACTATCGCGGGCTTCGTCTCGCCGGCCTTCGCAGGATCGACCTGCGGCTCTGGCTCACCGGGGCACCGGGTGGAGGTGAGCGCGCTGCGCGTCGCCACGCGATCGAGCAGATCGAAGGCGGTCGCGACCCGCTGCGTGGCTGCCGGAAGGACGAGCGCTGGCGTTCCAGCCGTCCCGCTGCCGCCGAACCAGACGAGGCGGAAGGGCGCCGAGAGGACGCGGTCGGCGATGACGTCCTGCACCGTGCCGGTGAACTGCGCCTGGATGTCCTCGCCGCGCGTGCCGAGGAAGCCGGCCCACGAGCCGACGAAGCCCTGCCCGAGCGGCTCGCGAAGGACCTGCTGAATCCACGGGTTGGTGGTCAGCGCCTGCCGCGCCTTGGCCGGGTCGTGCACGTCGAGCCAGAAGGCGGCGACGGGCTTTTCGTCGAACGCGCTCAGGCTCATCGCCACGGCGTCGGCGGGGATGGTCTTGGGCGGAAGTGAGACGACGGGCTCGGCTGGCTTCTGAGCGTCCTTTGGCCTCGGGCTCAGGCTGAGCCCGATGGCCACGGCGAGCAGCCCGCCTGCCACGGCGAAGAGAAGGACGCGCCTGAGTCGCTTGGGATCGCTCATCGCCACTCCTTGAAGCGGTAGAAGCCGAGAAACCGCGGATTCTCTGGGACAGGCCGCCACTCGGCAGGCGCGTCGCGCGCCAGCTCGTCGAGGGCTCCGAGCCGCACCTCGGCGCCGCGGCTGCCCGGGTGATAGACGACGCGCGTCCGGGCATGAGCCCGATCGCGCGGCTGGACGACGATCATCAGGTGGAAGACCGGCGCGTCCCCGTCGCCGAGCTGCCGGAAGGCGACGAGGTCGCCGGTCTGGAGCTGCTTGCGAGCCTCTTCGCCGCGGCCGAGGAGCGCGAAGCTGTGCGCGACGAGCGTCTCGGCATCGGCGAAGGACGCGGCCTTGCCCTCGCGATCGCGCCAGAGCCCTTCGGCGAGGCGCTCGGGGCGAAGCGCGAGGAAGGCCGCGCGGTAGGCGAAGCGGACCAGCCCCGCGCAGTCACGCTGATCGGGGTGCCAGTCGTTCGAGATGCGCTCGAGCTGCGCGAGCGCCACCTCGCCGATCATCTGGCGCAAGAGCGCCTCCGACGGCTCGGCCGACGCGAGCAGCAGCGCGGCGAGTAGTGCCCCCGCCACGGCTCAGTAGCCTCCGCCCGATGCGATCGTTTTCGCCGATTCTTCGAGGTTCTTCGGCCACGCCGGATCGGTGGGGAGCGGATCGACCCCGGGCACGTAGATCTGGCCGCGGTTGGCGCCGAGGATGTTGATCCACGCGAGCACGCGCGTGGTCCCCGGGGTCGCCAGCGGGATCTGGACCTTGCGGCGCACTTCGTTCGGCGTCCCCTCGAAGAGCGCGACGTTGAGCGTGGCGATCGCGTGCGCCTTGTCTCCGCTGGGCCAGTAGTTGGCCGCGATCATGAAGACGCCCTGGGGAGGCGCGCGGTGGATGTAGAGGTAGGGGCCGTAGCCGGGCTGGTCGAAGCTGCCCTCCTGCTCGTTGAGGTAGAAGGTGCCGCCCGAAGGGCTCGCGGTGTTCGCCCAGTAGACGTGAGCCATGTTGCTCGTCTGGAGCGCGCCGTCGATGACCGAGGTGTCGGTCGGCTCGTAAATGTGCAGGTCGGTGTAGACGCCGTCGGTGTCGCTGGTGAGCACCGCCTTGAGCGGCACCGGCGGAATCTGCGCGTACGAGGTGACCTGTGCGCTGCCGGTGCCGCCCGCGTTCGTCGCCATGGCGGTGACGACGTTCTTGCCTGCGGCAGCCGGGAACTTGCGCGAGAAGTGGCCGTTGTTGGTGCGGATGAGGTAACGGTCGCCATTGATGCTCAACGTCACCGGATCGACCGTGGGGTCGGAGACGGTGCCCTCGACGAGCATCATCCGGTCCACCGTCCAGCCTCCCGGCGGCGAGGTGAGCTTGACGATCGGCGCCACCTTCCCCTTTCCGACGGGCACGCCCACCTCGCGCGGTTGCGCGGGCGCCTGGGACACGGCAAGTGCGAGGAGCAGCGCGAGCATGGCGACCTCTGTGTCGGGGTGGCGAACCGCAGACCGCGCGGAAGTAGCGAGCACCGCCACAGAAGGGAGCATTACCGCCGATGGCGCGGCCCCCAGTCAGGCCGGGGCCCGCGCACGACGGGCGTGCGCGCTCCTGCCTTCGACTCGGCTCAGGACGGTTGCGAGGCCATTCCCCGTCGCGGGCGAACGGATGGATCGCTGAGCTCCAGCGCCGCCTCGTGTCGCGGCGGCAGGTCGTTTGTGGTCGCCCGAACGACGAGTAGCGGAGATGGAGTTGCTCCGCCTCCGCCACCTGCGCAGTCCCGTCGCCGCACACGCTGGCGGCCGCGGCGGCCCTCCCTCCTCAATCGCGCCCTCTCTTCTCACGAGGGAGGCCCGTCTGGCCTCCGAAGCGCAGGGCCAGGCCCATCGCTCGAGCCGGCGCCGATCCGGCCCTACCGACGGACCCGGCCGATCGACAGCTTTCCTCCACTGATCCTGGAGGCGCTCGCCCGATGGTTGACGAGAAGCTCGTCGAGATCCGCGACTGGCACTCCCGCTCCGTACAGGAAGCAACCGAGCTGCTCGAGAGCCCGCCGACGGGACTGACGCAGGAGGAGGTGCGCCGCCGGCTCGAGGTATTCGGGCGCAACCGGCTCCCCCCGCCGAAGCGGCGCTCGGCCGCTGCACGCTTCTTCAGCCAGTTCAACAACGTCCTCATCTTCGTGCTGCTCGGCGCCTCCGTGGTGACCGCGGTGCTCGGCGAGTGGGTCGACACCGGGGTGATCCTCGGCGTCGTCCTCATCAACGCGATGATCGGCTTCATCCAGGAGGGCAAGGCCGAGGCGGCGCTCGAGGCCATACGCAAGATGCTCTCCCCGCAGGCGAGCGTGCAGCGCGACGGCAGGCGTCGCGACGTGCCCGCCGAGGAGCTCGTGCCTGGCGACCTCGTCTTCCTCGCCTCCGGCGACAAGGTCCCCGCCGACCTGCGGCTGGTGCGCGCCAAGAGCCTGCAAATCCAGGAGTCGGCGCTCACCGGCGAGTCGCTGCCCGTCGAAAAGAGCGTGCAGCCCGTCGCGCCCGACGCGCCTCTGGGCGACCGCGCGTGCATGGCCTACTCGAGCACGCTCGTCACTTACGGCCAGGGCACCGGCGTCGTCGTCGCGACCGGCGATCGCACCGAGATCGGGCGCATCAGCTCGATGCTCTCGCAGGTCGAGCCGATGCAGACCCCGCTGCTCGTCAAGATGGCGGTCTTCGGGCGCTGGCTCACGGTGGTCATCCTCGCGCTCACCGCGGCCATCTTCGCCGTCGGCGTGCTTTGGCGCGGCTACCCAGTGCCCGTGATGTTCCTCGCGGCGGTGGGCATCGCCGTCGCCGCCATCCCCGAGGGGCTGCCGGCGGTGATGACCATCACCCTGGCGATAGGCGTCACGCGCATGGCACGGCGCAACGCCATCATCCGCCGGCTCCCCGCGGTCGAGACCCTCGGGTCGGTCAGCGTCATCTGCTCCGACAAGACCGGAACGCTGACCCGCAACGAGTTGACGGTGCGCGCGGTGAGGACCGCGCTGGGCGTCTACGAGGTCAGCGGCACCGGCTATGCGCCCCACGGCGCCATCTTCCGCGGAGAGGAGGAGGCCTCACCCGAGGCAGACCCAGCGCTGCTCGAGATGGCTCGCGCCGCCGTGCTCTGCAACGACGCCTCGCTCCACGAGGACCAGGGCCACTGGACTCTGCAGGGCGACCCGACCGACGGAGCCCTGCTCACCTTCGGAATGAAGTCGCTGCTCGATACGAAGGAAGAGGCCCTCGAGCGCCCGCGCGACGACCTCATCCCCTTCGAGTCCGAGCACAAGTTCATGGCGACGCTGCACCACGACCACCACGGACGCGGCGTCGTCTTCGTCAAGGGCGCGCCCGAACAGGTCCTGACGATGTGCTCGCGGCAGCGCTGTGGCGGCCGCGACGAGCCGTTCGACCCGTCGACCTGGCGCCGGTGCATCGACGAGATGGCGGCGGCCGGGCAGCGCGTCATCGCGGTGGCTGCCAAGGAGGCCCACGAACACAAGCACGAGCTGGCCTTCGAGGACATCGGCGACCTGACCATCCTCGGCCTTTTCGGCCTCATCGACCCGCCGCGCGAGGAGGCCATCGAGGCGGTCGCCAGGGTGCAGCGCGCCGGCATCGACGTGAAGATGATCACCGGCGACCACCTGGTGACCGCGCGCGCCATCGGCGAGCAGTTCGGCATCACCGGCCGCGGCGGTGCGATGACCGGCCATCAGATCGACCAGCTCGACGACCACCAGCTCGAGCGCGCCGTGCGCGACACGTCGGTCTTCGCCCGCGCCTCGCCCGAGCACAAGATCCGCCTCGTGCGCGCCCTGCAGGCCAAGGGCGAGGTGATCGCGATGACCGGCGACGGGGTCAACGACGCGCCGGCGCTCATGCGCGCCAACGTCGGGGTGGCGATGGGCATCAAGGGCACCGAGGCGGCCAAGGAGGCGGCCTCGATGGTGCTCGCCGACGACAACTTCGCCACCATCGCGCACGCGGTCGAAGAGGGCCGGACCATCTACGACAACATCCGCAAGGCCATCCTCTTCATCCTGCCGACCAACGGCGCCCAGGCGCTCGTCGTCCTGGTCGCGGTGCTGCTCGGGACGACCCTGCCCATCACCCCGGTGCAGATCCTCTGGGTGAACATGGTCTCCGCGGTCACCCTGGGCCTCGCCTTGGCGTTCGAGCCGCCCGAGATCGACGTGATGCGCCGCCCGCCGCGCTCGCCCACCGAGCCGCTGCTGTCGGGCTACTTCGTGTGGCGCATCGGGTACGTCGCGCTGCTGTTGCTGGCCGGCAGCTTCGGCATGTTCCTGTGGGAGGTGTCGATGGGCTCGCCGCTGGCCGCAGCCCGCACGGTCGCGGTCAACACGGTGGTCATCGGCGAAGTCTTCTATCTGATCAGCACCCGGGCGATTCTCGGCTCGGTGTTGAGCGTCAAGGGCCTCTTCGGCAGCCGCCCGGTGCTTATCTCGATAGTCATCATCGTGGCCCTGCAGATGCTCTTCACCTACGCGCCGTTCATGCACCGGCTCTTCGCCACCGGGGCGGTCGAGGCCCGCGCGTGGGGAGCGATGGTCGGAGTCGGGCTGGCCATCCTGCTGCTCGTCGAGTTCGAGAAGCTCATCGTCCGCAAGGTCAAGCCGCCCAAGTCGCTCGCCGCGACGACCATGAGAGCGCCGCGCGAGCAACGGGCGGAGGCGTAGGCCGGTCGCGCGAAGTCCGCGGCCGCCCGAAAAAGAAGGGGCGCGCCGCGCGGGCGCGCCCCTTCGAAGGCTCGAGCAGGACGACGGGGACTAGCGGACCAGCGCCGCCGTCTCGTCCATCCACGCCTTGGCGATCTCCTTCTGCTTCGCCTCCTTGATCAGGCGCGTATTGATGTTCTCGCGCAGGGCGGCGAGCAGATCGCGCGGGCGCTGGAGCTGCTTCATCTGCATGAGCGCCTGCGCCCACTGCTGGCAAGCGTCTGCGTACTCCTGACGGCCGAAGCGGATGTCGCCCATCTTCACGTAGGCGTCGGGGAAGTACTCCTGGACCTCGAGCGCGAGCTTGAGCTCGTCGAGCGAAGTCTGGACGAGGACGATGTCCTTCTCCTCGGGCGTCAGGCTGTCCCAGTTGAAGCTCTTGTCCTTGATGCTGTTCCAGACCTTGAGCTCCTTCTCGAGGTGGGCGACCTCCCACTTCTCCTTCTTGAACTCGTCGATGGTGATGTTGAGGTCGTTGATGAGCCGCTCGGTCAGGCGCTTGATGGCGTCGGGCTTGGTGTCCTCGAGCCCCGCGCCGACCTGCGCGCGCGCGTCGTACAGCGCGGCGCCCTTGGCGTAGTGCGCCTGGGCGTTGAAGCTGTTGAAGGCGATCGCCTTCTGGTAGCGCTCGACCGCCTCGAGGCCGCGGTTCATCTGCATCAGCAGGTCGCCGTAGGCGAGGTGCAGGCGGTCGTCCTCGCGCATCGACTTGGCGTAAGCGTCGAGCAGGGTCGGGGCCTTGACCTGGTCGCCGGCCTCGAGCAGCGCCTTGGCGCCGGTGTAGTAGAACTCGGGCACGTAGCGCGCCAGCTCGATGGCCTTGTCGAACGCCGCCCCGGCCTCGGGCGCCTTCTGCAGCGCGGCCATCGCTCGGCCCCTGGCAAAGTGCGCCCACGAGTACTTGCCGTAGGCGGCGATCGCGTCGTCGGCGAACTTGGCGGCCTCGTCGTACTTCTGCTCGAACATCCTCAGCTCGGACATGGCGACGAACACCTGGGCCTTGAGCAGGGGCGTCATCCGCTCGTCGCCGAGCTCGAGGACATCCTTGAGCGTGTCGCTGGCTTCCTTGATGCGTTGGCCCCGCGCGATCTGCGCGCGAGAGCGGCCGATGAGCGAGCGGACATGGTCGGAGTTGGACTCGACGCCCTTGCTGTAGAAGGCGAGCGCGTTGGCGTGGTCGCCGTCGGCGAGGTAGACGTCGGCGAGGTCACAGGCAAAGCGCGGGTTGCGCCACTCGGTGTCGGCGGCCTTCTTCAGCGCGATCTTGGCCTCTTCGAGCTTGCCCTGGCCGAGGAAGGCGCGGCCCAGGCCGTTGACCACGTGCGAGCTCGCCGCCTGCTTGCTGATCTCGCTCGCGTACTTCTCGGCCTCGGCAAACTGGCCCTCGCCGAGCTTGGCGAGCACCTCGGCCCCGAAGCGCTCGTTGATGCGCGCCTCGAGCTGGCTGGCCTTCTTCGTCCACTCGCGCGCCTTGGCCGCGTCGGCCTCGACGCCGAAGTCGAGCCAGCGAATCGCATAGAGCTCGGCGAGCGAGGCGATGGCGAACGGGTAGTCGCTGTCGAGCTCGAGCATCGCCTTGAGCTTCTCCTCGGCCTTCACGTAGTGCTCGGGCGAGTCCTTGAGCATGAGCTGCTTCGCTTCCTTGCCCAAGGCACGCACCTGCTTGCCGGTCTCGACGGAGCCCCGATACATCCAGAGCGCAGCGCCGAGGATCACCGCGGCGATGATCACGTCGCGCAGGAAGGAGCCGATGCTCTCGCGCTTGCGCCAGTCCTCGGTCTCCGTCTTGACCTGCTTCGCAGCTTTGGTCTCGGTTGCCATAGTGGAGTCTCCAGGCCTGCGGTCGTCAGCTCGGACAGGCCCGCACTGGATGCACCGCTCTCGCGAGCGGCCCGGTTAGGTAGACCTAAAGGCTTCGGGGAATAACATCCGGAAAAGATAGGTGTCAAGGAGCGCGCAGAACGCCCGTGCCGCGGGAAAAGCTGCAAGCTTTTCGGGCAGCTACGGGCGTCGGCAAGAGGAGCGTCGGCGGGAGTCGCCGAGGTCGGCGCGGCCTAGATTCCGCTGGTGATCTTCCAGGCTCCGTCCTCGCGGCGGAAGGTCATCTGCTTGGCGTCCGACTCGTTCTTCCAGACGAGCTTTCCGTCGGAGCCGGCGACCTGGTAGCTGAGGTCGAAGAAGTAGGCCGCGTTCGCCGAGTCGCCCTGGACGGTGATGTTCTTGACCTGCAGCTTCGCGCGCACCGCCTTGACCTCGATCGACCAGGCCTTCAGCCGCTCCTGCAGGCCGGCCTTGTCGAAGTCGTCCTCGCCGTCGGCCGTGCCGCTGGTCTCGAAGAAGTCGTCGCTCGCGAGCGCGAGAATCCGGTCGACATTGCGCGTCTCGAGGGCGCTGGTGTACGCCGACAGCACACTGAGGATCTCGCGCGATTCCTCGTTGTCGAGGATCTCGGTGCCCGGGATCAGCTTCGGGGCGCAGCCGGTGAGCGACGCGGCGGCGAGAACTGCGATGGCGAGCAACGGCAAGAAACGGCGCATCGGGCCTCCGACCTCTTTTCCGACACCTTGACGTGGCGAACGTATGCCCCTGCAACCGAGGAGGTGTCAAACTATTCCACACGCTCGCCAGCCGCCCCGCAGCGCCGCTGGGGGCGGACAGGCCCGGCCGCTCGGGCGGTCCGAGCGGGCAGAGCCCTTCCGGATGACAGGAACCCTCCGGCGAACGGGCCGATTCCTCGGGGCGCGCCCTCTAGCGCGCGCAGGCGCCGCGGGCTCGCTCGAAGGACTGAGGAGGCACCCGATGTGTGGACGCTACACGCAGACGCGGTCGACCCAAGAGCTGCGCGAGCGCTTCGGCGCCATCGAGGCTCGGGCCGAGGTCGCGCCCCGCTACAACGTCGCGCCGACCGATCCGGTCCCGGTCATCGTTCGCGAGCCCCAGGGGCCGGTGCTCGTCGAGATGCGCTGGGGGCTGGTGCCGAGCTGGTCCTCTCCCGGGGCCGAGGCAACCCCGCGGCCCATCAACGCCAAGGCCGAAACGCTCTCGACGAGCGGCATGTTCAAGCGGCTGCTCGGCGCCCGCCGCTGCCTGGTAGCCGCGGACGGGTTCTACGAGTGGTCGGGCCCGCGGACCGATCGCAGGCCGGCGCGCATTCGCCTGCATAGCGGCGAGACCTTCGCCTTCGCGGGGCTCTGGGACGCTTGGCGCGACCCGCGCGACCGCGCCGCCCCGCCGCTGCTGACCTGCACTATCGTGACGACCGCGGCCAACGAGCTGGTGCGCCCGCTCCACGACCGGATGCCCGTAATCCTGCTGCCGGAAGACGAGGGGCGCTGGCTCGAGCCCTCGATCACTGATCCGCGGGAGCTGGCCGCGATGCTCGGCCCCTACCCCTCGGACCTGCTCGCCATCGACCGGGTCTCGACGCTCGTCAATGACGTCCGCAACCAAGGCCCCGACTGCATCCTGCCCCTGAGCTAGCGCAGCCGCAGGCGCGCCGGTGGTACTTGGCCATCAAGCGGGCTTCAGCGAGGACGTGGCCGTGCATCTGGGCCTCGAGCGCCTCGCGGTCGGCGCCCGGCGCAAGGTCGAGCAGCTTGTCGAGCGCGTAGAGGCGAAAGACGTAGCGGTGAGCGCCCTTGCGGCACGGAGGACGCGGGCCGCCCCAACCGCAGCCGCCAAAGCTGTTGAGCCCCTGCCGCAGGCGCGGGTCATCGGGGCCGACGTCCTCCTCGATGCCCTTGAGGCTCGCCGGGATGTTCCAGCACAGCCAGTGTACCCAGGGCTTGGCCGGCGCATCCGGGTCCTCGACGGTGAGCGCGAGCGAGCGCGCGCCCCTGGGGACGCCGGTCCAATGCAGGGGCGGCGAGACGTTGACGCCGTCGGCGGTGTGGCGCGCCGGTAGGGCGCCGCCCATCGCGAAGGCCTTGCTGAAGAGCTCGAGTGTCATCGGGTGGGCACTATACGCCAGGCGGCGCGCTTCAGAAGAGGTCCGACACGGGCGCGTGGCGGCGCCGCGCGCCCGTCACCCGCCAGTCGCCCTCTTCCTTGGCGAGCTCGGCGTCGATGCGGTGCACGCCCGCGATCTCCTCGGAGCGCAGATCCTCGGCCTTTTCGGCGGGTTTTCGGGCGAGCGCCACCACCATCGACACCTTCGCGGTCTTCGCCTCCGGCGCCAGCTCGACTTCGACCTTGCCGGGCAGCGCGGTCACCCAATCCGAGCGCATCCTGTAGCCGAGCAGATAGCCCTTCAGCCCCTGCTTGCTGCCGCCCTCGCCGCGGTACGACTCGCTGACGTAGTCGTTGACCCAGGCGAAGTCCTTCTGCGAGGCCCTGGTCGCCATGTCGGCGATCATGGCGCGAATTTGGGCCTCGTCACCCTCGTGCGCGCGCGGCCACAGCAGCCAGGCGGCGACGGCCAACCCGGCGACGGCGACGAGGACCGCGAGAAGGCGGCGCATGGTGGAAAGCCTCCGTCGTCCAGGTTCGGCTCAGCGCTGCGCGAGGTCGTCGAGGCGCTTCTTGGCGTCCTGGTAGACCTCGTGATCGGGTGGAACCATGTCGAGCACCTGGCGGAATTTGGCGCGGGCCATGTCGGGGTTGCGGTCCTTCTCGACGTAGCCCTGCAGGTAGACGTCCTTCGCCTTGCGGGCGATCTCCTGGAGCGCTGCCTTGGCCTCGAAAGCCTTCGGGTTGAAGCGGATGGCCTGGCGGAAGGCCTTGGCGGCGGTGCCGTACTCCTGCCGAGCCATCGAGGCGCGCCCGTACATCTCCATAGACTTGGCGACCTTCTGCTGCAGCGAAGCGCCGAGGTTGCCTTCGATGTCCATGTCCTCCCAGTACGTCAGCGCGCGCAACAGCGGCTTGGCGGCCGCTTCGTACGCCCCACCGTTGTACTTGGAGACGCCCTCGCGGTAGGCCGAGCTGAACTTGGGGATGAGCACGCGCAGGTCCCGCACCTTCTTGACCACGTGCTTGGAGCGGGCGTTGTCCATCACGCGGTCGAGCTCGCGCAGCGCGCCCTCGAAGTTGCCCGAGTTCATCTTGCGAACGACCCCGGCGATCGCCTCGTCAACCTCCCTGCGCGCTTTGCGGATGCGTTTGACCTTGGCCTGGGCCGCCCGCTCGCGCTCCCGGCGCGCCTGCTCGGCCTGGGCCTGCTCGAGCGCGAGCTCGGCCTTTTCGATCTGCCCGCGGACCACCGGCTGCTGCGACTCGGGGAGCTCGGCGAGCAGCTCCCGGGCGCCCTCGACGTCGGCGTCTTGGAGCAGCGTCTCGATCTGCCTCTTGACGGCGGCGATCCGGTCGGCCTCGTAGGTCTTGATGAGCTCCTTGGCCTCTTCGTAGACGCCAGCGAGCTCCTCGATGCCTTTGAGGACTTCGATCGCCTCGGCGAGCTCGCCGCGCGCGGCGAGCGACTTGGCGTCCAGGACCTGGCGGCTGGCCTTGGCGTCCCGCTCGCACGCTTCGATGTAGCGCGCCAGCTCGGGCTTGTCGATCACCGCCTGGGCCGCCCTGAAGCTCGCGAGCGCATCTTCGTACTTGGCCGCGCGCAGGTTCTTTTTGCCCTCCTCGAAGAGCGCCTCGTACTCGAGCTCCTCAGGGGGCGGCCCCGGCGGCGGGGGCGGCGGGCCTTTGAGGGCACCGGCGATCGCGAGCAATAAGAGCAGCACGAGCAGGCCGCCGCCGCCGAGGATGCCGTAGCGCATCGGAGGAGGCAGCGCCTTGAGCTTGCCGAGCAGCCCCTTGTCCCGCGATGGCAGCGACATGCGCGCGGTGCCGCTGACCTCGTCCTCGTCGTCCTCGTAGTCCCCTGGCCGCGCTATCGGCGGAGTCGACCGGCGCGGGCCCGCGGGCGGCGCGGCTCGGGGCCCGGGCCTGGGAGGGGCAGCCTTCGGGCGGCGCTCCTCTTCGAACTGCTTCAGATCGTCGATGACCCGCAGCAGCGTCTGGCCGACCGCTATCGTGTCGCCGTGGAGGACGGCCGCTTCGCTGACCCGCTCGCCGTTGACGCGGGTGCCGTTGCCGCTCCCGAGGTCGCGCACGACCAGGCCGCTGGGCGAAGCGACGAGCTCGGCGTGGCGACGCGAGGCGGCCGCGTCCTTGAGCTTGAAATCACAGCCCTCGCCGCGGCCGATGATCATCCGCCCGCCGCGCACCGGCAGTCGCAGACCGCTGTCGGGCCCGTCGATCACTTCGAGGGTGATCGGCGGCCCGGCGCAGGTGGCGTTGTCGTCCTGGACCGGAGCCGGCGCCTCGCGGGGAACAGGGGCGATGCGCGTCGCGTCGGCCACGCCCGCGGTCGCCGGGGCGCCCCAGTCCTCCTCTTGGTGCCTGGGCACCCGGTCGCCCGAGCGGCGAGGCGGCGCGGGACGAGAGCTCGGGGCGACGGCGACGCGCGTCTCCTCGGCGAAGGTGCCCGGGGGAGCCTCCCAATTCTCTTCGACTTGGACGCTGGGCGAGGAGCGCAGCGAGTTGCGCCGCCCAGGCGCCTCGACGACGACCGAGGGGGACTGCCTCCGGGTCGAACGTCGGCCGCCGCGAGGCGCCGGCTCTTGCCCCAGGGCAAACGGGGAGGGCTGGAGGCGGGTGCGATCGGGCAGCGGCGCCTGCTGAGCCTCCTCGGCAAAGGGCGAGACCTCGACGCGCGTGCGCTCAGAGGCCGGCGGTGCCGGGATCTCGTCGAGATGCTCTCCGCGTGCGTCTTGGTTGCGGCGCCTTGCCATTCGGTTTCCGGGGTGTAACCGGGCGAAACTCCTCAGGGGATGGTATCAGCCGCTCGCTTTGCCCCGCAACGAGAGTGCGCCCGCGCGCCCGCCCGTCGGAATGCGGCGAAGGCAAGCCGAGCCATTGGAATCGCGCCGTCGGATTCAGACTTCCGGGCGCGGCCGGGGCCGGACCGCCGGGCCGGTCGGCAGCCGCATCTCCCGCGTCTTGCTGTAGGCGATGTAGCCGCCCTGGCCGAGGATGATGAGAACGAGCACGGCGAGCAGCCCGCGAAAGACGTTGACCGAGTCGGCGGCCATGCGAACGCCCAGCACCTCGACGAGGTTGGGACCGGTCGTATCGAGGCCTCCGGGCATCGCCGCCGGGGTCATCACCACCGCGACGTTGCCCGGGCTCATGTCCTGCACGGCGCGGGCGACGAGCTGCTGGATCTGATCGTCGGTCACCGGGGGAGGCGGGGCTTTTTCGCCGGGATCGGTGTAGGCGCGGTACTTGATGAGCACCGAGGCCGAGGGCAGAGGCCGCGCGTCGCGGTCGGACAGCTCGTCGATCTGCGGGATGTTGATGTGGACGCGCGAGTCGAGCACCCCGTCAATCGAGCAGATGGTCTTCGACAGCTCACCGGCGAGCGCCTGCAGGAACATCGCCCGCTCCTCGGTGGCGGTCGGGATGAGGCTGCCTCGGTTGAAAATTTCGAAGCCCGGGCTGCGGGTGCGCGGCAGCTCGTTTTCTTTGAGCAGCATCGCCGCGGTGGCCGCGTGCGCCTTGGGGACGCTGATCTTCCAGGTCACCTCGCGCCCGCCCTCTTCTTTGTCCTTGGTCGTCGGGATGCCCTTGCGCTCGAGTAACACGAGGATCTCGTTGGCTTCCCGCTCGGTGAGCTGGTGCTGAATCTCGACCTGGCAGGCGGAGAGCAGGAGCGCTGGCAGGATGACCAAGGCGGCGCGGCACACGGGATTCATCGAGGCAAGGACTCCATCGTCGGTCGAGGCACCGCAGCTTACCACACGGTGTCAGCCAGCCAACTTGCCCAAATACAGACGAGCCGCCCCAGCCCCCACTCGGGCAAGAGCGGCTCGTCGAAAGAGCAGCGCGCCGAAGGGCAGACCGCTCAGACCTGCGTCCGCAAGGTGTCCTTGAGGCCGTTGGTCGCCTTCTCGACGACCTTGCCGGTCAGGTCGAGCTCGAGCGAGTACTCGCTCACCTTGGCCTGCAGGCCCAGAAGCTGCTGCTGGTTGAGCTTGATCTTGCCGCTGATCGCGTCGTTGACGAACTCGCCCATCGCCGCGTTGCGGTTCTCGATTTGGGTGAGGAGCTGCTCGATAGAGTTGCGGGCCTTCTCGAGCTGCGCCTTCGGCTGGACGGGCGCCTCGCGCCGCGCGGCGTTGGCCTGCTTGAGCTCGTCGACCTTGCCCGCGCGCTCGACCTGGCTCGCATGCGTGGCCTTTTGCGCCCGCTGGGCCGCCTGCGCGGCCTGGGTCTTGGTCACCTGGCTGGTCGCCTGGGCCGCCTCGGCCTTGTGGGCCATCGCCTGATCGAACTTCGAGGCGCCGGTCTTGGGGGTCGCCTCGGGTCTGGCCACCTGCTGCTGCTGGGCGACCTGGGCGACCTGTTGCGCTGCCGCTGGAATCGGGGTGGCCATGACGTCCTCCTTTGCATCTACCTCGTTCCCGTCTGCCTAGCGGGAGCGGCGGTTGCGGTCCTGGGGCCCGGCTTGCGTGAAGCGGCCGCCGAGCCCGCCATCGGTCCTGCCTTGCTTCGGGAGCCCCCCGGAAGCTCCATCTCCTCGGCAAGAAACCCCTTCAATCGCTCGATGGCCCGCGCGTGCAGGCGCGAGGCCCAGCTCTTGGACTGCCCGATGGTGGCGCCGGCCTCTTCGAGCGTCTTCGATTCGTAATAGTAGGCAACCAGAAGCCTTCGTTCGTTGTCCGGCAGCCTCTCCATGGCGAGCTTGACGCGATGCTTGAGCTGGGCGAGCTCGAGCCGCGCCTCGGGACCGAGCGACTCGTCGCGAATCTGCAGGTACTCGTTCCCCTCGATGCTGCAGGCGAAGATGGCGGCGAGGCTGGTGACCGCGCCTTCGACCTCGCGCACGTCGTCGGCGAAGGTGCGCGGCCCGCTGTCACGCGCCGCAGCCGAGGCGAGGTAGCTCGTGGTGCGCTCGCTCAAGTACAGGGCGCGCTGGTCCGCTCCCTTGAGCACGCCCATGTGACGAAGCCCGTCGAAGATGGCGCCTTTGATTCGGTAGTGGGCGAAGGTGAGGAAGTTGGCGCCGACCTTGGGATCGAAGCGCTCGGCCGCCTCGAAGAGGCCGACGTTGCCGTAGCTGACGAGATCTTCGATATCGAGCCTGGCGTTGAACTGCTTGCGCACCTGGTTGGCGAGCGAGCGGACATATTGCCCGTACTTTTCGACGAGCTGCGCTCTGTCCTCGGTAAACGCCAAGGCGAAGCTCCTATCCGCGCTGCCAAATTCGCTCGAGGGTCTGGGCGAGCCGCGGGTCCTGCTCGAGCTGCTCGGCGATGCGGCTCTCCAGCGCCTTCGACTGCATGTTCATGCGCTCCTTCAGGATCTCGGCGACCAGACGGCGTGCAGCCTCCGCCTTGGTGGCGATCTCTCCGCTCCTGAGGGCACGAGCGACCGCCGAAGCGTGCTCGACGACGACGTCGGCGCTCGCCTCCGCCGAGCCGGCCGCGCCCGAAGCGCCACAGAGGCTCTCGACCGCGTCGGTCTTGCCAAAGCTCTTGGCCGCGGCCTTGCCGACCGCGCTCTTGCCGCCGGCCTTGCCCGCCCCCTTCACGCCTCTGGGGCCGCTACGGCCTCCACCCCTGATTGGCCCGACGCCCATGCTCTCGACCTCGCCTTCTCACTGGTGCTGCCGATGGTCCTCCATGACGATTATCGCGCAGCCGAGCTTGGGGTTGCGGACAGGAGCTGTCGAGCCGGCTACTTCTTCGCCGCTTTGGGAGGCGGCAGGGCGCCTGCCTCCTTGGCCTCGAGGAGCGCTCGGGCGAGCTTGCCTCCGTCGCCCTCGGGCTCGAGCTCGAGCGCGGCCTTCAGCTCGCGCACCGCCTCGTTCGCCTTGCCAAGGAAGAGCAACGCCTCGCCGGCGTGGGCCCGCGGCAGCGCGCTCTGCGGATTCAGTTGCTGGGCTTTGCGGTACTCCTGCAGCGCCTTGTCGTGGCGGCCCAGGGCGAACTCGAGAGTCCCGAGGGCAAGGCGCGGCACCTCGCTCTTGGGCAGCAGCGCGGCCGCGCCGTTGAAGACCTCGCGAGCCTCGTTCCACTTGCCCATGTTCATCAAGACGTAGCCCGACTCGAGGAGGATGACGATCTCGTCTCTCGAAACGGGGACAAGGCGGTTGTTGTGCTCTGCCATTGCGCTCTCCGCACAGGTGCGCGGCCACCCGCCACGCGAAAGGAGGCCAGGGTATCAGCCGACAGGGCCGGAAGCCAACGGCTGCCCCGCAAACACAAGCAGGCGGCGAGCCAGGATGGCCCGCCGCCCCATTCCGAAAGTCTCTTCGCGCCTCGATCGCTTAGCGGATGTTCTGGATGCTGTTCTTCGCCGTGTCGTGGCGGACCTTCATCACGTTGGAGAGGGTGGTGAACTGCTGGTTTTCACCCTGCATCTGGTTCTGAAGGGCCAGGAACCGCATGTTTGAGGCCTGCTGGGCCTCGAGGAGCGCCATGCCCTGCTCGTAGGTCGAGCCACCGGGGATGGCCGCGGTCCCGCCGGCGTTGCCGCTCGAGCCGGGCGCGCCGCCGACGCCGTAGGCGCCCGAGCTGGCCGCGCGCACCGCGCCCGAGGTCGAGGCAGCCATGTTCTCGACGCCGCTGACAGCGGCGCTGATGATCGCGCCACCCGGGACCATCGGAGCGGCGACCGCGGCGCCCGTGGCCACCGCCTGGGCGGTCATCGAGACGCCGTCGCGAACGCGCGAGCCGAAATCGGTCTTGGGGGTCTGACGCTCAGCGGTCAGCTTCGTGTTGAGACGAACAGGGGTCTGGTTGATGCGCGAAGGGCCACCCATGGAATCCTCCTAGAGTTCGGCGCCGATACCGTAGCGCCCAAACCGATTATCGCCCCGGCCGCCCGGTTGTTTCCTCGAGCGGTCAGAATTTTGCCAACCCCGCTTACCGCCGAGACTTTTTCGCCGCCCTGGCCTCCTTCTCCAGCCGCTCGCGTACGTCGTGCAGGGTCGAGAGCAGAGCCTCGACCTGCTCGATGCCGGCCAACGCCTTCTTCGCCGCCGGCCCCTTGGCGCCCGAGGCGATTTCCCGCAGCTTGCTCTTGGTCTCTTCAAAGAGCCGCGCGGTCGCTTCGCGATCGTTGGTCTCGATGAAACGCTCGAGGTTCGGGTAGAGCCGGTTCTCGTCGCCGCTGGGGGAGTTGGTCTTCGCGGGCATGATTGAGGCCTTTCCGAATGAAAGAAGAAGACACCGCGAAGGCTAGCCGTCGGCGTTCGGCGGTGTCAAACGGCAAGTCGGCCCGTCCCGGGCGCGGCAGACAACGCATTCTGCCGCGCTCTTAGAGGAGCGCGCGACTGCCGCGAACGGCTGTTCGCCGCGGCTCGCGGCTCCAGGGCGCTGCCGACCCGAGGCTCGCCCGAGAAGACCGCGCCAGGACCTGCCCCTCACCAACGCTGAAGCTCCGATGGACGTGCGCGCGACGGCGCGGCCAGCGGCGTACACGCGGGTGCCAGCAAGGCCATCAAGGCTTTCAGGCGCGAGGCCGCGGCGGCCCGTGACGGCCGCGCGAGTTGGCGCGCGGTCCTCTTGGCCACTCGGCCGCCCGAGAGGCTTGGCTTCATTGGATCTGGCGAGCGACGGCGCGAATCAAGAGTCGGTACACGGCAACAATTCGCCGCTCCGCGGCCCGTCCGCGCAGTCGGCGCCACAGACGATCGCGCCCTCACCTCCTTGCCTGCCAGAGTGCGATACGAGCCGTCCGCCGAATGCCTTGTGCCCCCGTCGATGTTCTGCCGACAAGAAGGCCCTGGTCCTAGTCTTTGATTTGAGCAAGCCAGAGGGCTCGGCGCCGGGGCGGCCCGAGCATCATGGGAGGCAGTACATGAGGCAGCTTCTTGGCGCGATGGCGGCAGTGGGGCTTCTCGTCTTCGTGACCAGCGCCACCGCTCAGACAGGGCCGAACGGCCAGCAGACGCAGCGCGAGCAGCAGGCCCAGCAGCAGGCCCAGCAAGAGCACACGCTGACCGGCCGGGTACTCAAGGCTGATCGCAACATGGTGATCATCGAGTACGAAAACGCCGCCATACCGTTCCAGGTCCAGCGCGACACCGAATTCAGAGGCGTCACCTCAGCCCAGGCCCTCAGAGAGGGACAGGAGGTGCGTGCCTCCTACGAGCTGAAGAACAATCGCAACATGCTCAAGTCACTCGAGTTCCCGGGCCGGCCGCAGGGCGCTGGCGGAGCCGGCGAGCAGGACTCGGACCAGCGCGACAGCGACAGCCAGCAGCCGCGCGAGACCTACTAGGTGGCTGGTGTTTTTCTGTAGACGATGCGGGCGGCATCTGAAAGATGCCGCCCCATGAGTCCAGAACTCCTGACCTACCCGGGGAAAAGAGCGGGCGAGGCGCACGAATCCTTGTAACGTTTTGACGGGTTGCGCGTCTATGCGGCATGCAACT
>JBMNNX010000285.1:0-8285 GCA_050942745.1 Myxococcales bacterium
CTGCCATCGCCGGCGGTGACACAAGAGCCGACTCCCCATCCTTGCTAATGCGGGCTCACTTGAACCGTGCTGGCCCCGTGCAACTGTCCGGGGTAGTCCCTGCTCCGACCCCATCAGATACAAGGGCTTGTCGTGGTCGCCCCGAGCTCCCCGCCGGTCGCGCAGAAAGCTCTGACCTCGCACCGGTGCGGCTGTTGGTCAGCAGCACGGCTGCCGCCGCGTCGGCAGCGGAATCCAAGGGCTCGACTTCGCCCTGGCCGCCTCCACTTCGCCTCCCGCGAGACAGCGGGAGGCTGCGCTCCTGACCAACAGCCCCGCTGCTGCGAGGTCACATCCGGCGACGGGATTTGTGTACAGAGGCCGCGATTGAGGAGGGAGGGCTGCCGCCTCGGCGGCCTGCGCGTGTGGCGACAGGATTTGCGCGGTGGGGAAGGGGCAACACCAAGTCCGCCGCTCGTCGTTCGGGCGACCGCAAACGACCTGTCGCCGCGACACGACGCGGTGCTGAAGCTCGGCGGTCCATCCGTTCGGTCGCAGCACCGCAAGCTCGGCCTACGCTCTGGCTGACCGGTGTTGGTTCAAGGGCACAGCCGGCCAGCGGACCGGTCGCAAGCTCCTAACTAACAGCTCCCCCTGTTAGTTCAAGGCCACAGCCGGCCAACGGGCCGGTCTCTCGCTCGGGGTGACCGGAGCGCGAGGCTCCTGGTCTTCCGGGGGGCGCCCGGCCAAGCGTCGGCCACATCTCTCTGTCGCGCGCGCAATCGACCGCCCAGGGCGCCGGAATTGGCCCTCCCACCGCTGGTGCTAAGCTGAAACCGTCCTCTCGAACCCGCGACCCGGCGAGGCCATGAAGCTCCATACCGGCGGCAGCTACAGCTTCAGCCCCATCGACGACGACCGGGAGGCCGAGGCGGCCACCTTCGTCTTCGAGGCGGCGAACGCTGACGAGATCGAGAGGCTCGTCAAGGAGATGTACTTCGAGCCTTCGCTGCGCCTGGTCGAAGGACAGCTCGCCTACTGCATCACCCTGCCCGACCACGATCCCAACCCCTGGCCCATCCCGATAGACCCCGACGACGTCGGGCGGATAGCCGCCGGGGCCTCGCGGACGAAGGCCTGCCCGACCCTCATCCGGTGCGGCGAGCAGTATTTCGATCTCCACAGGTTCGTGCGCCACCTCGACCACGACTGGAGCGGCCGGGTCGCGCGCGCGCTGACGAGCTTTGGCAGGGGCGAGCTCGAGCAGGCGATGGATCTGCTGCACGCGGTGACCGCCGACAACCCGGCCGGCGTGCCGGCCGCGCACCACTTGCTCGGCCGCTGCTACCGCACGCTCGAGCGCCCGCCCGAGGCCATCGTCCACTACCTGCGCTCGGTGCGCGCCTCGACCGACGGCGAGGGCGACCTGCTGCCCTACGCGGCCGGGCCGCTCTCGGACATGGGCGTCGCGTTCAAGCGGCTGGGCGAGGTGAAGAAGGCGATTCACTGCTTCATGCACTCGCTCCACCTGCGCCCGAACCACCCCGAGGCGCTGCTGACGTTCTTCTCCCTGTTCCCGAACGACGAGAGCCTGGTCGTCTTCGGCGCGGCGCGGGCGCTGGCGATAGGCAGCCGCAACGACATGGTCGGCCACTACCTGCTCAACTACGCGAGCGCCCGCGAGCGCGACCTCGCCCTGCTGCTGGCGATGGCGAAGGCGATGTCGCGGGAGATGGATCTGAGCGACTGGCCCTTCTGCAGCCCGCAGTTCGGCAAGCTCGAGGCCTTCGAGCGCGGCCTGTTCGGCGACAAGGAGGACGGCTCCCCGCCAGCGCCCGACGCGCTCAACTGAACCCGCGGCCTCAGCCCGGCGGCGCCCGACATCAGAGCAGCCAACGCAGCGGGTTGACCCCAAGCTCGGTGGGCAGCGCGCCGCGCACGATGCGCCGCGGTGCCTGCTCGGGCAAGGCGAGGTTGGCGAGCGCGCCCGGGCTCGGGCCGGTGGCGAGGATCACCGGCGGCTGCAGGAGCTTCGCCGGGTCCGCGGGGACGCCGGCGACGACGGCAGCTTCGCCGGTCGCGAGCTGAACGACCGAGCCGATGGGGAAGAAGCCCATCGTGCGGGCGAAGATCGCGAAGAGGCGAGGGTCGTGCCTGCGGCCCGCCTCGGCGCCGAGGACGCGGATAGCCTCGTCCGCGGCGAGCGGGGCGCGTGCCTCGGAGCCGGCCACCAGGTCCTCGAACGCGGAGACGAGCCGGATGAGGCGCGAGACCGCGTGCGGCGAGTCGGAGAGGCCCGCGCCCGCCTCGGCCATCGCCACGATCCGCTCGGCGAGCTCCTCGGCCTGCCCCGGGATCTGGACCAGAAGCTTGATGGCGCGCCGCTTGTCGCTCGCGGGCTGGGGCAGAACGCGCTCGAGCGCGTGGAGCGCCGCGGCGCTCGCCACTGAGAGCAGCCACGGGCGGTCGAGCCCAAGGCGCTTGCCGACGAGCCCGACGAGCACGGCGCAGTTGACCCCGTGCGACCACGGGGAGGGCTTGTCACGCGTCAGCCCGAGGGCGGCGAGGAGCACCGGCTCGAGCGAGGGCGCGAGGTCGAGCAGCGACGCGAGCGCCGAGCGAAGGCGCGCGAGGTTGGGCGCGATCCCTTTGGCGAAGCCGTTGAGGGCCTCGCTCATGCGCACGCAGGCGAGGGCGTAGTTGCTCACGACCCGCTCGCGCTCGCGCCGGGCGGCGAGAGCGCGCTCGTCGGGCAGCTCGCGGAGCTGGATCTTCTCCCAGCGGTGCTCGCCGCCGGCGCTGGTCCCGGCCATCCGGCCCTGGAAGTGCTTGAGCAGCACGCGCATCGCCTGGCCGTCGACGGCGGCGTGCAGCAGCAGCTCGTGGACGGCGAGGCGCTCAAAGGCGAACTCGAGGAACGGATAGAGCTCGGCCATCGCCGCGTCGCGCGGGACGAGCGCGTTGTTGACGTAGAAGCCGTCGTGGCGCCGCTGCAGCGAGGCCACCCCGTCCTGATCGAGGAAGACCTTGGCGGCCGAGAGCATCCCGTCGAGCGGCGCGGCGATGGCGGCGTTGCCGAGGTCGTACATCATCGCGGTCTTGAGCAGCAGGAACGCGGCGCGGACGTAGGCGCGGGCCGGTTCGCGGTCGTCGTCGGTGGTGCGCAGCAGCGTGCCGACGTCTTCCTCGCGCTTGACGGGCTCGGGCTCCTTGCGCACGCCCATGATCTGGAAGCCACCGATCTGGCGGCCACCGCTGGAGGGCTGGCTCATGGCATCTGGCTCCCGGCGATTTCGTCGATCCTGTTGAGGGCCTCGAGGCAGGCGTCCTTGAGGACGGGCGAGGCGCGGCTGGCGAGCTGCTCGAGCGCGCGCCGGCTGTCAGCGTCGCCGAGCCGGCCGAGCGTGAGCGCCGCCGCCGCGCGGGTCTCGTCGAAGGCGACGCCGCCGCGGAGGCTCTTCTGCGAGAAGAGCTGCCGCGCGGCGATAAGCCCGCGCTCTCGATCGAGGGTGGCGAGGGCGGCGAGCAGGGCCTTCTTGTCGTCTATCGGCAGCGTCTTAAAGCTCGCGTCCTGGAGGAGCGCCTCGATGGCCGCGCCCGCGCCCGGCGTGTTCTCGCGGCAGGCGTATTCGAGCGCGGCCGCGCGCAGGGCGGAATCGCCCCCGGCGATAGCCGCGAATGCGCGCCGGGGGGAGAAGACCGTCGGCTCCCGGGCGAGTCGCGCTCCCGCGGCGGCCACCTCCGGCGCCGGGTGGCGCGCAGCGGCGTCATAGAGATCGATGGCCACGGCGCCGCCGACCCCGGTCGCGCGAGCGACCACGTCGAGCGCCGCTTCCGCGGGCAGCGTCGCGAGCACGTCGGTCAGCGCGACCAACGCCTGATCGAGGTAGTCCGCGGTCGCGTCGAGCGCCGCGCCACGCGCCTCGGCCGGCAGCCGGGCGAGCGCGGCGACGATGGCCGGCAGGGCGGCGCTCCCGAGCTTGCGCAGCAGCTCGGTGGCCTCGGCAGGACGCGCCTGGCCCTGTTCGAGCGAGGCGAGCGCCTTCCGCGCGATCTCCTCGAGCCTCGAGGCGATAAGGCCCGAGGCGCCCTCGGGGCCAAGCGGCGTGTGCCCGAGCTGTTCGAGCAGCCGGCAAAGCTCACCGAGCTCTCCGGAGCCGACGAGCTGCTCGAGCATCGGCACCACGAGCTGGGCCGCGAGCTCCGCGTCCGGCTGGGCCGGGTCGAGCGCATAACCGAGAGCGCGCACGGTGAGGTCGCGCTGCGATCTCATCTCGGTGCGGATGGTCTGCAGGTCCTCGGGAGTCAGCCTCAGCTTCTCCCAGGGCGGCCCCGGAACCGCGGTCAGCTCCGCGAGGCCGTCGCGCACAAGGTCGGCGAGGCTCGGGGGCTTGCGCGCGACCGGATCGAGCGACTTGGCCTTGCCCCTTTCGACGATCTTGAGCGCGGCGCGCAACCACGCGGCCGTCGCCGGGTCGTCGGGGTCGGCGCGGTCGATGGCCGAAGCCGAGCTCCACTTCAAGTGCGGCAGCGGCGTCGCCCAGAGCTGGGTGAGCAGCTCGTCTTCGTTGCCCGCGTTCTTGACCAGGACGGTGAAGAGCCGGTCGAGCTCGTCGCGATCGAAGCCGGGCTCGAACCGCAGCTTGGTCACTCCGGCGAGGCCGAGCGCGTGGGCGAAGTTCTTGTCGGCACCGCCGGCGCCGCGCAGCAGCTTTTCGCCCTCGAAGAAGACGGTCTGGGTCGTCAGCACGACCTCGAGGGCGCCGTGAGCGGAGAGGAAGGCGGCGAGCTTCTGGTGGAGGTCGCCGGAAAAAGCGGCAGCGTTCGCGTGCCCGGCGCCGTAGAGCTTAAAGCCCTTGAGCAGCTTCTCGCCCGACCGCCAAATCTCCCGAACGGCCTCGATGGCGTTGTCCCGCTGGGTCTGCACCTCCGACATCGGCCCTCTCCTCCAAAGAAACCGAGACGCGATGCGCTCGCAGTGGGCTCAGGCTCCCAAAGCGTTCTGCCACGGGCTCGGGAGCCTGTCCGAGGAGCGGCCATACCGAGACTCGCGGCAAATGTCCAACCGTTAGCCTGTGTTCGGGCCGCGGGTCACGGCAGGCGCGCCCGGCGCTGGCGCGCGAGAGCACGATCGCCTTCAGGCATGGCTCGCAAGGCTGTCGCGCTTGGGAACCGGGCCCTCCCCGAGCGCTGGGTGCCGGTGGCAGCCGAAGCCGCGGAGCTGCTGCTTCGGCGCGCAAGCCCGAATAGAGTGCGCGTCAACGCCGAGGGCGAGCTTCGGAGTCGTGGGGGACTCGGCCCTGGGACAAGCCAGTCCTTTGCCCATGGTGCGCCTGAACCGAAAGGAGCACGGCGCCGACAATTGCACGATGCCGATGACGGTGGAGAAATCCGAGGATATGGGGCATCAGGGGAATACCCGGTGCGGCCAAGCCAACAAGGAGTCGCCCTTGGCAAGAATACCGACGGATTTGTGCTCTATCGGTTCATCTCAGGGCGAACAACGACAAATCCCTGCCGGCTGACAGGTGAAGTTCGGCATTCCTAGCGGGCAGCCGACCGCATTACTTAACGTCGGCGGCTGGACGACCGCGCAACACCGCACCATGTTGGCGGGGACCGGCCCCGCGCCCGGGCAGACGATGTCGCCAGGATTGCCCCTGTCCATGCACCGTACTTGCGAGAGCTGGTTTTCGAGCATCCTTGCCAATTCGCGCGGTACGTTCGTGGAGACAACGAACATGCAAGGTTGATTGCCGCCTCCTGCGGCCCCCATGTTCCTCCAGACACATGGTTCATAATCTTGCCCCCATGGGTTTGTGAGCATCCTGCCGCTCGTATTCAGATCCTCCGGGACAAAGCCACCACTCGTAAGGTCGTTTCTAAACCACCCGCGACTGAACTGGGGAGTGCCCCCATTTGGAACGCAATCATTGCGGCACTGTATGTCTCCGCCAGGGCTGCCTGGCCACCTTCCCGCTGCGTTGGCAACACGAAAAGCCCGTGCCGCATCGATGATGACCATCATCTCCGCTGCGGTCCTTTCGGCCATTTTGTTCCGTTGCGCCTCCACAAAGTCAGGCAAGACGACCGCGGCCAAGATGGCAGCGACCCCGAGCACAATCCCCATCTCAAGCAGCGTGAAACCGCCTTGCTTCGCCATCTGCCTCGTCGTGCCTCTTATCGACATGGTTTCCTCGAGCACTCTCGATTTCAGGGAAACGGAGGAGAAGGGTTCGGCCCACACACGAACTGTCCAGCATTGAACCTCAGAAATGGGTTTGCGCAAAAATTGAGGTTAGGCGGGCGCCCGCAGCAATCGAATTCTAGTCCGGCGTCCAGTCCCGGAGGGGCCACATGGCCGCAGCAGGTGACGAATCCGGCCGCGGGCGCAACGGGGCCGCAGTTTGCTCCGCAACGCCCCTGCGGGACGAGCGACACAAAAGCCTGCTGGAGATCGGCGGGAACGAGCGTGGAAACGCGAAGCAGGCAAATTTCCGGCGCTGGCGCCAGCGGCTGCACCCTTACGATGTCAATGAGATATCGATGATCCCACGGGTTCGCGTAGATGCTCGCCTCGCTGTTAGGATCAAAGGGCACATAGCCCTGAGCGGCCAGTTGCAGCTTGTATGCGGCGTGAATCTGCTCACTCGCCGGAATAAGAGTGCACCTCTCCGCAGGCGCCCCCGGCCACGCGTTGTTGTTCTGATAGAAGGCGCGTGCGGCGTCCGCGTGAACGGCGATGTCGGCAGCTATCCGCTGGATCATCTTTTCGCGTTCAATCTCGATGACCTCGGGCAAGACCGCCGCAGCGAGGATCGCACCAATTGCGAGAACGATCCCAAGCTGCAAGAGCGTAAAGCCAGACCGACGACTCGTCCGCTTGGACATCTGGATGCGCATCGCCAGCTCCAGATAAGAGCGCTAAGGAAGCCACGGCAGCGTGTTGAGGTCCAGCCAGGCTTGCTGAATGGCAAACTCCGCCTCGCTGCGCTTCCAGAAAGCAGGCGTCACCGCTGCCGAGACGCAAAACGCCCGCTCGCCATCGATCGTCGCGCTGGGACATGCAGCCGTGGGATAGCAAAGGTTGCCCCCCGCCAGCGCTCGAGCGCTTTCGGGCACACAGGTACGTGCCTCCGCGCGGTTTTGAAACAGACAGATTTGGTAGGAGACGCAATAGGGGTTGAAGCCACCGTTTGGAGGATTGGTGGTAAACAGTTGGGCCAAGAGCGTGCTAGTGTTGAACGCAGTGCCGCCCATCCTCACCGGATTTGGGCAGTTAGGCGTGGAGCGAGCCAAATCAAAGCAGGCGGGCCGTTCTGTTCCAAGCGGCCAGCCGAAATCGAAGACGCCTTGGTTTACGCCACGTAGCCAAGCGCTCGCCCCCATTCGGGCAAACGATTGCAACTCGATTCCGATACGCTCGTTCCTCGCGTTCGCAATCTGGCCTGCGCCGAGCACCGCAACGGCCGAAAGAAGGACCGAAGCGACCCCCATGACAATGCCGACCTCAAGGAGCGAGAAGCCCCGCGCCGCCACGGCAGCCCGGCCGATCATCGCGTCACGACCTCAAGGTTCGTGCCGTTGCATCGCGCGGCGATGGCAAAGCCACCGGACGTTGGGCTAAAGATCGTCACTAAGTCGTTACATGTGGCGTTGTTATCGTCAGCATCGATTGGAATTCGAATCAATACGCAGGCAAGTCCGGCGCACTTAGCACACGCATCTGCGGAGCCGCCAGCATTGCGGCACTCGGTGCCATCATCGGCGAATACCTCGATACGCGTCGGCGAAGCCTCGGGCTCCCAGGGCGTCTTGGTTTCGTTCGGGAGGAAGTTTTCCACCCTCAGGTTCGACAAGAGATTATCGGTGCGGTTTCTCCCGAATGCGATTCCGTTGTGGTGGCGCATCGCGTAGTTCTGAGCCGCCTTGCGAATCGCCTGCACGAGCTCGACACAGGCCTGCTGTCTTGCGGCTCCAAGGTAGCCGACGGAGGCGACCACCACAGTGCCGAGCACCGCGATGACAGCGAGGACGATGCCAAGCTCGATGAGCGAGAAGCCTCTCTCACGAGCGGTTCGCGAGAGCCTGCGAAGCGATGTGGGGTTCATGGCGGTACACAATACCACGGCGTCAGGCCCTCGCGACAACTCGCCTGTCCGCGGCACTTGCACAACCAGCGGTAGTGGGCCGGGCCTGAGTCCAGAACTCCTGACCTACCCGGGGAAAAGAGCGGGCGAGGCGCACGAATCCTTGTAACGTTTTGACGGGTTGCGCGTCTATGCGGCATGCAACTGCCAATGCCC
>JBMNNX010000286.1:0-8271 GCA_050942745.1 Myxococcales bacterium
CATCTTGTGAAATCGCTTGGCCCGCCGAACATCTCCAAGTGCGCTCGCCGCAAATCCAAGTTTCCAACTCGTGTCTGCTTGTCTCATGGCCAAGCAAACAGCAAACGAGCGTCCCGCATTCCGTGCCAAAAAGTCCAGTGGTTTCATTTGCTTACGCCGACAATCCACCAATGCTGAGAGGATTCGCGCGGGAGAGGGCTCTCACGGGCGTCCGCGCGCGCGGCTAACGGACGATCGTCTCCAACTCCACAACGGCGGCCGCGGCGGAAGGCGGTTCCTCCTCGATTCAGCGCCGTCCGGACCATTCGCGGGGGCGAGCGGCCTTGGCGGCGGCGGTTCTGACGCCTCTGCGCTGTCGAGCGCCGGACATCATCCCCGCCCATACCTTGCCGGCTTGCCGGTCGGCCCCCAGATTGCGCGCGCGACGATGCCAGCGTGGGAGGGACGATGCGCCGCTACCTGGATGCCTGGTCGCGATGGCTCCAAAGCCCCACGTCTCGATGGGAGGCAGGGTTGACGGCGCTTGCGTTGGTTGGGGCCCTGGCCGGCTTCGTGCGCTTCTTGGGCTTTGTCGAAGCCCGTCCCGGGGTCGTCCTGCCCGACCCAGTGCTCGCTCTGTTCGTTCCGCGCGACCTGAGCGGCGTGACCTTCGCCATCATCTACCTGTCGTTGCTGCTCGCGCTGGTGCTCCTCGCGGCCGAGCCGCGCCGGCTGGTACTCAGCGCTCAGGCCTACTGCATGCTGCTGCTGGTGCGTGCTTTGGCCATGTCGCTCGTGCCCCTCGAAGCGCCGCCGGCGACCATCGAGTTGCGAGACCCCCTCGTCGCCAGCGCCTCGGCCGCCGTCACCAAAGACCTCTTCTTCTCAGGGCACACCTCGACCATGTTCCTGCTCTTCCTCGTGGTGCCCGGCCGCTGGCCCAAAGCCTGGATGCTCGCGGGCACCCTCGCAGTGGCGGTCTTCGTGCTCTTGCAGCACGTCCACTACACGATCGATGCGTTCGCCGCGCCGTTCTTCGCCTACGGCGCCGTTCGCCTGTTGGAGTTGGTGCGTTCGGCACTAGGGCTCGAGCCCGGGGCGAAGCTCACGTCGGCCGAACAGCGCCCGAGCATGCGCCTCGACGCGTGACGAGGCCAGCCTGCCTACGGCCTCGCGGCGCCCAAGGCCGCCGAGACGGCAGCCCCCCACCTCGGGAGAGCCGGCGGCCCCCCCTCCCTACTCCAACTCACAACTCACAACTCACAACTCATGACTCACGACCAGCTCACGACTCTCGACGAGCGCCCCCAAATCTCGGCGCCCGCGACAGCAAGAAGAAGCCGACTGGCAGAACGATGACCTGACGCACCCGCTGCAGCAGGGTGAGCGCGACCCCGGTCGCGGGATCGAGCCCGAGGCCGACAAAGACGAGCGCCATCGCCGCGTCCTGCACCCCGAGCTGGCTGGGGATGAAGGCGAAGACCACGCTGACGGCGACCGGCACCGCGGAGATGGCCAGAGCGGCGAGCGCGCCCTCATGAACCCCGAGCAGGGCAAGGCCTATCCAGACCTCGGCGGAGATGAGCACGCGCGAGGCGAGCTGAAAACCAAGGGCCGCAAGGACGCGCTTGGGCTGCTCGCGCCAGACAGTGCGCACGGTCGCGTCCATCTCCTCGGCCCGCGCGATTCTGCTCTCGGCCGACTTGATGCCCAGGCTCGCCACGAGGCGCATCACCGGCCCGGCGAGGCCCTTCTTGAAGGTGACGAGGACCAGCGCGAGCGCGATGGCGATGGCCGCGCCGATGACCAGGCCCGTCTCCGACTCGAGCGAGCTCGGCAGCGCCAGGCCGAGGATTGCCGAAGTGGCCGCCACCAGGACAAAGATCGCGTCGGCGACGATGAGCAAGACCCGGTCGAGGATGAGCACCGGGGTCCCGGCTCTGCGCCTTTCGGGCGGCAGCCACAGCAGCCGGCTCGGCTCTCCGCCCACGCCCATCAGCGGAAGGACGTCGTTGAGCGAGGTGGCGGCGAAGCGGCTGTAGATCGTCGCGCCGAAGCCCGGCCGATCGTCGTGGCGCAGCAGGGCCCACCACCCGAAGGCGCGCACCCCCATCCCGACGACGAAGATGGCCGGCATCAGGAAGAAGGCGGGCCCGACCTTGACCATCTGCGCCGCCAGGCGCTTCGGTCCGAAGTCGTAGATCAGCCAGGCGAGCAGCGCGACGCCCGCCATTAGCGACAGGAACCGCCAGGGGATTCTGCTCACCCATCGCATGCTGAGGCCAAGCCGGGGCAGGCTCGTGTCGAATTCGGACCCGCTCTCCTCGCGATTGCTCGGCATCGGGCTGAACCAGCGATACCTGCAAGCTAGCGACGAACAGCCCGACAGGAAGGCATACCGGGCGTCAGGCCAGGCGAGGCTCGCCGAGCGGGCGAGAAGGGATTAGCCGCCTGCTCGGGCGTGGTCTATCCTCACGAAGCATCGAGCCGCAGGCAGCTCCCTCGGCGGCGCGGCGCTTCCACCCACCTCGAGAGAGTGCCCGATGAAGCTCGGCGACCTGCTGGTAAGAGCCGGCCTGATCACCGAAGAACAACTTTCCGCCGCGCTCCTCGAGCAGAAGCGCTGGGGCGGACGGCTGGGCGAGATCCTGGTCCACAACGGACTGTGCAGCGAGGAAATCATCGTCCGAGCGCTCTCCAAGCAGCTAGGCATTCCGCGCGCCGACTTCGACGCTCCCGTCGAGCTGCCGCACCAGGTCGTGGCGCGGCTGCCCTACGCGATTGCCCGCGAGCTGAACGTCGCGCCGCATCAGTACTTTGAGAAGGAGCGCACGCTGGTAGTGGCGATGGTCGATCCACGCGACACGGCGAAGATCGAGCGGCTCTCCAAGCGCACCGGCTGGAGGATCGCCCCCGCGATAGCGTCCGCCAGCGCGCTCATCCGCGCGCGGGCGCGCATCTACGGGGTGAACGACGAGCTGCTTCTCGACGCCGAAGACCAGGAGCTGAAGCTCACCGACTCGCAGGGTCGCACCCTGGTGCGCAGCATCGACGAGCTCGCGCGCGAGCGCGAGGAGCGGCGCGCCGCCAGAGAGGCCCGCGAGCAGGCCGCGAGGGAGCCCCAGGCGCGCGCCGAGCCTGCGCCGCCCAGGCAGGCCCCGGCGCAGCCGCTGGAGCCGGAAGCGGCGAGCGATGTGGACGAGATCGTCGGCTTCACCGACAAGAAGGGCCGCACGCTCATCCGGAGCATCGACGAGATCCGCCGCGAGGCCCAGGAGAAGCGGGCCGCAAAGGAAGCCACTGGCCAGACCGACGAGCTTCCCAGCCGCGCAGACCTGCTGGCGACGATCGAGGCGCTGCAGGCCGAGGTCGCCGCGCTCAAAGCCGTCGCGGTAGTGCTCTTCAAGAAGGGCTACATCACCTACGACGAGTACCAGCGGCAGCTCAACAACCGCGCGCCCTGACATCGGGCGCGCCCGCCGTCGGGCCCTGCGCGCCTTCGCTTCGCCGCGGCACAGCAAGCGGCTGACGCAGAAAACGGAACGGCCGACGCGAGGTGACGTCGGCCGTTCGAATTCGGTCGGGGTCGGTCGTCGTTCCGGTCCCGGGCCCACGAACCTCTGGCCGCGGGGCGCCAGAAGCGCCTTCGACCAGCCCCAGAACAACCCACTCCCAACTCACAACTAATAACTAAGAACTCAAACCTCCATCACTTCCTTTTCCTTCTTCGCGACGAGCTCATCGATCGACTGGATCCCCGCGTCGGTCTCCTTCTGCACCCGCTCGAGCCCCCTCTTCAGCTCGTCCTCGGTGATCTCGCCGTCCTTCTGGTACTCCTTGAGCATGTCGTTGGCGTCGCGCCGCACGTTGCGCACCGCCACCTTGTGCTCCTCGCCCTTCTGCTTGACCTGCTTGACGATCTCGCGGCGCCGCTCCTCGGTGAGCGGCGGGATGGGCAGGCGAATGATCTCGCCGTCGCTGACCGGGTTGATGCCGATGTTCGCCTCGCGCAGGGCGCGGTCGATGGCGGGGACCATCTTGCGGTCCCACGGCCGCACGACGATGAGGCGGGGATCGGCGACGGTCATGTTCGCCACGCCGCTCAGGGGCGTCGGGCTGCCGTAGTAGTCGACCTTGATCCCGTCGAGGATCGACAGGTTCGCGCGGCCGGTGCGGATGCGGCTGAACTCCTTGCGCAGCGCATCGAGCGTGGAGTCGATGCGGCTCTTCAGGTCACTGTGGACGTCGTCGACGATAGCCATGGCGTTACTCCCTCCCGGCGATGATGGTCTCGAGGTTGCCGACCACCGTGCCGATGTCTTCTCCGAGCACTGCGCGTCGGATATTGCCGGCCCTCGTCATGTCGAAGACGAGGATGGGCATTTCGTTGTCCTTGCAAAGCGAGATGGCGGTGGCGTCCATCACCTTGAGCTCCTTCGCCAGGGCGTCGAGGTAGCTCAGTTGCCGGAAGCGCTGCGCCGTGGGGTCCTTCTTCGGATCGGCGGTGTAGACCCCGTCAACCTTGGTGGCCTTCATGATGACGTCGGCGTGGACCTCCATCGCCCGGAGGCTGGCCGCGGTGTCGGTCGTGAAGTACGGGTTGCCGGTGCCGGCGCCGAAGATGACGACCCGGCCCTTCTCGAGGTGGCGCACCGCGCGCCGACGGATGTAGGGCTCGGCGACCTCGCGCATCTCGATGGCGGTCTGCACCCGGGTGTCGGCGCCTTGGCGCTCGAGCGCCGACTGAAGCGCCAGCGAGTTGATGCATGTCGCCAGCATGCCCATGTAGTCGCCGGTGGCGCGGTCGATTCCCTGAACCGATCCGGAGACACCGCGAAAGATGTTGCCGGCGCCGATGACGACGGCCACCTGCACGCCAAGATCGACGATCTCCTTGATCTGGACAGCCAGCGAGCTCAGCGTCTCGGGATCGATTCCGTAGCTTCCCGGGCCCATCAGGGCCTCGCCGGAGAGCTTCAGAAGGATGCGCTTGTACTTCGGCGTAGGGCGCAAGTCCGAGTCAGACATGCGCGGGTGATACCTTCGCTCGCCGGCCGCGTCAAGGCTGCGCGCCGCCCTCTGCAGCGGCCTCGATCGGCGCTGCGGCGCCCGCATCCAGGGCCTCGGCCGCCGGCTTCGGAGCGCCGTTCTCGGCCCCGTCTCGAGGGCCGGGCTTCTCGAGCCGCTTCTTCAACGCGTCGGCGAAGGCGAGCACGCCCTTCACGTAGGCGTCCTCGTGGTTGTAGCCCCAGACCGCCTTCTCGCAGCTCTTCGCCCAGCCGTGGTCCTTCAGATAGCGGCCGATGGAGGCGATGGAGTCGTCGAAGGTGAACAGGTCGATCTTGCCGTCGCCGTCGCCGTCTTCGGCCCAGCGCAAGCTGGCGGGCATGAACTGAGGAAAGCCCAGCGCGCCGGCCCACGATCCCTTCACCTCCAGCGGGTCGATGCCCCGCGCCTTGCACACACGCAGCAAGACCACGAGGTTGGCGCGGGCGCGCTGGCGGATGCGCTCGACGCGCGCGGGCTGGCTCTTCGGGTCGAGGAGCTTCTTCTCCTCCGGATCGCTGAGCGCGACCGCGTTCGCCTCGTCGATGAAGAAGGCCTGGGAGACGAAGCTGTTGAAGGCCACGTAGTCGCCGGTGATGGTGCCCAGGCGCGACTCCCACATCAGGATGCTGACGATGACCTCCTTGTCTACGCCGTGGCGCTTCTCGGCGCGCTCGAGGCTCTCGCGGCGCTCGGCGACGAACTTCTCGGCCGCCGCGAGCCGCTCTTCCTTTAGAAAGACCTTGAGGAGGTCGATGTGGCCGCGCCGCTGTCGCCGCAGCATCGAGGGGGCGACGATGGAGATGGTCCGCTCGGCGTAGATGAGCTCGGCGCGCGGGTCGTCGAGGATGGCCTCGGCCTCCTCGCGGGTGAGCGCCGCCTGCCAGGTGACCTTGGGCTTGGCCGTCAGCTCGCGGATGAGCTGCTCGCGAAGCGCGCTGCCCTTCGGCAGCTTGGCCGACAGGCGCCAGGTGGCCGGCTTCATCGGGTCGTACGCGGTGACGACGGCCGCCGGGGGCTCGACCGCAGCGGGTGCGCCTGCGTCGGGTGCATCGGCCGCGGGCGCGGGCGCCTGCGCGGCGGCCTTGCACACCGGGGCTGCGATCAGCGCGACGGCGGCGAAAAGGGCAGAGGCGAAGGCGCCGGGACGGTCGGTGCAGTTCATCGGGTCAGTCTCTCCAGCCGCAGGGGGACGCTCGTACTCTAGCGCCCGCTCCAGGTCTGCCTGACTTTTTTGCTGCTTGCCTGCTCGCCGCGGGTGTATCGTCCCGGGACCTGTCAAGCTAGCGCCAGCCTGAATCGCCGTTTTGAGGAGGGAAACAAAGCCATGGCCAAGACCGCCGATACGAAGAAGCCCGCGGCCAAGCGTAAGCCGAACCCGGCTTTCATGAAGCCGATGCAGCCGGACGCCGTCCTTGCCAAGGTGGTTGGCGAGGAAGCAGTGCCTCGCACCGAGATCGTCAAGAGGCTGTGGGACTACATCCACAAGCACAACCTGCAGGATCCCCAGAAGAAGACGATGATCAACGCCGACGCGAACCTGCAGGAGGTCTTCGACGGCAAGAAGCAGGTCACGATGTTCGAGATGACCAAGCTCGTGAACAAGCACATGACCGCGGTCTAGCCGAGGCCGAGGACACAAAAAAAAGCTTCGAAATCGCCGGCCTCCGCGCCGGCGATTTTCTTTTGCGCTTAGCCGGCGCGCGACCGCAGCCAGTCTTCGCGCAGGATCGACATCACCACGTTGGCCCAGTAGCGCCCTTCGACGAAGGTGTATTCGCGCAGGGACCCCTCGCGCTTGAAGCCTACCCGCTCGTAGGCGCGGATGGCCCGCTCGTTGTGCTCGATGACGTGCAACCAGACCTTGTTCAGGTTGAGCGTGTCGAACGCGTAGCCGACCATCAGCCGCGTCGCCTCGCTCCCGTAGCCCTTGCCCCACTGCGTCTTGTCGCCGATGAAGATGCCGAACGAGGCGTGCCGATTCTTCATGTCGATGGCGCCCAGGCCGGTCACTCCGATAAGCGCGTCGTCGTGCCGGGCGATGCCGAGGTTAACGTCGTTTTCGCTCTGGGCGACCTGCTCGAGGTAGCGCTCCTCGCCCGCCCGGTTGATAGGCCGATGGACGAGCAGGGGCCGCGTGATCTCGCGATCGTTGAGCCACTCGGCGATCTGGGGCGCGTCCTCCTTCTCGAGCGGCCGCAGGTAGATGCTCTCGCCGACGAGGAATGCGTTCTTCATCGTGTCTCCCGCGACTCGCGCGGCTAGTGCGGCCGCGCCTTCGGTCGATCGCCTGTACGAACCGTGCGCCGATGGTACCGACAGAGGCGCGCGATTTGTTAAGGACGACAGGCCATGAAGTATTCGACACGCTACGTCTCCTACTTTCCCCGCGAACCCTCTCCCGCGCTCCTTGTCATCGGAGAAGCGCCCGGCCCCCGGGGCGCCGACAGGACGGGCTATCCGTTCTGGGGCGACGACTCGGGTCTCGAGATCTACGGCCTGGCCGCGAGCCTTGGCCTGATGACCGAGCCGTTCACGCCCTGGAAGCGACGGGCCGATCTCAGCGGGACGCGGCCGCCGCTCGGGCGCTATTGCATCACCAACGCGTGCCCGCAGATGCCGCTGGCCCCAGGGGGCGGCTTCACCGCGCCCGAGCCCGCGCGCCTCAAGTCGGAGGCGGGGCGGATCGCCGGCGAGATCCTCGAGCTGAAGCCGCGCGTTGTGCTCGCCTGCGGCCGCGCCGCGGCCTTCGCGCTCGCGTGCGCGGCCCGCGAGCTCGGCGGTCCGGTCCCGAAACCGCTCGACGGTGTGAGCTTCTCCGGGCTTCGCGTCTTCGAGGCGATGCGCGCGCTGCTCGACGGCGAGCCGTGGCGCATCGGCGACGCCGCTGCCTTCGTCACCGCTCACCCCTCGCGAGGCAACTGGCGCCGGGGCATGGTCGCCGGCGAGCTGCACGCGCAGGTTGTCGCGCGGGTGCGCGAGACGCTCCAGCGGTGACGCTGCCCTAGCGCGCATGCGCTCGCGGAGGCTCTGGGTCCCGGTCGCCCCGAAGTCGGTAAGTCCTCGCCCGTCCCCGTCGTGACGGACTTAGAGAGTCGTGCGAAGCCTGAAACGCTGGGAGGAGACTGCGCGAGCGCTCGAGCCTATTGGCTGGCTGCCGAGGCGGCGAGCTCGTGGGGCAGCGGCGGCGCGTCGCCACGCAGAGCGGCATCGACCGCGGTGCGCAGGTAGTCGCGCGGGTTGACG
>JBMNNX010000359.1:0-5649 GCA_050942745.1 Myxococcales bacterium
GACCAGGACCGGAAGGTTGCGGACAACCAGGGCGCCGAGGGTGACCTCAGGCGCGACGGCCAAGCGCGCATCGGCGCGCCCGGCGCCGGCGGCGACGCCGACCGGGAAGGCCGCCTCGGTCGGCGCAACGCCCAGCTTTCGAGCGAGGCTCGCCGAGATGACCGACTCGCTCGCCCCGGTGTCGATGATGACTCCGACGCTCTGCCCGCCAATCCGGCCGAGGGTCAGCGGAACCGGGACTCCTCGTGCCAGGCCGATCTCCACCCGATCGCCATCCAGCTCGACCTGCCGTGGTGCCGGCTTGCGCGCCCGGAGCTGCGCCTCGGCGCAGGCGCGGCCAGTCACGTCGCCGAGCGCGCAGAGGGCCGAGGCGGCGCGGGCGATGCGGTCGTTGTCCCCGGCTCGGTGCGCGAGGTGCCATTCGAGCTCTGCGGCGCGACGGCTTCCCGCGGGCAGCGTCGACTTGAGCCGGGCAGCCTTGTCGTGGTCGAAGCGGGCGAGCGCCACCCATGCCTCGAGGTAGCGTGCCTCTTCGGAATCGGCGCTCTTCAACGTGAGTGCGCGATCGATCTCACCGCGCGCGAGCGCCTGCGCAGCGGGCGAGCCGGTTGAGGCCAAGACAGCGGCGCCGAGAATGGCTGCCGAGAGCAAGTGCATGTTCCTCCAATCCCCGCCCGCCCGGTCTCGTGGCAATCGCACGTGCCGGGCGACCCTTGCAACAAAGGCAGGGAGGAGGGCCTGAATGCTCTGCAGGCCGATGAGGACGCTCGCTAGCGCTCCGCCAATAGCGCCTTGAGCTGGCGCAGCCTCTGGTGGACCTCGGCGCGATCGAGGTCGCGGTACGCCCCCGGCAGAAGCGCCCTGCTCGTGCACTCCTGGACGGCGGCGAGGTTCTGCAGCTCGATCTCGAGCGGGTAGCTCGGCGGAATGAAGTTGGCGAGCACAGCGGTCAGATCCTCGGTGGTCACCGAGGTGCGGCCGTCGGCGAGCGCGCGGAACTTCGCGCGAACGAGCGCGGCCTCGATGTCCGCTCCCGAGCAGCTCTTGAGCTCGGCGGGGACCACCTTTGCGAACGACTCGATGCCCTCGACATTGACCTCGCACTTCTTGGCGACGACGCGGAACAGCTCATCGCGCTCCTCGTCGGTCTGCGGATAGAACAACGCCACGTGCTCTTCTGCTCGCCCCTGCCGCTTGAGGTCGATGGGCAGCAGGTCGGGCCGGCAGGTGAGCAGGAACCAGATGATCTTGCCGCGGTACTCGGTGTTGCCCATGAAAGAGGCGATGGCGGCGAAGACGCGGCTCGAGGTGCCCGAGTCGCCGCTCGCGTCTCGATCGCCCAGGAAGGCATCGGCCTCGTCGATGATCACCGCGACGGGCCACATCGCCTTGAGCAGGTTGAAGATCTTCTCGAGGTTGCCTTCGGTCACCCCTTGCCACTGGCTGCGGAAGTTGAGGAACTTGACGCAAGGCACGCCAATGTCGCCGGCAAAGCAGGTGGCGAGGAAGGTCTTTCCCGTGCCGACCGGGCCGCTGAACAGATAGCCCATGGGCAGCACGTCGGTGCGGCCTTTCTTGAGGGCAGCCGCCGCGCCGCGAAGCAGCGACTTGGCCCCCTCGTGTCCGGCGACGGCATCCAGGTCCCACTTCGGCTCGATGAACTCGAGCAGCCCGTGGCACTCGGCCTGGATAATCTCTTTTTTTCGTTCCTTGAGGCTTTCGGTCGTAATGGGCAGGTCGCGGTCGATCGCCTCAGTGAGGATTCGATCGAGGTGGATACGCGAAAGGCCCGCGGTCATCTTCGCGAGGCCTTCGAGCGGGACCTCGGAGACGTCCCTCAAGCGCCGCCCGTCGAGCTTGCTGCGGATGAAGCCCTTGCGTTCGGCCTCGTCCGGCAGCGCGATTTCGATGGCAGCCGCGTAAGGGTTGCGCGCCAGGCGTGGCGAGAGCTCGGCGAGGTTCTCGACGATCAGGCAGATTGAGACGTCGGCAGACAGCAACTGCGGGTCGTGAGCCCACTTGGTGAGGGTCACCAGGCTGAAGCGATCCTCGTTGCCCATGTGGGAAATGTCGCCGGCCGGCGCGAGCGTCTCGGCAAAGTCGATGACCAAAGCGATAGAGCGCCCGTCGGCGACGCGCACGCGCATGTAGTTCTCGAGGATCTGCAGGGCGCGGCCGGGGTCCTTCGGCATGGCCTTGGCAAAGTCGCTGCCGTACATCGCGTCATAGCCCTCGACCGCGCGCAACAGGTCGCGCTGCATCTCGGGAGTCGATGCGCGGATGCCGCTGGAGCGGTCGTAGAACAGGACGATGTCGCGGCTGCCGAACAGCTCTTCGGCGAGATAGGCCTTGAGGGGAACGAACCGCTTTCCGCCCTGTCTGTCGTCGACCGGCTGCAGATCGCGCACTGCGCCGTGCAGCAGGAAGGTGGCGACCGAGCGCGTGTAGTAGCGCTCGGCGAGCTTCTGCGCCCAGCGAGGAAAGCCTTCGAGGGGGTTTGCGGGCTTGCGGCGGGTTCGGGACATCGCTGCGTTCCTCGAGCCGATACGCGAAGAGAGGGCCGCTGGCCCTCTCTCGGGAATGAATGGGAAGGTGGAGCGCCGACTGCGGTCAGTTGCAGGTCGGCTTCTTGACGAGCTTCTTGTCGATGACCGGATCGCCACCGCCCGGCATGATCGTGTGAGTGGCGTCCTGGTAGCAGCGCTTGCGAAGCAATACGGCGTGTGTCGCCGAGGGGTCGAGCGACTCGACGGTGAGAGGCGTTTGTCCGAGATTCTTGCCGTTGACGATCACCTCGGCGCCGAGGGGCGTGGAGGTGAACTGGACCACGAGCTTCAAGCGCTGGAGCGGGCCGGCGAACTCGTTGATTTGCTTGTCGGTGGGGAGGGGCTTGATCGTCTTCTCCCACGGTTCGAAGCCAGGCTTGGAGACGAGGACTACGTAGGTCTCGCCTACCGTGAACTCGTCGGAGTAGATGCCGGGGCGGCCAAGCTCCTTGACGACCTTGCCGTTGACCTTGATCTCCGCGTCGGCCGGGTCACAGGCGACGACGGCGCTGATGTTGATGACCAGGGGCTTGAGCTTGACATCCGGTGCCCTGCGGTAGATGTCGCCGGCAGGCACCTTGATGTCCTCGGAGTGAGTCACGAAGTTCTCTTTGCGAATCTCGAGGCGATGGGGGCCAGCCGGGATCTTGTTGGCGACGCACGGCGACGACGGACAGACCTGAGCTCCGTCGATGAACGCCTTGGCGTCGCGCGGCTCGTAGGCGACGAACACGGCGCCGTCGCGCCCCAGCAGCATCATCACGAGCGCCAACGCGCCAACGACGACGATCGCAGCGCCGGCCGCGACGAGGACCAGCTTCTTGCGGCCGTTGCCGCTGACGATCTTGGCCTCCTGCATGCGCGGCTTGTAGGTCGACGGAGGCGGGGCCGTTGGAGGCCGCTGAGGGGGCGGAGGCAGGGGGCGGGCAACCGGAGGCGGGCGCGCAGGGGCTATCGCCGGAATCGCGCCGCCCGCGGTCGGTCTCCGCGCCGTCGGAACCACGGGTGGGCCCGCGTGGGGCGCGACCGGTGGGGCGAGCGAGGGCACTTCGGGGTGCCCGGTTCCGTTGCCAGGAGGCAGAGTCTTTTCGTCTTCGAAGAGCCCGCTCAACCCGCCGGCCGGGGGAATCGGCGGAGGCGGGGGGGCGTCGCCGAAGAGCTCGCTGCCGTGGACGACTGCTGTGCTCTCGGCCGCGCCGGGCCCTCCAAGGGTCGGCGCCGGCCGCGCGGGAGGGGCAGCGCGAGGGGGCGGCGGCGGGCGGGCCGCAGGTGCGGCCGCGACCGGCGGAGGAGGGGGCGCCGCGGGCCGGGGCGCGGCGGCCGCGGGTTGGCCCCCCGCCGCCGCGGCCAGCGCGGCCATCCCCGGCGGCAGCCTGATCTCGGCGTATTCGGCCTGACGGACCTTCTCGCGCTCGACCTCTTCGGCGAAGGTCGCCTTCATGTACTGCATCAGGTCCTTGCGCGAGAAGACCGTGTCCGAGGTGATGAGGAAGCGCTGGAGGTCGTCGGCGAGATCCGAGGCGTACTGGTAGCGCTCCTCCGGATCTTTGGCGAGCGCCTTCATGACGATCTTCTCGAGACCGTCGGGGATGCGCCGGTTGTATTTCGTCGGAGGCAGGATATCGACTTGGCGCACCTTCTCGAGGACGCTGAAGTCGCTCTCGCCGACAAACAGGCGCTCGCCCGTGAGCATTTCGTAGAGCACGACGCCGCAGGCGAAGACGTCGGAGCGCTGATCAAGCGGCAGCCCCCGAACCTGCTCGGGGCTCATGTAGCCGAACTTGCCCTTGAGAATGCCGGCCTGGGTCTTGGTCGCTTTGTTTGCCGCCTTGGCGATGCCAAAGTCGATGACCTTGACCTCGCCTTCGAAGCTGACGAGGCAGTTTTGCGGGCTGACGTCGCGGTGGACGATGTTGAGCTCGCGCCCGGCCGAGTCCTTCTTGCGGTGCGCATAGTCGAGCCCCTCGCACATCTTCCCGACCATGTAGCAGACCATCGGGATGGGGGCAGGCTCGTTGCGCTTGCGGCAGCGGTCGAAAATCGCACGAAGATCCTTGCCGGCGACGTACTCCATCGCGATGAAGTAGCTGTCTCCAATCTTTCCAAGATCGAAGACTTGCGCGATGTTCGCGTGCGTCAGCTGGACGGTGATCTTGGCCTCATCGATGAACATCGTGATGAACTCGTCGTCCTCAGCGATGTTCGGAAGGATGCGCTTGATGGCGACCAGCTTTTCGAACCCCTGCTCGCCGAAGGTTTTGGCGCGCCAGACCTCGGCCATACCGCCAATGTTGATCCGGTCGAGCAGGAAGTACTTCCCGAAGGGAATCGGCTGCTTCTTGACGGCCACGTTGGTGCCCGTTTCGTGCGAGCGCCCGCCGACGGTTCAGAGACACCAGGGATTTGGTGCTTCGTGACCGCCAAGCAGGCGGAAACTGGAAGTAATTGGTGGCGCAACTCTAGCCCAGTGCTCAGAGGAGCGTCAACCGCGCCGGGCGGTCGAGGAAGCGCTGTCCGGGCTGGGAGGGCGGCTCATGGGGACTCGAGGTCGGGGTCGACGAACTGCCCGTCCGCATCGAGGCGGCCTCCGATGCGACGGGCGGCCTCCTGCTCGCGCGCCAAGCGCTCTGCCTCTGCTCGCTCTGCCGCTCGCAGCTCGGCTTGCCAGGCGGCAGGCCCGGGCTGCGGAGGTTCGCCGCGCGAAGGCTCGGGGGGCTGGCGCTCGACAGATTCCTGTGTCGCGTGAACCGGGGCCGCTGAGGGCTCACGCGCTTGGGAGCGGATGGCTGCCGGCGCAGCATCATCAAAGGCCTCGTCCGCGCGGGAAGCGGCCGCGCCCGGCTTCGCCTTCTCCACCCGCGGTGGGGCGTCGAACGCCGCGTCGGCCGCCGAGGCCGCAGGCCTCGCGGGCTCGGCCGAGCGCTCGCTCAGTGCCTTTTCGGCAGCGCGCTCGAGCCTTCGCTGCTCGTCGGCGAGCCATTGCTCGACCGATTCGGGCTGACGGGGTTTCGCCTGACTGCCGCCGCGGGCGCGCCGACGTCGCGCGCGCTCGAGCGCTTCGAAATCGGCGACGAACTCGGCCTGCTCCTCGGTCAATCGGTTG
>JBMNNX010000030.1:0-37358 GCA_050942745.1 Myxococcales bacterium
CACGACCGCGGTAGGGGCGCATGGCGATGCGCCCGCTGCCGAATCGAGCACGACCGCGGTAGGGGCGCATGGCAATGCGCCCGCTGCCGAATCGAGCACGACCGCGGTAGGGGCGCATGGCAATGCGCCCGCCGCCGAATCGAGCACGACCACGGAACCGACGCCCACGGCCGAGGCCTCCGCCGAGGCGACCGACGGCATGGACGCCGACGACGCGACCTATGCTGACCTCCCCACCGCCGCGACCGCCGAGCCCAAGCAGCTCGACAACACGATCGCGCGCCACCGCGCTCCGTTCGAGGTCCTCACCGAACGCATGATCGGCGAGGCCTCGCGGGCCGTGCGCTTCGACTGGCGCAGGAAGACCGTCGGCATCGGCGCGATAGGCAGCCAGCTCCTCGAGCTAAACAACTTCTGGAGCGCGCGCGTTGGCGGCTTCGCGCGCGTGCCGTTCTCGAGCCTGGTGACCGAGGTCGCCGTCACCTGGGTCTTCACTCGAGGCAGCGAGAGCACCGAGCGCCTCGCGCTCACCCCGTACCGCCAGGTCGGGCGCCCGAGCCGGCTCGAGCTCGACGTCAACGTCGGCTTCCCCGTCGCCGAGGGCGTCGCCACCGCCTGGCCGAGCTTCCTGCCCCCGCTCGAGCTCGTCTTCTCCCTCGACGTGGGCTTTCGCTACATCTACTACCCGGGCGCGCTGTCGGGGGCGGGCTTCCGCGAAGTCGCCGGGGCCATCTTCTCGCCGCAGCTCAATGACCGGGAGCTCGAGAATCTGGAGGAGGACCGCCTGCCCGCCATGGAGGTTGACGGCGGCCGCTACAACCTGCTCGCCGGCGGCTCGCTGGACCTCTATTTCCAGTCCGGCTTCTTCCTCTCGCCGCGCGTCATGGTCGCGCTGCCGATCATGTCGCAATTCACCGGCTCGGGCCTGGGGTGGTGGTGGGAGCTCAGCCTGGGCCTGGGGTGGATGTTCTGATGTCCCCGGCGCTCCCCGTCGCGCTGCTCGTGGTGGCGGCGGCCGCTCCGGTGACCGAGGAGAGCCCGTCGGCGCCGACGCTGCTCTTCTACAACGCGCGCCTCGCGCTTCGCGAAAGCCACTCTACCGAGGTCCTGCGGCTCTGGCTGCTGCGAAACCGGCTGGCAAGCGAAGGCCAGGTGAGCCGGTACGACGAGGAGTTTCGCTCGGTGGTCTGGGCCGCGCTCGGCGACCTCGGGCTGTGTCAGGACGGCTATCCGACCGACGACGAGGGCGGCGCGGGGCTGTGGCCGCTGGCCTTGCACAACTGGGTCGTCCACGCCGCCGGCAGGGGAAATCCTCCGAGACGCCAGGCCCCGTTCGACGCCTTCGACGTGGGCCGACAGCGGCGGTTCGTCTCGCTGCACGACCTGCTCGACGCCTCGGAGCTGCGCTCGGTCTCCTTCTTCCGCACCGCGTGCCGGAGCGCGAAGCGGGTGCTGCTGACCGATTTCGAGACGCCCAGCTACAACCTCAACGACCGCTACTTCACCGCGCTGCTGCTGCGCCGGCTGTTGCGCGATTCGTTGAACACGCTCGACCGGAGCAAGGTCGAGAGCGTCGCTGCCGTCGAGGCGCGCATCTTCGATCTGGACCTCCTCCTCGCCGAGTTGCGCAGCCGTCAGGCGCGGCGCGAGGCGCTCGAGGCGAAGCGGCGCGCCAAGGCGCTCGGAATCTCCGAGCAAGGCGCCCTCGAGGCGCAGCGAGCGATCGAGAGCCGCGCCGCGCGCGCTAAGGAGTTGCGCTTCCTGCGCCGAAGCCTCGAATGGCAGCCTTTCGAGTGGTTCAACCTGACGCGCGAGCGCAGGCTCTTCGTCTTCTCTAGGGCGCGGAAGCTCTCCGAGGACCCCGCGGCGCTCGACCGGCTGATGCTGGCGATCATCGACGAGCTCATCGCGCGCAGGGCGGGCGGCGAGCTCGAGCTGTGGATGGGCTTCTTCGAGGCAGGCTCGCCGGAGCGGCGGCGCGTGCTGACCGAGGGCGAGCGGGGCAAGCGCCTGCTCGCGCTCGACGCCAAGAGCGGCTTTCGCGAGCGGTCGGCCGTCGCGCTGCACCGCGGCGTCGCGCAGCTCGAGCGGGGCGAGCGGCAGGAGGCGCTGCGCTCGTTCGCCTTCGCGATGTCGAAGGCCGACGAGTCGCGGGAGCCCGAGGCCGTGACGGCCCTGAGCCGGCGCTGGCTCTCCTTCGTGCTGGCGCGCTTCGAGGCCAACGACGAGCTCATCGCCACGCTCAAGGCGCTGGTACCCCAGCAGGAGTACAACGCGGTGGTCGAGGACCTCATCTGGAGCGCCGCGCTGCGGGCCGACAGCGAGTCGTTCGAGCGGGTCGCGGCGAGCCTGCGGCGCGGCAGCGCCTTCGACCTGCGGGTCGAGCGGCTGCGGCCGCTCTCGCGCGGCAACGCGGGCGAGCTGATGACCAAGGTGCGCGACGCGGCGGTCGACGAGCCGCACTTCACGCTGCGCTTCCTGCGCCAGCTCATCGAGCGTATTGAGGTCGAAGAGGCGAACGTGCGGGCGGCCAACGTGCCGATGCTGCGGCTGATGGGCGCGATGCTCGACGAGTTCTCGGGCGAGGAGGGCCGGCACAAGTCGCACATCCGCATCGCCGAGGGGCTGTCGGGGCGCGTGCAGGCCATTCTCGAAGGGCTCGGCCACCTCGAGCTGTCGATCGTCGGAAAGGCGAGGGGAATGTCGCCCGGGCACGAGGCCTTCGCGGGCAACGTGCGGCTGGCGCCGGGCGACCCGCTGCCCTGGCCGTTCAAGGCGCCCGACCCCGAGCCGCCCTCGGCCTTCGTTCCGCTGACGCTCACGCCGATCGAATGGCGCGACGCGAAGGGCGAGCTGGTCTTCGGCTGGAGGCTGACCGAATGACGCCGCGGGAGCTGCGCCGAGCGATGCGGGAGCGCAGGCGGGAGCTGCGCCGCGCGGTGCGGAAGCTGCGCCGGCAGGCGCGCGCCGATGCCGAGCGGATTCCAGTGGTGCAGAAGGAGAAGCAGCGCCGGCGCAGGCGCCGCCTGACCGCTCTGCTGGCCGTGTTGCTGCTCGCGCTGCTGCTGACGCGCTGCGAGTGCCAGCCCGCGCCGGCGATTCCGCCAGAGGCGGAGCCCGCGCCCGAGGTCGTGCCCGAAGAGCCGGAGCCCGTGCCGGCGAAGAAGGCGGAGGTCAAGAAGAATCCCTTGAAGGCGACGACGAAGCGCCGGCGGCGCGCCGGGTACGAGGAGGCCGCGCGCGCCGGCCCGCCGTGGCTCGAGGACTTCCGGCTGCAGGTCGCCGCCCGCAGCGCGCGGCTCGCCCAGTGCTTCACCGGGTCCGAGAGGCCCGGCGCGCTGCGCTGGAGCACGGCGGTGGATCCCGAGAGCGGCGCGGTCGCCGATCACGAGGTCGACCCGGTCGGGCCGAGCGCGGAGCTGAGCCTCGATCAGCGAAAGTGCCTGGTGGGCGTGCTGTCGGACCCGGTCTATCGGCTCACCGACCAGCAGAAGCAGGGGCTGCCGAGCCGAATCAGCCTGGCCATCGAGTTCTGATTCGGCCGATCGAGCAGAGCTCTCTCGACAGGCCAAGCGACCTCTTCCTCGACGGCCCCGCGTCGAGACCGTGCCGGCGAGCGCCCGCGCCCGCGCCTACGCCGCGCGCCGCGCTCCGAGCGCCCGATCCTTCAGCCCAAGCTCGTCCAAGGCCGTGATCAGCGCCTGCAGCCTCGCTTCGGCGCGGCTCTCGTGGACCGCGCTCTCGACGATGCGCTCGAGCGTCGTCTGATCTATCGGCCGCGGGATGAGCGCCGCGGCGCCGGCGCGGAGCACCTCGCGCGCCTGCTCGAAGTCGGCGACCGGCGGGGCCCACATCGCCTGGGTCGCGGGCGCCGCGGCGCGCGCCTGGCGCACGAGCGCGAGCGCCTCGAGGTGCGGCAGGTCGCGCCCGACGAGCATCGCCTCGAACCGCTCCGCGGCGACGAGGGCGGCGGCCTTCTCGGGGATGACCGGGCCTTCGACAAAGTGGCCGGTCATCGCCAGCCGCTCGATCAACGAGCTCTCGGAGACGACGAGGACGCGCCCTGGGCCCTCCGGCCTGGCCGCGAGGATCTCCAGGGCCGAGGGCAGCGCGGGCATCTCGCGCTCGGTCGCCGCGGTCCTCACCTGGAGCAGGCGTTCGGCCCAGAGCCTGAGCTCGCCCGACAGCTCGCGGGCGACCTGGCGCCAGCGGGCGCGCGCCACGGCGGTGCGCACGGCGGCTCGGAGCTCCTCGACCTGCACCGGCTTGAGCAGGTAGTCGCGGGCGCGCGCCTCGATGGCATCGCCCGCCGACGCGGCCGAGGGGTAGCTGGTGACGAGCAGCGCCTCGCAAGCCAGGTCGCGCTCGCGCAGCTTGCGGAGAAGGTCGACTCCGCTCATCCCCGGCAGGTTCTTGTCGGCGACCACGACGTGCACGGGCAGGCGCCCGAGGACCGAGAGCGCCGCCGGGCCGTCGGCGGCCTCGGTGAGCTGAAGCCCCGCCTCGACCGACAGCAGGACCTTGAGCGCGCGGCGGACGGCCGGCTCGTCGTCAACGATTAGGACGCGCCGCTCGGCAGGGAGCTGGTCGAGCCGCTCGGCGATTTCGCCGATGACCTGGCCTATCGCGCGCTCGGCGCTCTGCTCGGTGCCCGCTCGGCTCGCGGCGCGCACGGGCTCGGCCGGCGGGAGGACGATGCAGAAGGCCGTGCGGAAGCCCGGCGGCGGATCGACGAGCCGCAGCTCCGCGCCCCACGGCGCGAGGATTTCGCGGCTGATATAGAGGCCCAGGCCGGTGCCCTGTTCGCCCTTGGTCGTCGCGAACGGCTCGAAGAGCCGGCGGGCTATCTCTGGCGAGATGCCCGAGCCCTCGTCGGCGACGACGATCTGGACGCCGCCGCCTTCGTGCGCCCGCGCCGCGACGAGGATGGTCCCGGGGGCGGGATCGATGGCGTCGCGGGCGTTGCCTATCAGGTTGGTGAGTACTTGCACGAGCGGGCCCGGCTCGCCGCGGACCTTCGCCAGCCCGGAGGCGACCTCGAGCCGGATCTGGATCCCGGGCGGCAGCTTCGGGAAGAGCGCGACCGCTTCCTTGACCGCCTTGGCCGCGTCCACGGGGCCGGTGCTCGACGCGTCAGGCGAGCGGATGAAGCGGCGCATGCGCTCGAGGAGATGCTCCATGCGCGCCGTCTGGTGGAGGATTTCGTTGGCCCAGCCGGGAGCGTCCGGGGAGCGGGGATCGCCGCTCAGGAGCTGGGAGAAGCCGGCGATGCCAGAGAGCGGCTGGCGCAGCTCGTGGACGAGCTCGGCCATCGACATCCCGACCTCGGCGAGCTTGGCCGCCTGCACGAGGTTGCGCCGCCACGAGGCCTGCTCGAGCGCGACCGCGGCGAGCTTGTCGGCGAGCGCGCGCTCGGGCCCGTCGAGCTTCGCGAGCGCCTCGCGCAGCGCCGCGTCGTGCTCGCTACCTTCGGCAAGGAGCTTGTCGACGAGCGTCAGCACGGCCTGAATGGCTTTGGACCTGGCCACCTGCGCGACTCCGCTTTGGTGCTCGAGGGACTGGTGGGCGCGGGCCTCGGAGCGAGCTTCGACCGCGGGCGGCGCCTCTTCGCGGGTTGTATCTGGCGACCGTTGGGCAGTCAACGCGAGTCGCAGCTCACGCGCGCTGCTAGTCAACAGCCCGAAAACGACCTGTCGCCGCGACACGACGCGGAGCTGGAGCTCCGCGGTCCATCCGTTCGGTCGCGGCATCGCAAGCTGGGCCTGCGCTCGGGCTGACCGGTGGCGGTTCAAGGTCACAGCCGGCCAAAGGACCGGTCTCAAGCTCAGGGTGGCCGGTCGGCGGGTGGGGCGCGGCCGCGGGCATCGGGCGCGGTCCGTGTGCGCGCGGGTCGGCAGCAACCTGCTGCCCGACGTTGACGCGTTGTCATGCGCTGCCAATGCGCGCGGGGCGGCAGGACGGTCGGGCGTCGCCGCTGGATTTTTCCGGACAAGACCGCCCGTACAGCGAGGTTTTCCCTGCATGCGCTTGACAGTCCTACCGACATCGAAAACGCTTCGAGTTGGCATGCACTCGAGCGGAAGCCGCATCGACCGGTTCATAATCGAAAGCGAGCTTGGCAAAGGAGGAATGGCGACTGTCTACAAGGTCCGCCACGCCATCCTAGAGACCAGCCACGCGCTCAAGGTCCTCGCGCCCGAGCTCGCGATCGTCAGCCCGGTGCGCGAGCGCTTCTTCAGCGAGGGGCGCATCCAGGCGCGGCTCGACCACCCGAACATCGTGCGCGTCACCGACACGGTCGAGACCCGCGATGTCGCCGGTCTGGTGATGGACTTCGTGCCCGGCTTCTCGCTCAAACGGCTGCTGCGCGAGCGGGCGCAACCGCTCGACACCGAGCTCGTCCGGCAGATCTTCCTGCAAGTGCTCGAGGGCGTCGGGTTCGCCCACCGCGCCGACGTCATCCACCGCGACCTCAAGCCCGAGAACGTGATGCTCGTCGAGGTCGCGCCGGGCCAGTACCACGCGAAGGTGCTCGACTTCGGCATCGCCAAGGTGCTCGACGACAGCGAGCGCGACCTCTCGCTGACGAAGACCGGAATGCTGCTCGGCAGCCCGCACTACATGAGCCCCGAGCAGATCCTGAGGGCGCGCAATGTCACGGTGCGCTCGGACATCTTCTCGCTGGGCGCGATGCTGTACGTGATGACGACGTTGCGCTTTCCGTTCAGCGGCTCGAATCACTTCGAGGTCCTCAAGGGGATAGACCAGGGGCGCGTGATCCGGCCCGAGCAGCTCAACCCGGACATCGACCGCACCATCGCCCGCGCCGTGATGCGCGCGCTGGCGCGCGACCCGGCCCTGCGCTTTGGCTCTTGCGGGGAGTTCGCCGACGCCATCCGCGGCGCCAAGCGGGCTGCGCGCAAGGACGAGGAGTCGGAAGCGTGTTGGTCGGAGCAGACGGTGCCTTCCTTCATCGCGCCGTCGTTCCCCGACGAGGATGATCCGCGCCGGATGACGCGCCGGGCGGTGTCTCAGGGGCACGCACAGCGGGGGCCGGTGGCCGAAGAGGTCTTTCGCGCGCCGCTGCGCGAGGTGGAGACCACCACGCGGCAGGACGGGCCTGCCGACGTGACCGCCAGGTCGCCTGCGACCAAGGGACCGAAGCTCGAGATCGAGGTCGAAGAGCTGGTCCAGGTGCGCGAGGAGTACTTCGAGGAAGTGGTGCGGCGCGCGGCGGGCCTCTTCCGGCCGGCCGAGACCGAGCGGGTCAAGAAGACGCGCGTCGTGAGCAGGCCGCGCCGGGTGCGCCGCCGCCAGGCGGTTCCCTTCGTAGACATCGAGCCGGGGCAGTTCACGATGGGCTCGCCCGAGGAGGAATCGGGCCGCGGCGAGGACGAGCCGCTGCACGAGGTGATCATCACGCGCGCCTTCCAGCTCCAGACGACGCTGGTGACGCAGGCCCAGTGGACGGCGCTGATGAAGCTGAACCCGTCTTCATTCCAGGGGCTCGAGCGGCCGGTCGAACGGGTCACCTGGTTCGACGCGGTCGCCTACTGCAACGCGTTTTCCGAGGCTTTCGGGCTCGAGCCGGCCTACGTCCTCACCGCGGTCGAGGGACGGCCGGGCGAGGAGGGCTTGTTCGCCAAGGTGATGTGGAAAGGGCTCGACTGCCCCGGGTACCGGCTGCCTACCGAGGCCGAATGGGAATACGCCTGTCGCGCCGGGACGAGTGGGCCGCGCTACGGGGAGCTCGATGCCATCGCGTGGTGGGGTGGCAACAGCGGCAACGAGACCCATCCGGTGGCCCAGAAGCAGGCGAACCCGTGGGGCCTGTACGACATGCTCGGAAACCTCTGGGAGTGGTGCTGGGACTGGTACGGACCGGTCTCGACCGACGCCGGGCTGGTGGGCGATCCGACCGGGCCCGCTACCGGGCGCGAGCGGCTCTGGCGGGGCGGCTCGTGGGGGAACGACCCGGAGCAGGTGCGCGCGGCGACCCGCACGTCCAAGCTGCCAAACCATCGGCCCTTCAGCGTCGGGTTCAGGCTAGCGCGGACGATTGAATAGTCGACAGGGCGCGGGCGACGAATACCGGGCGCGAGTGTCAGGGAGGCCGTCGCAAGGCTTCGACGGCGCTCTCCGAGGCGCTGCCTGATTTCGCGAGGTTAGCCTTGGTTTGGGGCTGGGAATGGCCCTTGCACTATCGGCTCGCGTAACCAAGGCCAAAGGAGCCGAAAATGCGTTGGCCCCACCTTCTTCTCTGTGCGCTGTTGCTTGTGCCGTCGTCCGCGTTCGCCGCCGGTCCGGTTTTCACGACGGGCGTCATCGGAGTGCATGGCACTATGCGCGGGCACGACTGGGCCCGCGGCATGACCGGCGGGTCCTACAAGCTGGCGTTCGAGGTCGGCCAGCGCTTCCGCAACGAGTGGAGCTTCAATCAGTCGGTGCTGATGAGCGACGACGGGATCGGCACCCGCACCCTGGGCCTGACCGGCTTCGGGTACCAACTGACTTTCCACCTGCGGCCCAAGGGCTTCTCACCGTATGTCGGGCTCGGCATCGAGATGGGCTTCGCGTTCCTCGAAAGCCAGCGCCACTTCGACTTCTGGAGCGACGACGACGTTGGACCCTATCTGCACGCCCGCGCGCTGTTCGGCCTGCGCTACCAGATGCGCTGCGGCCTCGGCTTCCGCGGCGAGATCGCCCGCGGCACCTACGGCGCCTTCTACGCGTGGCAGGGCAACTTGGGGATTTCGTATACGTTTTAGGGCGTTGGTCGAGAGTCGAGGGTCGAGGGTCGAGAGTTTGGCCTGAGGCTGCTCACGGCGCGGTGCACGTCCGACGATTCGGGCACGGGCGCGGTCGCCGGTTCCCTGCGGCATCCTCTCGATGAGCGAGGTGTGACGAGCAGGCGCGCTTCGCGAGTAGGTTCAGTCGCAGCCGAGTGGCGCCTTGCCCGCCCCGGTGCTTGCTCCGCGGCGGGCATTGTACTTCCTCGTGCTTGCGGCGCTTCGGCTGCGATTCGACGCTCGCCGGCGCTCGCTCAGGGACGGGGAACCTGCTTTCCGGCCCGAGCGCAGATCGCCTCGTAGACCTCGCGGGCGATCGGCAGCCCGCGGTCGTCGAAGTTCTTCGGGTTCTCCCAGAACTCGGTCACGTCGCCTCGGCGGAGGCGCTCGTAGATGAGCGCTTTGGCCATCATCTGGATCTTGTCGGCGGCCTTCACCACTCGCGCCTCGAGCGTCACTCCCTCGTCGGTCTCGCGCCACAGCTCGCTCTGGCTGGCCGGCAGCAGCTTGCGGGCAAGGTCGCTCTCGAGCTCGAACAGCGCCTCGTTCAGCCGGGCGGTTTTCTGGGGCATTGGGACGTCGCCGGTGCGTGCCTCGGGGACGTCGTGCACCAAGGCCATCCTCAGCGCCCGCTCGCCGTCGATCTCCGCGCCCTCGGCGCGCAGCGCGTCAACGAGCAGCATCGTCACCAGGGCGACGCCGAAGCTGTGCTCGGCAATCGACTCGCAGGGGCGAACTCCCCGCAGCAGCCACCCGGTGCGCGGCAGCTCGGCGAGCGGATCGAGATCGAGGAGGACTTGGGCGATGGTGTCTGCGCGAGCGCTCATGCGCGCACACTACCAAGGCTCGGGCGGCTGCTCGTAGGCCGTTGTCGACACCGGGCCAAACCGCCGCATCTGCGACCCCTGGCCTCGCTGAGATGCATCGGGCGGCGCAGCTCCCGTGGTTCCCCTCGTTCCGAGCTGCACGTACAGCACTAACCGGCTTGACACCGGTAGTAGGCCGCGGCTTCTCTGAGGCGACTCTCGCAAGGAGCGGCGATGGAAGAGGGGCAGGTCTTCGGTGGCAAGTACAAGGTCTCCCGCGAGCTCTCTCGAGGAGGAATGGGCTCGGTCGTGCTGGCGACGCACGAGGGGCCGGAGGGGTTCGCGCGCGAGGTCGTCATCAAGACGATGCTCCCCTCGCTCTCCGACCGCGAAGACCTCGTGCGGTTGTTCCTCAACGAGGCACGGCTCGCCGCTCAGCTCACGCACCCGAACATCGTCCACGTCTACGACTTCGGAAAGGAAGGCGACACCTACTTCCTGGTGATGGAGTACCTGCGGGGCGCGACTCTGTCGGAGCTGTTGCGGCGCGCCGCGCGCGAGGGCCGCGCGCTCTCTTCGAGCTTCGTCGCCGCGGTCGGCGCGCAGGTCTGCGCGGGGCTGTCGTATGCGCACACGAAGCTTGGCCCCGACGGACAACCGCTGCGCGTGGTGCACCGGGACATCAGCCCGCAGAACATCTTCCTCGCCTCGGAGGGCGTGGCCAAGATCCTCGATTTCGGCATCGCCAAGGCGCACTTCGGCGAATCCCAGACGCGGGCAGGAGAGCTGAAGGGCAAGCCCTCGTACATGTCGCCCGAGCAGGCCCGGGGCCTGCCGGTTGACCCGCGAAGCGATGTCTTCTCGTTGGGCATCGTGCTCTGGGAGGCGCTCGCTGGCCGCAAGCTTTTCACGGGAGGCAATCCGCTCGAGCTGGTCCAGAAGATCTGCAGCGAGCCGATTCCGCCCATCCACTCGATCGCCGCCGGCATTCCTCTCGATCTCTCGGCGGTGGTGAGTCGCGCGCTCGAGCGCGATCTCGACAAGCGCTTCCAGAGCTCGGCGGACATGGGGCGCGCGTTGGACGCCGTCTTCTACGGCATGGGCGGGCACCGCTACGAGGAGGAGATCCGCGCCGAGCTGAGTGACAAGCCGAAGCTCGGCGCCGGCATCATCGACACCCCGGCCCCGCAGCCGGCCCGCGAGTCGCTCCAGGCCTATGCTCCCTGGGACGCGGGCGGCGCGCCGAGCTTTTCGGCGGCGAGCGGTCCTCTCGAGCTCGACCTTCGCGGGCGGGCTCCGGCTCCGGCGACCGCGAGCGTGACGGTGGAGGCTTGGGCCGCACAGCAGGCGGGGCCTGCGGCCGCTGTTGCGCCTCAGGCGGCGCCCGTGTTGTCGGCGGGCTCTGCGAGCAGGGTTGCGCGGCTCGAGCCGCCGAAGCCCTACGCGGGCGCCGCCCCGGGAGGCGCTCGTGCGGCCGCGCCCCCGCCCCGTTCTCGTCCGCTTCTCCCTGTCGCTATCGGAGTCGCGGTCCTACTCATGGCTGGCGTCGGCGGGCTCGTGTTGCTGAAGGGCGGGGACGGGGCCGAGCGCAGCGAGGCGAAGGGCGAATCGCCGGCCCGCGAGGTTTCGGGTTGGATAGATGACCTGAAGACGGGCAACGCCGAGGTCTCGTCGGTCCCGAACGGCGCCGCCATCTGGATCGACGGCGCGGACTCGGGGAAGAAGACGCCGGCCACCGTTCCGCTCGACACGGGCAAAGACCACACGATCACGCTGCGCCACCCGGACTTCCTCGAGCACTCGACGACGGTCTTCGTCGCGCCCAACACGCCGCTCAACCTGGAGCCTGTGCTCACCCCTGGGGCGCGCGTCGAGGTCAAGACGGAGCCGCCGGGCGCGACGGTCCTCATCGACGGGGTGCCGATGTTCGAGACCCCGGGGCGGACCAAGGCGTTGCCGAAGGGCAAGCACCAACTCGCCGTGCGGCTCGCTGGCTACGTCACCGAAAGCCGCGAGCTCGTCCTGAAAGACGCGCAGCCGCTCAGCTACTCCATCGATCTGGCCAAGGGCGCCGAGGTCGCGGTGACGAGCACGCCCTCGGGCGCGGCGATCCTCGTCGACGGGAAGGACACGGGTCAGGTCACCCCCGCCACCGTCGCGGTGCGGCCTGGCGAGAGGCGGACGGTGGGCGTCGCGAAAGAGGGCTTCGTCGATCAGGCGCGCACGCTGACTCGGGTCAAGGAGGGCCAGCGCGAGGCGCTCGAATTCAGGCTCGAGAACGCCCAGCGCGCCGAGATCAACGCCAAGCTGGCCAACCTCGAGAAGGAGCTGGCCGCCTGGGAGAAGCGGCTCGACGCTTTGGAGAAGCGCCGCTCCGGGTTCGTCATCACCGGCAGCGTGCGGCAAGAGATCCTGCTCGAGCAGGAGATCAAGACCGCCGAGCGACGCATCGAGTTCCTGTCGGCCGAGGTTTCATCGCTCAGGGACGAGCTGGCGAGAATCGTAGACCTCTGAGCGGCCGCACGCTCGCGGCCAGCGAATTTGCGGCCTGCGCCCGACAGCGGCGAACATGCTGCCTCGCGCGTTCGACTTGGAGGCAAGCCGGATGGCCATCGACCTTTCGAAGTACCACGAGCTGGTCAAGGAAGCTCAAACGGTCCGGGTGCGCGGCAGGGTGACCGAGCTGACCGGGCTGGTGATCAAGGCGGTCGTGCCCGGCGTGCGGGTCGGCGAGGTCGTCGAGGTCCAAGGCTCACGGCGCCGCTGGGTCAAGGCCGAGGTCGTCGGCTTCCAGGGCGACGAGGTGATGCTCATGCCGCTCGGCGAGCTGAGCGGCGTGGGCCCGACGAGCGAGGTGGTGCCGACAGGGCGCCCGCTCACCATCCGCGTCGGCGACGGGCTGCTCGGGCGCCTGCTCAACGGATTGGGCGAGCCGATTGACGGCAAGCCGCTGCCCGACGGGCTCATCGAGTGGTCGGTCGATCGCGACTGTCCCGATCCGTTCCTGCGCCAGCGCATCGAGAAGCCGCTGTCGCTGGGCATCAAGGCCATCGACGGGCTGCTGACCGTCGGCACCGGCCAGCGCGTCGGGCTCTTCGCCGGCTCGGGCGTGGGCAAGTCCACGCTGATGGGCCAGATCACCCGGCAGGTAAAGTCGGACCTGTCGGTCGTCTGCCTGGTCGGCGAGCGCGGGCGCGAGGTGCGCGAGTTCATCGAGGACTCGCTCGGCGAGGAGGGCATGAAGCGCTCGGTCGTGGTCTGCGCGACCTCGGATCAGCCGTCGCTGGTGCGCCTGCGCTGCGCGTTCGTCGCGACGGCTATCGCCGAGTACTTCCGCGACCGCGGCGGCAACGTGATGTTCATGCTCGACACGGTCACCCGCCTCGCCCGCGCGCAGCGCGAGATCGGCCTGGCCATCGGCGAGCCTCCAGCGCGCCAGGGCTACCCGCCCAGCGTCTTCTCGATGCTGCCGAAGATCCTCGAGCGCACCGGCAACAGCGACAAGGGCTACTGCACCGCCATCTACACCGTGCTCGTCGCCGGCGGCGACATGGAGGAGCCCATCGCCGACGAGGTGCGCGGCATCCTCGACGGCCACTTCATCCTCAACCGCGCGCTCGCCGAGCGGAACCACTGGCCGGCCATCGACGCGCTCGCCTCGCTGTCGCGCGTGATGTCGGGGATCGTCTCGCCGGAGCACAAGGAGGCGGCCGGCAAGCTGCGCGAGACGCTGGCGACCTACGAGAAGCAGCGCGACCTGATCCTGCTCGGCGCCTATCAGTACGGCTCGGACCCGAAGACCGACTACGCCATCGACAAGATCGAGGCGATAGAGGCCTTCCTCAAGCAGCGCACCGACGAGGCGTTCGAGTACGACGACATCGTGGCTCAGCTCGTGGAGATCTTCGAGGACTGAGGCGTCGGCGCTTGGAGCGCGAAGCTCCGGCATCGCGTGGACGGCGGAGCTCCAGCTCCGCCACTCCCATCCGACCCGGCGCCAAGGCGCAGCCCCACGCGGGAGACGAGCGCCCGCATGGCGCTCTCGCCGCCGGCAGTACGTCGAGCGCGTCGTGAACGACGGGCGGCTTCCGGCCGCGGGGCGGCGCTCAGGCCCGCGCGTGCGCGAACGTCGGCGCACCGCGGCGAAGCGGCTCCCCGGCGCGTGGCACCGCGCGCGAGACGCCGACGAGCGCCTCAGCGAGCCTTCGGCGGATCGCGCAGCAGCTCGGCTCCGCGCACGGTCTCCTTCGAGCAGCCGGGTTGGGCGAGCGCGGCGAGGTCGAACGGCAGCTTCTTCGCCCGCTGCAGGCGCGAGGCCTCCTCGACCAGCTTGGCCGTCGGGGGCAGCTCCCCGGCGCTCGCGAGGAAAATGCGGTTGCCCGCCTCGGGCACTTCGTAGACGCAGAGGTTGCCCATGGCTTCCTCGTAGGTCCGGCGCATCGACCAGTAGTGCCGGTTGGACTCCGGGCTCCAGACGTTGCCGGCGACCACGCCGCGCGGTGAGAGCCGCGCCCGGACCGCGAAGAGGAACTCGAGCGTGGCCAGGTGCATGGGGATGCTCGAGGGGCCGTAGGCGTCGAGGAAGATGAGGTCGTAGGCCTCGGTGCTCTTCTCGACGAACGCCCGCCCGTCGCCAGCGTGGGCGCGCATCTTGTCGTCCTCGCGGAACCCGAAGTACTGCCGGGCGACCTCGACGACCGCCGGGTCGATGTCCACGGCGTCGATTCGCATCTCGGGGTAGAGCGCGCGCAAAAACATCGGCATCGCCCCGCCGCCCAGGCCGACGACGAGCGCGCTCTTCGGGTTGGGGACCGCCGCGAGCGCGATCATCGCCGAGCGCGTGTAGCTCAGCTCGAGATCGAGCGGCTTGCCGGGCCGAACCGTGCTCTGGATGGCGCCGCCCGGCGCAAAGATGAGCGAGCGCAGCCCGCCCTCCTCCTGGATGATGATGTGGTTGAAGTCCGAGCGCTTCTCGAACAGCGTCTTCGGACTGGCCGCGAGCGCGCCGGACACGGTGAGCGATCCGGAGGCGAAGAGCAGGGTAAGGGGGTAGGGGAGAAGTCGGCGCATGGTGTTCGATTCCGGGGTTTGAGAACTAATCGGCAGAGTTTGACCAGATTGGCAAGACTCTGAAGCCTGAAGTCTGACGCCTGGGGTCTGCCGCCAGCCCCCGCTCTCCCGGATTCCTTTGGTTCCGGCGCGGGGAGATGCGCGCAGTATCGTTCAGCTCGCCTCCGGTCGTGGCCGGCAGCGGGCTCGCCTTGGCGGCAGGCGGCTTCCTGTGCGCTCGCCGTCCGCGCTGCCCTCGGGCTTTCGGGCTACAATCTCGGGGCACATGGCACCCCAATACCGCCTCGAGACGCTGCTTGAGATCCGCCGGCGCGCCGAAGAGGCCGCCAAGAACAAGTTCGCTCAAGCCCAGAAGGAGCTCGCCGCCGCTCGGGCGGAGCTGCAGCGGCTCATCGACGATCTCGAGCGCCGCAAGCGCGAACGCAAGGCGAAGGTCGACGCCTACCTCCAGGAGCTCGTCTCGAAGGGCATGGGGGCGCTCGCCGTCCAGGGCATGGGCGCTTACGAGAAGCGGCTTCGGGCCGAGGAGGACGAGGTCGCCCAGCAGATAGAGGCCCAGCGCGAGGTCGTCGCCCGGGCCGAGGCCGAGGTCGAGCGCAAGCGCGCCGCGCTCGCCGAGGCGGCCAAAGAGGTCAAGGCCATCGAGAAGCACAAGGAGAAGTTCCTCAAGCAGGTCAAGGCCGAGCGCGAGGCGAGAGAAGAGCAGGCGAGCGAAGAGATAGGCAACGCGCTGTTCCTGGCGCGCCAGCGCGGAAAGTGAGCGGGTCCGATGAGCCGAGTCGACGAATCCCGAGCAGAGCGCCGCGCCGAGGAAGCGCGACTCGCCGAGCAGCGTGCGAACGAACAGCGCCAGAGGAAGCGCGCCGACGAGGCCTCGGCCTTCGACCGGGCGCTCGCTTCCAAGGCCGCCGAGGTCCCGCGCGGCCCGCGGATGCCGGCAAGGCCCGAGCAGCCTCAGCAGCCCCAGCAGGCCAAGGAGCCGGAAGCCGAGCCCGAGGCGCCGCGCGACGGGGAGGCCCCTCCGGCTCCGAGCGAAAACGAGTCCCCTGCGGCGCGCCGGGCGCGGCTCGCCCGGATGCCGTTCGCGCCGCGCTCCTTCGGCCAGAAGCTCGAGGAGAAGCGAGGCTTCCAGCAGGCGCCCGACCAGGTGATGCAGTCGAAGGCCCAGTCGAGCCACGAGACGAACAAGGCGCTCCAGGGGCGCGGCAAGGAGCTCATCGAGCAGAACCAGGCGAAGGCCGAGGCCCGCGCCGACTCGCTCGGCGCCCAGAGCCGCTCCGAGTCGCAGCGCGGCTCCGAGCGCTCCGCGGAGGCGCGGGGCGAGGAGCTCGGCAAGTCCTCGCTCGCCGGAAGCGCTGACAAGAAGCGCGTCGCCGGCCGCGCCGGCGACGAGCGCGGCGGCTCGGGGAAGGAGTCCAAGGGCGACGAGAAGGAGTCGAAGAGCACCTTCCGGCTGCCGCCCGCTGCGCTGCTCGCTCCGCCGCCCCTCGCCCGCCCGCGCGACGCTCAGGCGGCGCGCTTCGCGGCCATCACCAAGGAGATCGTCGACAAGATCGTCTCGCGCGTGATGGTCGGCTCGAACGAGAAGGGCATCCCGGAGTTCCGCCTCGAGCTCAAGTCGAGCGTGCTCAAGGGCCTGAGCATCAAGGTGTCGGGAGGTCGCGGCGGCAGGATTCGTGCGGTATTCTCCGGCAGCGACAAGGACGTGCTGGCTGCTTTGGAGCAATCGAAGGGAGAGCTCGCCAAGGCGCTCGAGGCGCGAGGGCTGACGCTCGAAGAGCTCGTGATCGAGAGGGCCGAAAAGGCTTGACGCAGCGAAGGGATGATCGTCGGTGAGCAGAGGTCCGAGCGGCACGGTTCTCGACATGCCTGCCCTGGGGGCTGAGCCAGCGCGCCGGCGGGTGCGGCCATACCTGTTCCAGAACTTGGAGAAGGTCACCCGGTCCCAGCTCGACCTGACCCGGCGCCTCGAGTGGCTGCTGCCCGACGGGCTGCTGTCGGGCGAGCTCGGCGATCAGGTGAAGGCCGCGCTGCGCCGGGTGTTCGACGAGGACGTGCTGCTGTGGCTCGACTACGTGCACACGGTCGCGCCCTCGACCCTGCCGCGCATCGTGCGCGAGCCGACCTTCCTCGCCTCGATTGCGCCCTCGCCCCACCGCGCCCGCGGCGCGGTCGAGGTGGAGCTCGCGTTCGCGCACTCGATCATCGACTTGCTGCTCGGCGCCGGCGGCGAGGCGGCCATCGTCCGCCCGCTGACCGAGATCGAGGAGGGCGTCCTCTCCTACGTGCTGCTCGAGACCTTCAAGGCGCTCTCGCCGCAGGTCAGCGAGACGGGCCGCGAGCGGATCCGCCTCGAGCAGCCGTTTCGCACGCTCGACGAGGCGCTCGCGCTCTTCGAGCAGGAGAGCTCGGTCGCCGTCATCGAGCTCAAGGTCCTCATCGGCGCGGCGGCCGGCTACATCCGCCTGCTGCTGCCCGCCTCGACCATCGCCGCCGCGGTCCCGCTCGAGGACGGCCCCGAGCGCCGCGCGAGGCGGCTGGCGCGCTTACAGAGGAACCTGCCGCGGCTCGCCTCGGTGCGCGCCTGGCTTCGGGCCGAGATAGGTCACGTAGATCTGACCGGAGCCGATCTGCTGGCGCTGCGGCCCGGCGACGTGATGCTCGTCGATGAATTGACCGCGCGCGTCGACAAGGGCGAGCCCGGGCCTGTTCGCCTGCGCGTCGGGCTCGGTCGGGCGGGAAGGATCGAGGGGACGCTCGAGGTCTCGGGCGGCGGCTACACGGCGCGAATCGACAAGATCGTGCCGGGCCCGGAGCCGCTCAGCGAGGCGCCGGACGACGAGGCCGCGGCCAGGCTCGCCGACGCGGGCGAGGAGCCTCGGTCACCGCCCGCGGCTGAATTCGAGGAGGAGCCCTCCGGGCGCTACGACCCCGACATGCACACCAGCCCCGGGGCGCGCAGCCCCTGGGACGACGACGAGAAGACCAGCGTGACCACCAAGCCAGAAGACAATCATGCCATCGCCGCCGAGCTGCTCAACGACGTGCCGCTGCACGTGGTCGTCGAGCTGGCGCGCGTTCCGGTTTCGGCCGACGAGGTGCTCGGTCTCCACGCCGGCCAGATCATCGAGCTGGGCAAGGCGCCCGGCGAGCCTGTCGAGCTGTCGGTGAACGGCAAGGTCGTCGCCCGCGGCGAGCTCGTCGAGATCGAAGGCCAGCTCGGGGTGCGCATCGCCAGCCTGTCGGAGTAGCGCCACCGCGCTAAAGAGCTCACTCCGCTCGCGTCCCTTGGGCGACATCCGGTCATCCCGAGCTGGTTGCCGCTCCCTTGGCCGGCTGTGACCTCCAAACCGATACCGGTCAGCCCGAGCCCCTTCGACAGGTTCAGGACGCCGAGCTCGCTAGGCCGAAGTCGAGGGCCCGTCGCGGCCGCCCCGAGCTCCTCGCTCGTCCCCGTGTCCGGCTCGGAGTGACGCGAAGGTGGCGGGCTGATGGAGCGCGGAGCTCCAGCCCTGCGTCGGGTCAAGTCGCCGGGTCGCTTGTGGTCGGTCGAACGACGAGTAGCGGAGCTGGAGCTGCGCCACCTGCCCACTGCCGCCTCCGCGCACGCTGCCTGCCGCGAGGCAGGCCTCAGGCTGGCTCGCGCGTAGGCCGCCGCGGCAGGGCGCCAACGCCCTCGACGCGGGCGCCCTCCAGGTCTCGCCTCAGTTGAGGAGGAAGTTGACGATGTCGTTCTTGAAGGCGAGCAGCATCAGCATCAGCAGCATCGCCAGGCCGATGTAGTTGGCGATGATGCGCGCCTTGAGCCCGAGCGGCCGCCGGCGGATCGTCTCGAAGCCCGCCGACAGGATGTGGAAGCCGTCGAGCACGGGGATGGGCAGCAGGTTGAGCAGGCCAAGATTGATGCTGATGAAGCCCATGGTCCGCAGGAAGACGTCCTTGCCCGCCTCGGCCGACTGGACCGTGACCTTGTAGATCATGATCGGCCCGCCGATGTTCTTCGAGCTGAGCTGACCGCTGGCGAGCATCCACAGCCCGACGACCGTCTTGCCGATCTCCTGAGGCACCACCTTGGCCGCCTTGGCCAGCGCCTTGCCCGGTGGGATCTGCACGGGGATCTTCTCGACCTCGACCAGGCTCGAGGCGCGCCGGTCCTCGGTCGCGCCGAAGAGCAGGACCGGGTGCTTGTTGTCGAACTGGTCCTTCTCGAAGGTCTCCTTCTGCATCACCTCGCGCTCGATGCGCTGGCCGTTCTGCAGGAAGGCGAGCTTCAGAGGCTGCTTGTCCTTGGCCGCCTGGTAGCGAATCTGGTCGAAGGTTGACCAGCCGTGGAGCACCTTGCCGTTGGCCTCGAGCAGCTTGTCGCCTCGCCGCAGGCCCGCCTCCCAGGCCGGGCTGCCCCGCTCGACGCTGAAGACGTAGAGGCCGCTCGGCTCGATGCCGAGCCAGGGCTCGCCGCCGCGCAGCTCGGGCGCAAGGGTGGTGGTGAAGGTCTCGTAGGTCGTCAGCGCCCCGGCGGCGCCGCCCTCGGGCCTGTCGCGCACGACGGTCAGCTCGACCGGACCTTCGAGCGCCGCGAGCCTGCTCGCGAGCTGCGGATAGGAGGCGGTCTTCTTGCCGCCGACCTTGACGATCCGGTCGAAGGTGCGCAGCCCCGCCTTGGCGGCCGGCGATTCGGGATCGGCGACGCCGATGATCGGCGCCTGGGCGAGCGGGCGGATCCCGATAAGCCCGCGCACCTCGGTGCCGAGCAGGGTCTTCTCCTCGCGGCGCGCCGGGACCAGCTCGACCTCGTGCGCCTTGCCGCCGCGCTCGAAGCCGATGCGCACCTTGCGCTCCCACTTCGGCGAGATGGTCTCGACCAGGTCCTCGAAGTAGCGCACCGGCTCGCCATCGACCGAGGTGATGCGGTCCCCGGGGCGCAGCCCGGCGGCGAAGGCGGGGCCGTCGGGCTCGACCGTCGAGACGAGGCTCGAGTAGGCCTCGCCCTGGAAGTTGTAGGCGAGGAAGTAGACGAGCACCGGGAACAGCAGGCTCATCCCGGGGCCGGCGAAGGCGATGAGGCCGCGCTTCCAGGGCGCCTGCTCGAAGAAGCCGCGCCCCTTGTCCTCCTCGGGCAGCTCTTCGGTCGGGTCCTCGCCCGCCATCTTCACGTAGCCGCCCAGCGGCAGCGCCGAGACGCAGTACTCGGTCTCGCCCCAGCGAAAGCCGAGCAGCCTGGGGCCGAAGCCGAGCGAGAACTTGAGGACCTTGACCCGGAACAGCTTGGCCATCAGGAAGTGGCCGAGCTCGTGGACGAAGATCAGGGTGGCGAGCAGGAAGATGAAGAGCGCCGCTTTTTCGAGTGGGTGCATGAGGATCAGGCGGGCTGAGAAGGGCTCGGCCGCTCGGGGATGCTAGCTGTCGACATTGGCCTAAACAACCGACGCGGTACCCGGCTCTTCCCCGCGGCGGGCCCGCACGAGCTCACGGCTCGAGCGTTTGGTCGCCGCGCTTCCACTCGACCGGCGTCAGCCCTCTGGTCTGCACGGCCTCGAGCACCCGCAGCGTCTCGCTGATCGAACGGCCGACGTTCGGGTTGTGGATGCAGGCGTACTGCAGCACGCCATTCGGATCGATGAGGAAGGTCGCGCGGGCCGGATAGCCGCCCTCGAGCAGGATCTCGTAGCTCCGGGCGATCTCCTTCGAGAAGTCGGCCAGCACCGGGAAGGCGAGCGACCCGAGGTGCTCGGCCCAGGCCTTGTGCGAGAACTGCGAGTCGCAGGAAGCCGCGATGATCTGCGTGTTGAGCGCGGCGAACTCCGGCGCGCGGCGCGACAGCTCGAGCAGCTCGGTCGGGCAGACGTAGGTGAAGTCGAGGGGATAGAAGAAGAGCAGCACCCACTTGCCCGGATAGTCGGCGAGGCCCACCTCGGCGAACCTGTCGCCGACGAGCGCTGTGGCGCGAAAGTCGGGGGCTTTCTGGAGAACGCTCAGCATCTTTCCCTCCTCGCTTCGAGCCTGTGCGGGCGGCGCCCGGCTCAGCCGTGCACGAGCACCGCGTACAGGTAGATGTACGGGGCGTTGAAGAGCAGCGCGTCGACGCGATCGAGCAGGCCGCCGTGCCCGGGGATTATCTTGCCGGAGTCTTTGACGCCATAGGCGCGCTTGAGCATCGACTCGGACAGATCGCCGATGGGGCCGAGGATGGAGGCCGGGACTCCGATGGCTATCGCGTCAACCCAGGTGAGCGCGGGGAAGAAGGTGAGCTTGGCTATCAGGGCCGCGGCGACGGTGACGACCATGCCGCCGAAGAAGCCCTCCCACGTCTTGGCCGGGGAGACCGCGGGGTAGAGCTTGTGGCGGCCGAACGCGCGGCCGGCCGCGTAGGCGCCGGTGTCGTTGCTCCAGGTGACCAGCAGCGCGAGGAAGATCCAGCTTAGGCCCTCGGGCAGCGCGCTCAGCCCGGCGACCGTGCTCGCGAGCACGCCGCAGTAGAAGAAGCCAGTGAAGACGGTGGCGACCCGGGCCGGCGCCTCCGGCAGCGGGCCGGCGATGAGGTAGTAGGCGCATACCGCGACGAGCAGCGCTATCGCCTCGATCATCACCAGCGCCGGGAAGCGGTCGGGCCACAGCGCAAAGATGGCCGGAGCCGCCGCCGAGGCGAGCATCCCCAGCACCTGCCCGAAGTCGAGCCGCTTGAGGACGATGGTGTAGTACTCGTGCGCGAGCACCAGCCCCGCGATCCCGACGAGCGCCGCCGTCCCCCACGGCCCGACCCACAGGAGCACGAGGATGACGGGGAGCAGGACTGCGGCCGAGACGATGCGGACCAGCAGGTTGCGGTTGGCTTCGGTCAAGAGAACCTCGCGTCAAGCTCCCCCGGAGACGAGGCGGATCTGCTCGCCGGTCATCCCGTAGCGCCGTTCGCGCGACTGGAACTCGGCCAGCGCCTCGAGCATGGCCTTCTCGCGGAAGTCGGGCCAAAGCGTGTCGGTGAAGACGAGCTCGGCGTAGGCCGACTGCCACAGCAAAAAGTTCGAGATGCGCCGCTCGCCGCTGGTGCGGATGACCAGGTCGAGCTCGGGCAGGCCGCGGGTGTACAGCCGCTCTTCGATGGCCTGAGCGTCGAGCGCCTCGGGCGCCACCCCGTCGGCGAGCAAGCGGCGGCACGCGGCGAGGATCTCTTCGCGCCCGCCGTACGAGAGCGCCAGCGACAGGGCCATCCTGGTGTTCTTCGACGAGTCGGCGATGAGCGCGTCGAGCGGCTCGCGCACGATGCGCGGCAGCTTGTCGAGATCGCCGAGCGCCAACAGCCGGATGCCGTTGTCCATGATCTCGGCGCGCTCGGAGATCAGGTACTCGCGCAGCAGCCCCATCAGCGCCGCCACCTCTTCGGCCGGCCGCTGCCAGTTCTGGCTGGAGAACGCGTAGAGGGTCAGGGCCTGGATGCCCAGCCGGCGCGCGAGCCGGGTGACGGCCCGCACCGACTGGCTGCCCTCTCGGTGTCCCTCGACCCGCGGCAGCCCGCGCCGGTTCGCCCAGCGCCCATTGCCGTCCATGATGATGCCGACGTGGCGGGGCAGGCGGGTCATGTCCAGCCGCGCCTGAAGCTCCTCAATCGATGCCAAGAGGTCTCCTGAATTCCAACGCTCTCCGCGAGGCCCCTCAAAGTTGGTCGGCGAACACTACATCGCGGCGCGGAAAGACGACAACGAATCTTGAGCCCCCACAGGCTCACCCGGCCTTTGCCTTCGCGCGAGGCGCCGCAGCCGGGCGGCGCTGGTCGTCGAATTCGGCGGCCGCCGCCGGCGCTCGGCGCCGGACACTATCAACGCCGGCCGGGTGGAGACCACCGCCGAGCAGGGGAGCGCGTGGGCGTCCCGAGCGTCGCGTAGACCAGGGCGACGGAGCGCGAGCGCGCCGATGCCGCGCCATCGCCCGCGCGCGCAGCCGGTTCCACCGGTCCCGCGAACCGCCGGCGATCGCTCGGGCCTCGTGCCGGAGGCCGAAGCGGCGCAGCGACGCCGGCACCACCCGCCTGCGCGCGACCGCGCCACGTCTGAGCCGACGCGGCGCGGCCCGCCCCACGCTCAGGAGTGCTTGAGCACGATCGCCTCGACGACGTTCGCGACCTTCTCGCACATGTCCAGGGCGCGCTCGAGCTTCTCGTAGATCTCCTTCCACTTCATCACCGCCAGCGCGTCCTTCTCCTCGCGGAAGAGCCGCTGCAGCGCGACGCGCAGGATCTCGTCGGACTGGGTCTCCAGCCGCTTGATCTCCTTGCACTTGTCGAAGATGACCTGCGGGTCCTTGAGGTTGGAGAGGCTGCTCACGGTGTCCTTCACCACCGCGGTCGCCTCGACGAGCACCGAGATGAGCTGGCGCAGCTCGTGGGTGGGCTCGAGGATCTCGTACAGGTGCAGCCGGCTGGCGGCCGAGTCGAGCGAATCGAGGATGTCGTCAATCGACGTGACGAGGATGTGGATGTCCTCGCGCTCGAGCGGAGTGATGAAGGTGCGGTTGAGCTTGTCCAGCGTCTCGTGGGTGACGCGGTCGCCCTCGTGTTCGATCGCCTTGATCTCGTTCACCGCCGCCGCGACCTGGCTGTAGTCGTCCATCAGCTGCTGCAAGCGCGAGGCGCCGCGGTTGGCGGCGTCGGCGGCGCGCTCGAAGAGCACGAAGTAGGAGTCTTCTCTCGGAAGCAGACTGAAGGCCACGGTTCGCTCCTTTTCATCGAGGCCATGAGGCCCGGAATTGATTCACGTGCGTTTCGACTCGGCCGGCCCCGCGCCTCGCAGTCCAACCTCACCTACTTCAGGCAGCGCCGCGACCGAGCTGGCCGTTCGCCCGCCCGGAGGTGTCGACCCCGGCATCAGAGGATCCCCACCATCTCGAAGAGCTTGCAGAAGCCTCCGCCGATGAGCGCGGCCGCCGGCAGCGTCAGAATCCAGGCGACCAGGATGTTGAGGGTCACGCCCCAGCGCACCGCGCTGAAGCGCTTGGTGGCTCCCACTCCCATGATCGCGGTGGTGATGACGTGGGTCGTGGAGACCGGGAAGCCCATCGAAGCAGTGGCGAGCAGCACTCCGGACGCGGCGGTCTCGGCGGCAAAGCCGTCAATCGGCTGCAGCTTCACCATCTTCATCCCCATGGTGCGGATGATGCGCTTGCCGCCGGCGAAGGTTCCCAGGCCGATCACGCCTGCCGAGGCCAGCTTCACCCAGAGCGGCACGTGGAAGTGATCGATCTTACCGGCCGCCAGCAGCGCCAGCGCGATGATCCCCATCGTCTTCTGGGCGTCGTTGGAGCCGTGGCTGAAGGCCATCAAGCCCGCGGAGATCGTCTGAATCGTCCGGAAGCGCCGGTTGAGCGGGCCGGGGGTCGCCCGGCGGAAGGTCCAGAAGAGGATGGCCAGCAGGAGCGCGCCCGCGGCGAATCCGATAAACGGCGAGGTCACCGTCGGGATGATCACCTTGTGCAGCACGCCCGACCATTTCACTGCCCCGACGGTCGTGGCCACGATCACCGCCCCGGCCAGCCCGCCGATGAGCGCGTGCGAGGACGACGAGGGCAGCCCGAAGTACCAGGTGATGATGTTCCAGGTGATCGCGCCGAGCAGCGCCGCGAGCACTACCGGGGGCGTGACCACCGCGGCGTCGACAATGCCGTTGCCGAGCGTCTTGGCCACCTCAACGGAGAGCAGCCCGCCGGCCACGTTGAGCACCGCCGCCATCGCCAGCGCCGTGGTAGGTGAGAGCGCCCGCGTGGAGATCGAGGTGGCGATCGCGTTGGCCGAATCGTGAAAGCCGTTGGTGAAGTCGAACACCAAGGCAGCAGCCACTACGAACCAAAGGAAGATGAGAGTCGTGGTCATTTGCGGAGCACGCCGTTTGTGTTCGCGACCGGAACCTGGCGGTCGTGCGCGCGCGAGTGTCGCCGCGTTCACAACCGCTGGCAACCGACTTTCTTCTCCGACCCGCTCCTACACGGGGCCGAGCTCGCCGAGGTGACACACGGCAGGAGCTCGCGCTCCGGAGCGGACGCCAGCGCGGCCGGCCACTGCCTCGCGGCGAGGCGTCCCGCTACGGCCCTAGGGCAGGCCGACCGCGAGGCAGGCATGACCTCCGGCCGCCGATTCCGTTGGTGGCCCGGCGAGCGAGGACCCTCGCTGGCGCGTGCTCCGGTGGCTGATGCCCGACTGCGCCCGCGCTTCGAGGTGCGCCACCGCAACCGAGCCCGACTCCCCCGACCGTCGGGCCCGCCCCGCGGCGGAACGCCCGCCCCGCCGTCAACTCTCGACTCTCGACTAGCGCGCCGCTATTCGCCCTCACTTGCGCCAGGCGGCAGCCCCGGCTGCTCGGGAGGCGGCACCTCCGGGCCGGCGCCGAGAGGTCTGCCGAGCTCATCGACCTCGATCAAGCGCGTGTTCGGCGGCTGGCTCAGTCGGAAGAGGGCAGGGCTGAGCGAGGGGTTCAGCTCGAGCTCCTGGTACTTCAGCGAAATCTCGACCCCGGTCGGCTTGCCGCGCTCGTCCACGGCGACGAGGGCGATTTCCACCGGGAAGATGACGCCTTCGATGAGCTGGTAGTTGTCGAAGCTCACGTCATAGGCGCGCGTGCCGCGAATCTCGCTTCGCAGCGGCCGAAGATCATCGGTGCCGACCCAGATGCGCTGGGTGACCGCGCCGCTCGTCAGCGTGAGCCGGTAGGCTCGCGCCTCCTCGTCCACGATTAGCCGGGCTCTTTCGGCGGCGATCCTCGGGACCTCGCCGAGGAGGATCATCACCGCCTCGCGCGGGTCGAGCACGAGCGGCAGCAGGCGCGAGACGTTGGCCGCGCTCGCCGGGCCTGTGTAGAAGGTCGCGTCCTGCCCGTTGTAGAGCGCGAACCTCTCGCCGTTGGTCGCGAGCGCCGCGACCGGCTTGCCGAAGAAGTCCAACGTCTCGAGGTGCAGCAACTCGGGGCGCTGCACCGCGACGAACTCGTTCACCGTGCCCGACTGCTGCGGCGTTTTGATGCGCGCCCGGGCTTCGGACTTGAGGGTCTGGACGCGTTCGGCTCGCCGGTCGAGCAGGCGGAGCAAGGTGTCCGGTTCGGTGATCTCGCCCTCGGGGCCGAAGCGAAGAGGTCGCGGCGGACAGGCGGCGAGCAGCAGCGCGAGGCCGAGCAGGGCGACAGGGGTTCTTGGCTTCATGGCGGCGCTCATGGATAGCGCACGATAGCGCGAACGGGCGGGTGGCGGGCCCGACAATCCTCCGCCTATGGCGCCGAAAAGCGCCGCGGTCCGCAGGTCAACCGGGCGCCAATCTCCTTGATCTTCGGAGGAATAAGAAACACCCTTCGCCGTTGACCACCCCACGGGCTGTGGCTCTCGGAAGCGGCCGAGCTGAGCCAATAGCAAATCCGGGCAACCATTCCATGTTCGACCAGGACCTGCTCCAACTGGCGTCGCACGGCGGCTACACGCTCGTCGTCATCGCCGTCTGCTCGCTGCTCGCGTTGGCGATAGCCGTCGAGCGGATCATCGCCATGTGGCGGGTGGTGCCCGAGGCGCGCGCGCTGCACGAGCAGGTCTCCAAGAGCCTGCTGCGAGGCGACCACGCGCAGGCGCGCGCCTACTGCGAGCGCAGCCGGGCGATGGTCGCCGAGGTCTTCCTCGCCGGCTTTGCCCGCTACGGCCAGGGCGCTCGCGAGAGCTTCGACGCCGCGGTCGAGCGCGAGCGGGTCGCCCTGACGCTCAAGCTCAAGTCGCACCTGTGGGGCCTGGGCACCATCGGCACCATCTCGCCGTTCGTCGGCCTGTTCGGCACCGTGGTCGGCATCCGCACCGCGTTCAGCGCGATGGCGGCGGCGGGCACGGGCGGCTTCGCGGTCGTCGCCGACGGCATCTCCGAGGCGCTGGTGGCCACCGCTGCCGGCATCTTCGTCGCCATCGAGGCGGTCGTCTTCTACAACTTCTTCCAGGCGCGCCTCGCGCGCCTCGCCGCCGAGCTCAAGCTGATCACCGACGAGTTCGTGGAGCTTTTGCGCGAGCGGCCCAACGTCGTCGGGACGAGCAACGAAGAAGCGGAAGCCACGCCGGCCGCCGGCGCCTGATCCGAGGGAGCGCGGCGATGGCGATGGGCAAGCTGCCAGAGAGCAACGGCGACGGGCTCGACGACGGGGTGGTCGCCGAGATCAACATCACCCCGCTCACCGACATCTTTCTGGTGCTGCTGATCATCTTCATGGTCACCAGCTCCGCGCTCGTCGATGCGGGCGGGCAGGCGGGCGTGAAGGTGAACCTGCCCAAGGGCGGCGCGAAGGAGATCTCGGCGACGCAGAGCGACCTCGTCGTGGCGGTGCTGCAGGACGGCCGGGTCGTCATCGGCGGAAAGGTGATGGACGCGGACGAGCTGAAGGTGACCTTCGAGCAGGCGAAGAGCATCTCGGTGGACACCTCGGTCATCATCCAGGCCGACGAGGGCGTGCCCCACGGCCGCGTCGTCGAGGTGATGGAGCTCGCGAAGGCGGCCGGCCTGTCGCAGCTCGCCATCGCCACCCGCGCCGACGAGTAGAGGTCGCTGCCGCCCGACGCCACTGCGATCGGGCTCGCTTCGCCACCGCGGTGGGGCGTCTTCGTCTCTTCAGCGCGCCATCCGCGGCCAAGCCACCTCCTTATGGCGCTGGGACGGTGGTGACGGGTATGAGGTCCGCTCGCCAGTGCCCCGGTCGCGCTCGTCTTTTCCCCATGCCCGTCAGGCCCTTTTCCTCAGCTCGCGCACGGGATCGGGAGGGTGAGGCGCGCCTCACAACTGGGTATCCGCCGGGTCCGAGCAAGCGGCGCCGCGATGGAGCAAGCGAGGCGCGCCTCACAACTGGGTATCCGCCGGGTCCGAGCAAGCGCCCGCCGCGGTCGAGCAAGCGAGGCGCGCCTCACAACTGGGTATCCGCCGGGTCCGAGCAAGCGCACGCCGCGTTGGAGCAAGCGAGGCGCGCCTCACAACTGGGTATCCGCCGGGTCGAAGCAAGCGCCCGCCGCGATGGAGCAAGCGAGGCGCGCCTCACAACTGGGTATCCGCCGGGTCGAAGCAAGCGCCCGCCGCGATCGAGCAAGCGAGGCGCGCCTTACAACTGGGTATCCGCCGGGTCGGAGCAAGCGCGCGCCAGCGCGGCGCGTGGCGTCATTCAGAAGAGCACGTCGGCTCGTTCGAGCAGCGCCTGGGCGCGCCTGCGGGCGAGCGCGTTCTCCGGGGCGATCGCCGCGTCGCCGTCAGGCGCGGCGAGCACCGCCCGCAGCGCCGACTCGAATGCCCTGCGGTCCTGTGCCTTGACCGCCCAGTAGGCGGCGAGATCGACCCGGTTCTGAAGGAACTCGGGGGCGCGCGCGACAGCCGCCTCGAGCAGCGTTCGACTCCGGGCGAGGTCCCCGCCGCTGAGCGCCGGCAACGAGGCGAGCAGTCGCCCGAGCAGCCGCAGCGGGCCGCCGTGGAAGAGCTCGGGTTGGAGCGCCACCGCGCGCTCGGCGAGGCACACGGCGAGCGCGCGCGCGGACGCGCCTTCGACGATGCCGTGTTCGCGCGCCAGCTCGGCGAGGTTCGCCGCACGCCAGAACAGCGGCGCCGCCTCCGCGTGCGCCTGAGCCGCGGCGCACTCGTCGGCGCTCGCGCCGGCGGGCCACCAGGCGCGCAGGGCGTGCTCGGCGCCTCGCTCGAAGTGAGCCCGGCGCGCGTCGCCTTCGGAGGCGAGCCCGAGGAAATAGCGCGCGCGGGCAAGCCGCAGGTGCAGGTCGCGGTCTTCGCGGTCGCCGAGGGCCTGTTCCCAGGCGGTAACGGCGTGCTGCGCCTGAGCGATCTCGGCGCGGCGGGCGAAGGCGCCGTCCGCCCGCATCAGGAGCCCGGCGCGCGCATCGGCGGCAGCGGCAGTGGGGGCGGTCGCGGCGGCGCCCGCTGGCGGGAGGGCGGGCGCCGGGACGCATGCCTGAACGAGCGAGATCGAAAACGCGAGGAGGAGGCGATGAGAAGGGGACATCCGGCTATTTCTTCGAGCTTCGGGCCGCTGGCTTGGCCTTTGCCCGCGATGCCTTGGCCGGCTTCGCCGTCTTCTTGCCGGAGGAGGCCTTCTTCGGCCGTGTCGAGCCCGACTTCTTCGTTGAGCTCCGGGCCGCAGCAGCCGGCTTGACGGTGATGGGCCTGCCTTTGATGGCGCGCGGCAACTCGCCCTGTTCGCTGAGGTCCACGATGAGAGGCGGCTCCCCGCGGCGCTGGCGCGCCTCGTCTTCGGCGTTGAAGTAGAGCTGGCCGGTCGCGTGGCCCTTGAGCACGAGCTCTCCGCGCTGGTTTTCGGCCCAAATGTCCACGTCGACGAAGTAGTTGCCCTTCTCGTCGCAGCGGCGCGCGAGGATGCGGCCCTTGCAGGCGAGCGTATCGCCGGGCCACACCAGCTTGACGAAGCGCACTGCGAGCCGCGTGATACGCCCACCCTTGAGCCGGTCGATCAGAAACTGGCCCATGAACCCCATCGGCATCAGCGCGTGGGCGTAGACCGACGGCATCCCCGCCTCCCGTGCCGCTGGCTCGTCGACGTGCATCGGGTTGAAGTCGTTGGCGGCGCCGGCATAGCGGGCGATCTGGACCCGGTCGATGGCGGGCTTGACCAGGGTGGGCAGCTCGTCTCCGACCCGAAGGTCCTCGAGGTACAGCTTCTTCGATGCAGCCATCTTCGCCTCCAGCGCCTCGCGGCGCGCCAAGCGGCTTTGATGCTCGAATCGGCTATTCGCCCGGCTGCTCCGCCTGCGCTGGCGGGTTCGGCGGACGCACGATGAAGGTGCGGCGGGCGCGGTAGACGACCTCGCCCTGCGCGCCGCGCCCCTCGTCTTCGATCACGGCGACGTCGAGGCTGCCGCCCGGTCCGTGCCTCTCGTAGATGTCGACGATGCGGCTCGTCACGAGCAGCTTGTCCCCGGCGCAAATCGGCCGGTGGTACTCGAAGCTCTGCTCGGCGACGAGGACGCTTCGCGAGGCGACGTCGACCGCGGCCAGCGGGTCGAAGCCCGCCGACAGCGTCGAGGCGAACGTCAGGGGCGCGAGCAGCCCCGGGTAGCCGGCCGCGCGCGCGGCCTCCTCGTCGAGGTGCAGCGGGTTGTCGTCTCCGAGCGCCCTGGCGAAGCTGCGAATGGCGCCCTTCTCGATTTCGCAGAGGACGGGCGGGTGGCTCTTCCCTATGAGGCGGCGATCCAGCATGTCACTCCCCCAAACCGCCGGCGATCAGCGCCCCGCCGGCAACTCGAGCACCGTCAGAATCCCCGGCTCAGCCGGGACGACTCGCGTGGCTGCGTTGATCACTGCCCAGGCGGTCGCCTCGTCCTCCGGGTAGCCGCCCTTCACCACGAGCTCGACCGGCGGCTCGGCATCCAGGCGCACGAGGTCACGGCTCTCGTCGAGCCCCGCGGCGACGGTCAGCTCGAGGCAGACGATCTCGCGGTTCTCGAGGAAGCCTCGGGCGCGCTGGAAGACGCCGGCGACCTGACCCTTCTTGGCTCCGGGCAGGTCCTCTTCGGCGAAGACCGGGACGAGCTCCTCCTCGATCTCGTCGAAGTCCAGGCCCAGCCCCACGGTGGCGAGCGCCGCCGACTCGGCGAGGCCGACGTGGCCTATCTCGCCCGCGTCCGCCTTCGCCTCGAACTCCTGCTCGCTCAGCCCCAGGCCGCTCCGCCGGCGAAGCTCTTCGCGCGGGTCCGCGCCGACGTCCACGAGCCGCTCGGCGAAGATGCGGTTGACCGGGCCGCAGGCCCCGCCCGCGGTCGCGACCAGCCGGTCGAGCACGAACCCGGGGTTCACCCCGGTGCCGAGGATGGCGACGTCGCGCGAGCTCGCGAGCTGGTCGAGGGCCTCGGCCTTCTGCTCGTAGTGCAGCCACGGAAACGCCAGCTCGGCGCAGGTCGAGACGACGTGGACGCCGGCCCGGGCCGCGGCCTCGAGGACGGGCAGCGCCTCCTCGAAGCGCGGGCCGCCCGCGTGCAGCAGGACGCCGCCCTTGAGCCCCTTGAGCAGCGGGGCGAGGTCGGACTCGACGCGCAGATCCTTGGGCGCTTGCGGCACCAGGTCGGCGAGCGGCCGGCCTGCCAGCGCGCGGTCGGTGTCCGCGGCGCCGATCAGGCTCAGCTCGGGCGACCGGAGGGCGTTCCGGGCGACAAGTCGGCCTATGAAGCCCAGGCCCAGGACAGCCACCCGGATGGGCCCAGATTCCTTGCCCATTTTCGCCTCCCAAGGGCGAGCGAGTTGGTTCGCCGTCGCTCTGCGGCAGCGGCGCTTGGACGCGTTGCAATGAGCCGGATTAGGCCAGCCGACAGCAACCAAGTAGCGGTGTGAGCGACGGGCCGGTTTATAGTTCAGCCGTCGCGAGCCAATCAAGCGCTAACACCAAACGCGGCGATTAGGCGGCGTAACCAGACGGCTTTTTCTGCGGCGCCCGAGCGACGGGAGATCGAGCACGATGCCTCGGCAGGACGACCTCAACGCAATAGTCGTTAACGACCTGACAGATATTAAGGCGCGAATTCAGGTATTGACCGACGTGCTTAATGTCATGGATTGGGCAATCGACGCCGCAATCGAACAACTCGAAGACAGCGGGCACCTGCCGCCGGAGGAGGGGCTCCTCGAGGAGTATCGGCGCGCCATCAAGATCTTGCGTCAGCGCGGCTTCACCTATCCGAAGACCGCCGGCAAGGGCATCGAGTGCCCGGGTTGCAAGGCCCTGCTTCGCGACACCGAGGGCAAGCCGGGCGAGCGGTGCGGCTGGTGTGGCTACGAGTTCGCGTAGGCCCGCGCGCGGTGGCGCCTCCCGATAGCCGCCACAGCCCGAAAGGGGCTGTGGATGTGGCCGCGTGTCTCGAGGGCAATCTGCTTCCGTTGCGTGGAAGTGGGCTGCCCCCGGCGGCCGCCGCGGCGCGGGCTGCGCGCGGCGGCGCATGGGAGGGGGCACGAGCCCGGATTCGCTTCTGGAATCGCGAGCTTTGCGGCTCGGCTGTCCCACCGGTCAGGCGCTTGGTGGTAGCTCCCCATATTCCGGCAGCCGGATTGCAGGCCCTATTGCGCAGGCGGCGAGGATTCGGAGGCAAGGGTCTCGCGGGCGACGGAGGGCGGAATGGCTGACCACGACCCGATCTGTGGCAAGACGATCGAGCCAAACCAGAACACCCCGAGCAGCGAGTACAAGAAGAAGCGCTATTACTTCTGCTCCGAGCGCTGCAAGCTCGCCTTCGAGCGGGAGGCCGAGCGCATGCGGTTGCACGATCTCGCCAAGGTCGGCGCGCTGCTGTCGAAGGGGAGGGTGCGCTGGGGGTTGGCGTGAGGGCCAGTTGTGAGTTTTGAGTTCTGAGTTCTGAGTGGGTCCTGCGGGAGGCCGCGTTGGTAGGGGCGCATGGCAATGCGCCCGGCCTCGCAGGCCCGGCGCGTGGTGAGGCGGTAGGGACGCCTCTCGACCGCGTACGTCCTCCGTCAAAGCCCTCCTTTTCGCTGGCTCAGGGCCTGGCCCGCCGCGCCGCCAGAGCCCCTGCTGGCTTTCCCTCATCGTGTCGCCTCGTCGGATTCCTTCTCGGCCGCGCGCGCCAACCGTGAAAGCCCCCTCCCCTCGGGCGCGCTGAGGCGGTCGCGACGAGCACAACCTCTCGTTCGCGCGCCCGAGGGAGAGGGGGTGTGGGGGCGGCGCCCCGGGCTTCGTGTCGCCCCGATGTCCGCCCGCCGGTACGAGCGCTGCTCCGCTCCCGAGCCGAGAGCCAAGAGCGAGCGACAGTGTCCGGGGGCTTCGGCCACCTGAGCCGCCGGACCGGGCTCGGCCACGACTACGGCGGCCCGGCGCGCTGCGCCCGGCCTGAAGTCGAGCACGTCCTCGCCTGCGCGTTCTTTTCGCCCGGCGCTCAGTGCCCGGCCTGCGTGAGGCTCTTGAGCCGCAGAGAGGTGCGCCGCGTGCCATTCCACTCGTCCACGCCGAGGTGGAAGGCCATATCGATCGGCCCGCTGGCGAGCGCGGCCTGTGGCCCGAATCCAAAGCCGATGACGTCGAGGTGGCGGGCGCCCTCGATGGAGAGCTTGAGGTGGCCGTCGCCGCCGTTCTTCGCTGGCAGCAGGCGCGGGTGCGCGCGCAGCTTCAGCGCGGCGAGCACGGGCTCGGGGTTGCCGGCGCCAAAGGGCGCGAGCCGCGCGAGCGACTCCGCGAGCGGGAGGTCAATCTCCTGGGTGGCGAGCACCGCGTCGATCCGGCAGCGCGCGACGAGGTCGGCCTCGGCGATGCGCTCGCGGGCGAGGGCGTCGAACCTCTGGCGAAACTCCTCGATCCGGTCGGCGGCGATGGTCAGGCCCGCCGCGTGGCTGTGGCCGCCATAGCGCACGAGCAGCGGCGCGCACGCCTCGAGCGCGCGGAAGAGGTGAAAGCCCTCGATGCTGCGGCCCGAGCCGCGTCCCTCGTCCCCGTCGATGCCGATGACGAAGGCGGGCCGGTGAAAGCGCTCGACGACGCGCGAGGCGACGATCCCGATGACGCCGGGGTGCCACCCTTCTCCCGCGAGCACGAGCCCGCGCGCCTTCTCGCCGCCGAGCTTCTCGGCCTGCGCGATGGCCTCATCGACGATGCGCTTCTCTATGGCCTGCCGCTCGGAGTTGGCCGCCTCGAGCTCGGTCGCGAGCGCGGTCGCGCGCGCTTGGTCGGTGGTGGTGAGCAGCTCGACCCCGGCGCTCGCGTCGGCGAGCCGGCCGGCGGCGTTGATCTTCGGCGCGAGCCGGAAGGCGACCTGGCCGGCGGTCAGCGTCGCGTCGGCCGCGAGGCCGGAGACGAGCTTGAGCGCGCGCACCCCGGGGCGCCGGGCCTTGGCGATCTTGTCGAGGCCGTGCTTGACCAGGATGCGGTTGACGCCGACCAGGGGCACGACGTCGGCGATGGTGCCGAGCGCGGCGAGGTCGAGGTACTCGCGAAGGTTCGGCTCTGGGCGGCCGGCGAAGAAGCCGCCCTCGCGCAGCGCCCGCCGCAGCGCGACCACCAGGAAGAACGCCAGGCCCGCGGCGCAAAGCTCCTTGCCGGGGAAGGTGCAGCCGGGCTGATGGGGATCGAGCACCGCGACCGCGCGCGGCAGCTCGGCGCCCGGCTGGTGATGGTCAACGACGACGAGGTCGATGCCCAGCGCGGCGGCGCGCTCGGCCTCGCTCAACGCGGAGATGCCGCAGTCGAGCGCCACCAGCAGGCGCGTCCCGTCGGCGGCGATGCGGTCGATCGCCTCGGCGTTCAGGCCGTAGCCCTCCTCCATCCGCAGCGGGATGTAGGTCGAGACCCGCGCGCCCACGCTGCGCAGAAAGAGCGCCACGATGGCGCTCGCGGTGACCCCGTCCACGTCGTAGTCGCCGTAGAGGGTGACCGCCTCGCCTTCGCGCACCGCGCGGACGATCCGCTCGACGGCCCGAGCCATGCCGAGCAGGCCCGACGGATCCGGAAGGTCGGCGAGCCGGTCGCGCAGCAGCGCGCTGGCGGCCTCGGGCGTCGAGTAGCCGCGCGCAACGAGCACGCGGGCGCATACGGGGTGGAGCGAAAGCTCGTTGGCGAGAGTCTGCGCCAGGCGAGGGTCTTCCGCTGGCAGGATCCAGCGCATCGTTTGCTCCATGGCGGCCTCCGAGTTGCGCTCGGGGCCCGAAGGTAGCACCGGGGTCTGACATGCCCCGGCGAGCCGGCGTCGGCCGAACTTGGCGGACGCGGGCGCGTTAGCGGCACATCTCGATCACCTGGTCGGCGAATCGCACCGGGGCGGGATAGGGGAAATCGGAAACGACATAGGACGTCAGGAATCGCCCCTTCACGAAGGGCTTCCTCGCGGGGTATGCGGTCCAGTATTCGGCTTCGCGCCGCGGCTGCGCCGGGTCGCCCACGTCGAGCACGTAGATGCCGCCCCACTGGTTGCTCAGGAAGAGGCGCGTTCCCGCGAGCCTCAGTGAGCTGAGCTCGCCGTAGGAGCTGTGGGTCGAGTAGAGCCCTGCGCTCTGGAAGAGCCACTGGACGTGGCTGCCGATGACGCGCGGCGCGCTCGGCACCGACAGATCGACGACGTAGTGGCAGATGTCGCCCTCCACGTAGAAGCAGGGCATCACCACGTACGCCTTGTCGCCGCCTACCTCGATGTCGATCGGGTTGAGGTAGCCCGGCAGCTCGACGGAGCCCACGGTCGCCGGAGCCGACGGGTCGGACATATCGACGACCGTCAGCAGGTCGGGCTCGGGGATGATGAGGTTGTTGTCCATCACCTCGAACACCGAGCGTGTCGAGGAGACGCCGACCGTCGCGCGGATCACGTCGCTCTTGGCGAGCAAGCTTGGCGCCCCGGGATCGCGGATGTCGAAGACGCACACGTCCCCGACGCTGCACAGCGCCCAGGCACGATCGCCAGTCAGGCTCAGCGAGCGGATCCACGGCTCGTCGTAGGCGCCGCGCGGGACGTTCACGCTCCCGACCAGGCGCGGGCTCCACGGGCAGCTCACGTCGTAGACCTGCAGCATGGCCGCCGAGGCGGTCTCGACCGCGACGAAGGCGAGGTGCCCGGCGAGCTCGACGCCGGTCGCCCTCATCGGCGTGGCGCTCAACACCACCGGGTTGGTCGGGTCGCGGTAGTCGAGGACGACCAGGCCGCTCACGCTGCGCGCCTGGAACACGAGGGAGCCGAGCGTCGCGCTGCCGTTCAGGTAGTCGTTCGAAGCGAGCGAGCGCAGCACGACGTCCGGCATCTTCGACGGGTCGAAGGCCGCCACGCCGTCGCCCGCGCCGAAGATGGTGCTGCCGTCGTAGGCCAGGCCGCGGAGGCGGTCGGCGAGGGCCGAGCGCTTCTTCCAGCGCGGCGCCGCAAGGTCCGAGATGTCGATGAGCCCGACGGACGTGGTCGTGGCCGCGGCGAGCTCGTCTCCGCGGCGCACGACCACCTCGAGCCCCGAGATGCCGCCGAGCGCGCCGACCTTGTCGAGCCGGTCGGGCGGGATGAAGCGGTAAACGTCGAGCGAATCCCACAGAGCGCTGCCGTACGAGGAGTAGCTCGCGACGAAGAGCGTCGAGCCGTCGAAGAGCAGCGTGTCGCCGTAGACGTCGAGGTTCGAGACGGTCGCGCCCGCGGCGAAGGCCGGGCTGGAGGGATCGAGCAGGTCGATGATCTCGACTCCGGTGCCGCCGGAGACCGCCGCGTAGCGCCCGGCGCACTGGATCTGCGCGGGGCGAATCGCCGGGAAGTACTGCGAGAGCAGCACCGGGCTCGCGCTCTGGCTGACGTCTATGAAGTGCAACCCATCGTCGGCAGCGAGGCAGGCGAGCGTCCCGGTGACCGAGAGGTCGCGCTTGATCGACGCGCTGTCGGCGAGGGGGAAGGAGCCGAGGCGGCGCGGGTTGAGCGGATCGGCCGCGTCGTAGATCTCGATTCCGTCGCCGTTGAGGAAGTAGAGCCTATCGCCGACGAGCTGCAGGCTCGTCATGCGGCCGCTTGTCGAGATGGTCTGCACGCTCGTCGCCACGAGGGCGCTCGGGTCGGAGATGTCTACGGTGGTCAGGCCGCGGCCGCTGCCGGTGTACGGGCCGTTGCGCTCGTCCCAGCGCGCGATGGCAGTGCTGTCCCGGAGGACGATGTCGTAGTAGAAGCCCGACTGGTCGTTCATCACCGCGCTCGTCATCGGGTCGGCGATGCTCGGACAGCTCGCGCACGCCGCGTTCGCGCAGCCGAGCGCGCAGGACTCGCTCAGGAGCCTGCGGCAGCCCTGCAGATCGACGACGCAGGTCTCGAGGGTGTCGCCCGCACAGCGCGCGCCCCACGTGTCGCACTCGTGGTCGCAGGGATCGCACGAGAGCGCGTCGCGGCAGCCGTTGCCGTGCGGGCAGGGCGCCGGGTCGCTCCAGGCGAGGCAGCCATACTGGTCGGCGACGCAGGACCTCGTCTGCCCGTTCGCGCACTCGGAGGCACCCGCGGCGCACTCGTCGGCGCAGACGCCGCAGCTCGCCGCGTCGGCGCAGAAGCCATCTTCGCAGGCGACCGGAGCGGTCCAGGCGAGGCAGCCGTGCTGGTCGGCGACGCAGGTCTTCTCCGCGCCGTCTACGCACTCCGTCGCGCCCTCTGCCGGGCACTCGTCGTCGCAGACCCCGCAACTCGCCGCGTCGGCGCAGAAGCCGTCTTCGCAGGCGACCGGAGCGGTCCAGGCGAGGCAGCCGTGCTGGTCGGCGAGGCAGGTCTTCAGCTCGCCGTCCGCGCACGCGGTCGCGCTTTCGGCAGGGCACTCGTCCTCGCAGACGCCGCAGGTCGACGCGTTCGCGCAGAAGCCGTCTTCGCAGGCGACCGGAGCGCTCCAGGCGAGGCAGCCGTGCTGGTCGGCGACGCAGGTCTTCAGCGCGCCGTTTGCGCAGTCGGTCGCGCCCTCGACAGGGCATTCGCCGTCGCAGACCCCGCAGCTCGACGCGTCCGCGCAGAAGCCGTCTTCACAGGCGACCGGGGCGCTCCAAGCGCGGCAGCCGTTCGCGTCGGCGCGGCAGGTCGAGAGCGCGCCGTTCGCGCACTGCATGTCGTTGACGGCCGGGCAGCCGTGGCTGCACTGCCCGCAGCTCGTCGCGTCGCCGCAGAAGCCCTCGGCGCACGCGGTCTCGGGACTCCACGACAGGCAGCCGCGCTCGTCGGCGACGCAGGTCTTCAGCGCGCCGTCCGCGCACGAGGTCGCGCCCTGGGAAGG
>JBMNNX010000289.1:0-8077 GCA_050942745.1 Myxococcales bacterium
CGTGCCCCCGGGCGCCTGCCTGCCGTGTGCGCGCCGGCGCGCCTAGGAGTTGGCCCGCGCCAAGGCCTGCTCAAGCTGCTTGCGCCACGCCGTCCCGTGTACCGCGCGACCGACGAAGGTCGCGCGCGCCGCCTTGAGCGGCGCCGACAGTCGCATGGCCAGCCGGTATCGCGCGTAGCGCTCGCTGCGCAGCTTCTCGTCCGAAAGGAAGATGGGCTCGCGCTTGAAAGTGAGCGCCACCAGGGCGCGGGAGACCGAGCCGATCCGGTCGCGCGCCAGCGACTGCAGCTCTTCCCAGCTCGCCTCCCGATAGACCTCGGGCGGCGCGATCCGGAACAGGTACGTGGCGCGCCCCTGCCGGCTGGCGACCTCGACGGCGATGGCGTTCCCTGGCTTCGAGCGCTCCTGCGAGATGATCGGGAAGAGGAACCAGACGACGCGGCCGGTCATGGGGTTCTCTTCGGCTTCCCCTCCCTGCGCCTCCTCCGGCTCCTCTTCGTGCGCAGCGCCCTTGGGGCCGACCGCATCCGCCTGCTCCGGTTCCTCGGGCTCCTCCTCGCCCTCGACGTCCTGGCGCGCGTTCGTCTCCTTGATGCCCGCGGCGATCTGCTCGGCCGGGCACAGGGCCGCGAGCGCCTCGAACGCCTCCCTCAGCTTCGGGTCGCCGACCGCCGACTCGACCAGGGTCGGCCAGACCTCTGGGGAGATGGCGTCGAGCTGCGCCCGCTGCGCGGGGACGCCGTCGGGCAGCGCCTGCGCCAGCCTGCGCGCGCCGAGCGTCGGCAGGCCTGGCACGAGGAACGCGAGGGCCTCTGCCGTCCGTTTGCGCAGCTCCGCGAGGCGCGACTCGATGAGACGGCGGCAGGGCTCGGAGCGCTTGCCCAGGCGCAACAGCGAAAGCCGGCCGGCGCCCGTCTCGAGGTCGATGGCGTAGCGCGCGTCGTCGAAGGAGATCGAACGCACCTCGCCAAAGGGCACCGAGAAAGGAGTCTGCTCCCGCGCGATGAGCGCGAGGCTGGTCGCGTAGACGCGGACCTCCGCGGCGCCGGCCTCGCCGTCGCCCTCGAAATCGCACGTGAACGACTCGCCGCCCGACGGCTCCTCGAGCAGCAGGTTCTTCGCCTGGTAGTCGCGCAGCGAAGCCCCGAGCGCGTCGGCGTACTCGCCAAAGCGCCGCCCGAGCATCGAGGCCTCGATTCGCTCGCCGCTCTCAAGGACGAGAGTCGAGACGTAGTCCGCCGACGCGAGCCCGTCGACGTCGGCGAATTCGACGCGAAGCGGGGCGCCGGCCTGGGGCTGCACCAGGAGCGCTTCCGGACCGGGCTCGAAGACGGCGTCCGAGGCCTCGAGCTCTGCCCCGTCGCGCCCCAGGAGGCGGAAGCGACCGTTGAACGGCGTCAGCGCGCTCTCTTCACGCATGGCGTCCCTCGAGGGGCCGGCGCCGTGGGGCGTCCGGCCCCGGTCTTGGGCGCCAACGCGCCCGTTTCATGGCTGCTAGCGCGTGGCCGGGCCCGAGCCGCGGGGGCTAGAGATTCGGCCGCCGGCGCTCGCCGCACTCGGGGCAGAACTTCACGGACGCGGGCATCTCGGTGCCGCACTTGTGGCATTTTTCCTTCGCGTTGAGCGGCTGTCCGCACTCGGGGCAGAACTTCGCAGCCCCGGCGCGCGCGCCGCAGGACGGGCAGGAGGCGACCGCCTCGACGCGCATGTCCACGTCCGCGACGAGGTTGGTGTTCCGGGCCTTCTGCTCGATCTGCTCGACGGCCGCGCGCGCCTGAGCCGACGCGGTGGCCTCACCGAGATCGGGCGCGCACTCCTCGCAGAGGTTGCGCTTCTCGTTCCAGCAGACCTCCGGGCAGACCCATTTGCCGCACTTCGTGCACTGCTTGAACTTGTGCTTGATCTCCTCGACCGCCTTCTTGAGCGCCTCGTCGTGCGCCTTGCCGCCGACCGCCTGCTGGACATGGTAGGCGCTGTCGGAGGCCCGCCCGAGGATGCCGCCGAAGATGCTCGAGGCCGCGTTGAGCAGGCCCGAGGCCATCCCCAGCATCGACGGCTGGAAGGAGCTCATGTACCCGTTGCCGCAGTGGTCGCAGAAGAACTTGAACTGGTAGCCACGGTCGGTCGAGAGATCCTCGTAGTTATTCACGAAGTGGATGATTTGGCCCATCGGTCGCCCTCGCATGCGAAAAGTGCCGGGAGTCTAGCCGAACTTGGCCGCGCATCCCAAGGTTCAGGCCGGTGCGGCCCGCGTGTCGGGACGGCGGCCGGCGGGACGACTCAGGGATCGACCCCCGCCTTTGCCCTCAGCTCTCGATACCGGGCGAACTCGCGGCGCTCGATGACGACGAGCTGGCGGCCTTTTCGCGCGCTCAGGAGCGAGCCCGCAAGCGACAGCAGCCCGATTGCCGCTATCGGCCAGAAAAAGTGCGGCAGGCGGATCGAGTCGGCGAGCAGCCGCGAGGCGACGCCGAGGCTCACGAACGAGACGCAAAAGAGCACGAAGCTGCGCGCGAAATGGGTGACCGAGTTTCGGGTCGCCAGCTTGCGGCCAAGCTCTTCGAGCTCACTGAGCTCGGGGGATGGTTCCGTTTCCATGGTCACTTCGATGAGGTGGCGAAGCCGTACGCGAGCGGCTGCGCCAGGGGCAGTTCAATGACGGCGAGGCCGGCCTTCGCGAGGCCAGCCGTTGCGTCACGTGCGAGCGGGCCCGGGGCGCGAAGACCGTTCTTGCCGCGAAGTCGCGCGGAGCGCGGGAGGGCTCAGATACGCGCCCTCAAGAACGCTCCGCAGGCCATACAGCGGAAATTGACTTTGCCGATCACGCCGCAGTCCGGGCAGGCGATGGTCGTCGCCGCCTCTTCGGGCGGGGCTTGGGTGGCCGCCTCGGCCCCGGGCATCCTGAGGCCGCAGCGGCCGCACAACATCCCTGTCTGCTGCGTGTGGCCACAGTAGCGGCAGCGCATCACGGGTGAGACAGCCGTTCGCTGCCCGTCGTCCGGGTAGCTGGTGCGCTCGAAGTCCTGCACAGGCTCGACCGCGCCCAACACGACCGCCGGGTGCTCGGTCCGCTCCATCTCCGCCAGCGGCTCGGGAGCGATTTGCACGTGGCTTGCCCGGTACTCGTCGATTTCGGCCAGCCGCTCGATCACCGCGTTCGCATCGGCGCCCGGCACCGTGTTGGTCTCGAGCTCGGGGAGAACCTCGCGCACCAGGTTGATGGGCTGAGACGCGACCAGGACCTTGCCGCACACGTCGCAGACGGTTCCTTGGCTCTGCGGGTGCTCACACACGGGGCATACAATCATGCCGCCACTGTAGAAGCGGCCGCATTTGCAGTCAAACGAACAGGCGCACGCCGCCGGGCCCTCCAGGCACCCGGTCGCCGCGCGCCCGCGCGCCGGACTCCGCGCCAGCTCGGCCGGTCGAAAGGCCTAGCGTTTCTTCGCTACGAAGGGCCGCTTCGACTTGCGTTTGGCGATGATCCGCACCGGGACCTTGAGCCCGAACGACTCGCGCATGCGGTTGACGATGAAGCGCTTGTAGTCGTCGGTGACGCCCTCGGGCTTGTTGCAGGTTATCGAGAAGACCGGCGGCCGCGAGCCGGTCTGGGCGATGTAGAACAGCCGCACCGGGTGGCCGCCGAACAGCGGCGCGGGGTGCTCGTCGACGATGGCCTGCAGGAACTCGTTGAGCTGGGGAGTCGGGAGGCGGGCGTTGTAGTGCTCGAAGATCTGCCCTGCCCTCTGGAGCACCTGGAAGACGTGGTCGCCGGTGAGCGCCGAGCCAAAGACGATCGGGGCCCACGACACGAACGGCATGCTGCGCTTCAGCTCGTCGCGGAAGGCGGCCGCCTTGGCGTCGGGCAGCAGGTCCCACTTGTTGACCATGACGACCATCGCCTTGCCCTTCTCCAGGGCGAGCGCGGCGATCTTCGCGTCCTGATCGACCGCGGGCTCGGTCGCGTCGAGCAGCAGGACGACGACGTCGGCGCGATCGATCGAGCGAAAGGCGCGCACCACGCTGAACTGCTCAACCCGGGCGGCGATGGAGCGCTTGCGGCGGATCCCCGCGGTGTCGGTGAGCACGAAGGTGCGGCCCTTGTACGTCAGGCGCGTGTCCACCGAGTCGGTCGTGGTGCCCGGGACGTCGCTGGCGACGAAGCGCTCCTCGCCGAGCAGCCGGTTGATGAGCGTGCTCTTGCCCACGTTCGGCCGGCCGACGATCGCCACCCGGCACAGCTCCTCGTCAACCGGCCCGGGCAGCGGCGCTTCGGGGACGCTGGCGACGAGCGCGTCCATCAGCTCGCCCACCCCGCGGCCGTGCTCGGCGCTGGTCGGGAAGATCGCCTCGAGGCCGAGGGCGAAGAAGTCGCTGAGGAAGCCCTCTTCCTCGCGCCTGGCGCTGTCGATCTTGTTGACCGCGACGAAGACCGGCTTGCCGCTGCGGCGCAGCATCGCGGCGATGTCCTGGTCGACCGCCGTCAGCCCGGCCATGCCGTCGGTGACGAGGATGACCACCTGGGCCTCCTCGACGGCGAGGCGCGCCTGGTCGCGCACCTGGCGCAGCAGCTTGTCCTCGGTCTCTGGCAAGAAGCCGCCGGTATCTACGACGGTGAAGGGCCTCCCGTTCCAGACCCCGTCGCCGTAGTTGCGGTCGCGGGTGACGCCGGGCACGTCTTCGACCAGCGCCCGCCGGCCCCCGACGATGCGGTTGAACAGGGTGCTCTTGCCCACGTTCGGCCGGCCGACGATGGCGATCACCGGGCGGGCCGCGCCTTGGGGCAGGTTCGGGGTCTCGAGGTCGGACATCGGTCGTTCGTTGCGCGGAGCGTCGGCTCCGGGAGGTGAGTGGCGAAGCCCGCGACTCCGCCGCGAAAAGTGCAGAGTATGTAACCGCCCGCGCGCAGGGTTGATTTTGCTGCCAGGCCGCTCAGCCCTGGCGGTGGTAGCCGAAGCGCCGCAGCGCCTCCGGGCGCTCGCTCCAGCGCCGCTCGACCTTGACGAGCAGCGACAGGTAGACATGCGCGCCGAGCAGCCGCTCTATCTCCTGGCGGGCCGTGGCGCCGATCTTCTTGAGCATCTGGCCGCCCTTGCCGATGACGATGGCCTTTTGCGACTCGCGCTCGACGAAGATGGTCGCGTCGATGCGCACCAGGCCGGCGAGCTTGCCCGCGGCCGCGGGCCTGGCCGGCTCGCGCTCGCTCTCGTCGAAGTGATCGACGACCACCGCGGTCGAGTACGGCACCTCCTCGCGGCAGAAGCGCAGGATCTGTTCGCGCACCAGCTCGGCGACGATGGCCCGCTCGACCTGGTCGGTGACCATGTCGGCGGGGAAGAGCTGCGGCCCCACAGGAAGCTGAGCGACCAGGCCCTTCTCGAGCTCGGCGACCCCGTCGCCCTCGGTCGCGCTGATGGGGAAGATCTCGGCCGAGGGCAGCAGCTTGCCGTACGCCTCCATCATCGGCAGCAGCAGCGGCTTGGCGATCTTGTCGATCTTGTTGATGGCCATCACCACCGGGACCGAGGCCTGCTTGAGCCGCTCGATGATGAGCTGGTTGCCCTCGCCCACCTCGACCGTGCCGTCCTCGCGCACCCCGGCTTCGACCATGAAGAGCACCGCGTCCACCTCATCGATGGCCGACAAGGCGGTCTCGACCATGTAGCGGTTGAGGCTGCCCTTGGCGCGGTGCACGCCGGGGGTGTCGAGGACGGCGATCTGGTAGTTGGGCCGGGTGACGATGCCCAGGATGCGGTTTCGGGTCGTCTGCGGCTTGGGCGAGACGATGGCCACCTTCTCGCCGGCCAGCCGGTTGAGGAGGGTCGACTTGCCCACGTTGGGCCGGCCGACGATGGCGACGACGCCGGAGCGATGCTCAGCCATGCAAATCCAAAGCTGCGCCCGCGCGGGTCAAAAGGCGCGCGGGCGAGCGAGCTGTAAGTCCTGTCCGAGCGCCGAGCGGCCGGGGTGCTAGGCCGGTCGCGACTCGCTGATCACCACGGTCTCGAGGGTGACGCTGCCGTTGCCGGCGCGGGCGATCTTCGGGACGAGGTCGAAGCCCTTGATCACCTCTCCGAAGATCGTGTGCTTGTTGTTGAGCCAGGTCGTCGGGATCTCGGTGATGAAGAACTGGCTGCCGTTGGTGTTGGGGCCGGCGTTGGCCATCGCGAGCAGGCCCGGCTTGTCGAAGGTGCGCCCGCTCTGGAACTCGTCGGCGAACTTGTAGCCCGGGCCCCCGGTGCCGCGGCCGAGCGGGTCGCCGCCCTGGATCATGAAGTCGGGGATGACCCGGTGGAAGACGGTGCCGTTGTAGAGCGGCCGCTGGGTCTTCTCGCCGGTGTGCGGGTCGGTCCACTCCTTCTCGCCGGTCGCGAGGCCGACGAAGTTCTCGACCGTCTTGGGCGCGTCCTTGGCGAAGAGCTCGACGACGATGTCGCCCATCGAGGTCTTGAACGTCGCGTACAGCTCCTTGCCCGCGCGGGCCTGCTCCATCATCCCCATCTCGTCCTCGCTTGCTTCGGGTGAAAGCCGCCGGAAGGCCGGCGAGCGGCTACTGCGGAAGGGTCTCGCTGATCGTCACCGTCTTGAGCACGACGTCGGTCTCGGGCTTGTCGCGCGGGCCGCGGGGCACGCGGGCGATCTGGCCGACCAGCTCACAGCCCTTGACCACCTCGCCGAAGATCGTGTGCCGGTTGTTCAGCCACGGGGTCGGCTTCTCGGTGATGAAGAACTGGCTGCCGTTGGTGTTGGGGCCCGCGTTGGCCATCGCGAGCAGGCAAGGCTTGTCGAAGGTGCGCCCGCTCTGGAGCTCGTCCTCGAAGCGGTAGCCCGGCCCGCCGGTGCCGGCGCCGAGCGGGTCGCCGCCCTGGATCATGAAATCGGGGATGACGCGGTGGAAGATGGTTCCGTCGTAGAGCGGCCGCTTCACCTTCTGGCCGGACTTCGGGTCGGTCCACTCCTTCTCGCCGCGGGCGAGGCCAACGAAGTTCGCCACCGTCTTGGGCGCGTCCTTGGGGAAGAGCTTGACGACGATGCTGCCCATGCTCGTCTCGAGCGAGGCGTAGAGCTCGTCGGGCAGCTTGGTCTCTGGCTGGCCCGGCGCGGCCTGGGCGGGCTTCGCCGCCGGAGCTGGCGCGGCGACCTTCTTCTGCGTCTTCACCGCGTCCGGAGCCTGAGTCTGCCCGGGCTTCTCGCTCTTGCAGGCCGTCAGAGCCAAGGTCGATGCGAACAGAACCGCGAGGATGCGCTGCATGAACTGACCTCCGCGTTACAATCGACTGATTTGCGCGGCGAACATTAGACTGGGCAGCCAGCCGGCGACAAGGACCAAACGCCGGGCGGACCCGGCTCGGGCCAGCCGGCCTCAGCGGTCGAGCTTGTCGCTGCCGGCGCCCCCGGCGTCCGCTTCGGCCGCCAGCTTCGCGAGCGCCTCCCGGGCCGCGGCCTGCTCGGCGTCCTTCTTGCTGCGCCCCTCGCCGCGCCCGAGCGGCGAGCCGGCGACCGCGACCTCGACGGCGAAGGTCTTCGAGTGCTCGGGCCCCTCCTCGGACACCAGCCGGTAGCGCGGCGACCCCTTGAAGCGGTATTGCGTCAGCTCCTGGAGCGCGCTCTTGAAGTCGCGCCCGAGCGCGCCGCGGGCGGCCTGCTCGAGCGCGGGCCCGAAGAGCCGATCGACGACGTTCAGGACGGCGTCGAGCCCGCCGTCGAGGAAGAGCACCGCGAAGACCGCCTCGAGCGCGTCGGCGAGCAGCGACGGCTTGTCGGCGCCGCCGCTGCGCTCCTCGCCCTTGCCGAGCAGCAGCAGCTCGCCGAGGCCGATGGCGCGGGCGACGTTGGAGAGCCCCTCCTCGTCCACGATGGCGGCGCGCAGCCGCGACAGCTCGCCTTCGCGCGCCTGCGGCAGCCGCTCCATCAGCCGGTGGCTGACCGCGAGGTTGAGCACCGAGTCGCCGAAAAACTCGAGCCGCTCGTTGTCCTCGCGCCCCTCGTCCAGGTGCTCGTTGACGTAGCTGCGGTGGGTGAGCGCGGCGAGCGCGGCCCCCGGGTCGGCAAACCGCGCGCCGAGCCTGCGCTCCAA
>JBMNNX010000290.1:0-8008 GCA_050942745.1 Myxococcales bacterium
TGCCCGACTCCTCGCGGCCGCGCCGCGAATCGGCGCTCGGGCCGCGACGTGCTCGGCCCGGCTTGTCGGAGCCCCGGCCCCGAGCCGACGCAGCCGACCTCTCGGGACCGCCCCGCTTGTTGCTCGGGCGCCGCCCCGGAGCCGGCTTCTGCTCGGATCCCCTCTCCTCGCGCCCCGCTGCTGGCGCTCGCCCGCGCCGCCGCGGCCCCGCGCCTTGGGAGGGAGGCCCTGCAGACGGCGTTGCCCCTTGCGCCGACGGCGCCTCCTGCTCGGCTCCCAAGGCCCGGTGGTGCCGCGGCGGCAGCTTCAGCTCGGCGCCGGCCCCACCTCGGCCCCCGCGCCGCAGCACGCCGACCTCCGAGGGCGTCAACTGCCGGAACTGGCCCGGCCTGAGCCCCTCGACGCTCACCCCGCCGTAGCTCGGCCGGTACAGGCGCACCACCGGGTGCCCGATGGCCGCGCACATGCGCTTGACGAGGTGCGGCCGCCCCTCGGTCAGCACGAGCTTGAGCCAGGTGTTGCGCTCGGCGCGGCTCTGGACCTCCACCGAATCCGGGCGCGCCATCCCGTCCTCGAGCGTGACGCCGGAGCGCAGCTTGTCGAGCGTCGCATCGTCGGGGACGCCCTTGACCTTGGCGAGGTAGACCCGCGGCACCTGATAGCGCGGGTGCATCAGCCGGTTGGCGAGCTCGCCGTCGTTGGTCACGATGAGCGCCCCCTCGGCGTCGAAGTCGAGCCGGCCGACCGCGAAGACGCGCTCGCGCACGCCCTCGAGCAGGTCGCGGATAGTCGGGCGCCCCTGGGGGTCCGAGAGCGTGGTGACCACGCCGGTCGGCTTGAAGAGGACGAAGTAGACCTTGCGCTCGGTCTCGAGCACCTTGCGGTCGACGCGGATGACGTCGCGCTCGGGATCGACCCGAGTGCCGAGCTCGGTGACGATCTGCCCGTTCACCTCGACGCGGCCGGCGGCTATCAGCTCTTCGGCCTTGCGGCGCGAGGCGACTCCGGCCTGCGCCAGCGCTCTCTGCAAGCGGATTTCCATAAGCTCTTTCTGTGCGGATGCCGCCGAAGCGGGGCTGCGTCCGGTCAGTCGCCCGAGTCCTCGCCCGCGTCGTCGTCGCCACCGGGCTCAGGCTTGTGCGTGGTCGAGTTGAGCAGGCGCGCCGCCTCTTTGGCCTTGTCATCCGAGTCGGCGAGGGCGAGCTCGAGCTCGGCGAGCGCCGCGTTGGCCTCGGCGGTCGTCTCCTGCAGCTTCTGTTCGAAGGTGTTGTCTTTGAGATCGGCGACGATGCTGTCGGTGCCCTTCGGCGGCTCGGCCGCCCCGCCGGTCTCCTTCTCGACGATCTCGCGGTTCTCCTCGGACAGCTCATGGAACTCGCGCAGCGTCGGCAGGCTGCCCAGGTCGCGCAGGTTGAAGAACTCGAGGAACTCCTGCGTGGTCCCGTACAGCAGCGGCCGGCCCGGCTCCTCGCGCTTGCCGATGATCTTGATGAGGTGCCGCTCGAGCAGCGCCTTGACGACCGCGCCGCAGTCGACGCCGCGGATCTCCTCGATCTCGGGCCGGGTTACCGGCTGGCGATAGGCGATGATCGCCAGCGTCTCGAGCGCGGCGCGGGTGAGCCGCTGCGGCTTGACCTTCAAGAAGCGGCGCACGAACTCCGCGTTGGTCGGATCGGTGCGAAACTGCCAGCCCCCGGCGACCTCGTGCAGCACGATGCCGCGCACGCCGTCGCGGTAGCTGCCCTGCAGCTTCTCGAGCTGCTCGCGGATGGCGTTGGTGGTCAGGCCCGTCACCTGGCTTATCGCCTGCTCGCTCAGAGGCTTGTCGGTCACGAACAGCAGCGACTCGAGGATGGTGCGGATCCGCTCGGGCGAGAAGCGCTTCGCCTTGGAGGCGAGCTTCTCGAACGGCGTGTCCACCTCCTCGTCGACCGGCGCCTCGATGGTGGCGGCCTCGATCTCCTGCAGCGCGTCCGGATCCTTGGGCTCGGCCTTTCGGCGCTCGGGCAGGCTCGCGACCTCGGCCAGGAGGTCCTCATTGGCGGCCGCTCCCGCGCCGTCGCCTCCGGGTCCGTCCGACGCCGCGCGCGGCGCCGAACCCTGAGCCTCCTCGGGCGCATCCGCCGGCTCGACCGACGATTCCTGCGCGGGAGCGCCAGCCTCCGCCTCGGGAGCGCCGCTGCCGGAGGCGGCCTCGTCGGGCTCGCCCTCGTCCGGCTGCGCCCGAAGGTCCACCTCGACCTGGGGATCCTGCTCGGGAGCGAGCACGTTGACCGGGCGGTCGCGCGCGTCCTCGGCCTGCTCGACCGCGCCTTCGCGACCTTCGGCGGACCGGCCCTCGCCGTCGTCCTCAGCGGGCTCGCACGGTTCGTCCGGTCGTTCGGCCGAGGGCTCGGCGCTCAGGCTCTCGTCGGCCGCCAACCCGCGCGCCTCTTCGGTTCGGGGCTCGCCGCCGCCGCCCTCGACGACGGCGTTGCCGCCCACCTCGGCTTGCACTTCGGGCGCGCACTCCTGCGACTCTTCCGGTTGAGAAGCGGGCGCGCCTCCCTCGAGCTCTGGGTCACTCACGGGTCTCTCCACTACTTGTAGTCGTCCTTGATCTCTTCGGGCGCGACGCCCAGCGAGTCCGGATCCCGGGCCCAGACGAGGATGTCAGCCCCGTCTTCTTCCTGGTAGATGCGGATGAGGCCGAGCTTGGCCATCTCGAGCAGCGCCAGGAACGTGATGACTATCTGCGGCCTCGCGCGCGCCTGTTCGAGGATGGTCAAGAACGAGGTGCGCGGCTCGACCCGCAGTTTCTCGACCACCGAGGTGATAGTCTCGCTCAGGCTTATCCGATCGACGATGACCTGGTGCGGAGCCTGGATCTTGGCGGTCTTCAGGGCCCCGTCGAGCGCCTCGACCAGCTTGAAGACCGAGACCTCGACCAGTCCGACCTCGCCCTCGGCGAAGGGAATCTGATCGACCCGGGCGCGGCGGGCGAAGACCTCGCGGTCGAGCAGGTCCTGGCGGGCCAGCTCCTCGGCGGCGGCCTTGTACTTCTGGTACTCGAGCAGCCGTCGCACCAGCTCTTCGCGCGGATCTCCCTGCTGCTGTTCCTCCTCCGGCAGCGGCTCGGGGTCGGGCAGCAACATGCGCGACTTGATGTGCGCGAGCGTCGCCGCCATCAGGATGAACTCGCCGGCGATGTCGAGGTTCATCTCCCGCATCACCTTGAGCGCTTCCAGATACTTCTTCGTGATCAAGGCGATGGGGATGTCGAGGATGTCGATCTTGTGTTCGCGGATCAGGTGGAGCAGCAGATCGAGCGGGCCTTCGAAGGTGGGCAGGACGACGCGAAAGGCGGTCGTCGGGCTCGAGGGTGTGCCCTCGCCCGTCGCGGCGGCCGCGTTGCCCTGCGGCACCTCGCCCTGCTGGCCGGACGTGCCGGCTGCCTCGCCTTGTTCGGTCGCCATTCCTCAGGGGCTCGCTTGCTCGACGCGCACCGTGCGCTTTGGCGGCAGTTTGATGCGGACCGGACAAAATAGCCGATTGCCAGGGCGCGGTCAGCTTTCCGGCCGGCCGAGGGGGCCGGCAACGCCCCGACCGCGGGGCCCCAAATCGGAATCGCATGTCATCGCGATGGCTTAGGGGCGCCGAGCATCATGGCGCTCAAGGAGCCCGGGGGGCGCGTCGTCGAGGTGCTCCCCGCCGCCTGCCATACTGATCGATGCGACGCACAGGCGGTGACCCGCCGCGCCAGAGCTGGGACCCTCCCACCGCGTCCCACACCGCTCCGTAGGCCTTCCCGCCACGCTCGTTCGCCATCCCGCCATCCCGCCACGCTCGTCGGGCATCGGGCCGCGCTCGCCACCGCTTCTCACGCGCCCGCACGCGGCCACGCGAAGCTCGCCCTCGATCCAGTGACGCCTCGAGTACGACTCGAGGTCCCCGGGCGACCGCTTCGCACCTTCCGCCATCAGCTCCGACTCATCCGACCGAGGTGCGACGGGCGCAGGCAGCGCAAGCTCGAGTTGCTCGCTGCATGCCGAGTCCGGCCGGCAGCACTGGCGTAGCTTGTGGCTGCGCAGCACGATTCGGCTTCTGAAGCTCGAACCGCCAAGAATGGTGGATCCGATGCACTGGGCGCGGGCGGCACCAAGCCCGCAAGGCGCCGTAGCAGCTCCCATGGCGCGGTCCGCAGCTTCGTCTTGCCGTCCGCCCTCAGCCGCTTGAGCCGCAAGATCAGCTCCGGGCCCCTCCTCCGAGGCGCGCACGCCAGACAAAGCGCCGGGAAGCGCCTCATGTCCCGTACAGCAACCGATACGTCGCGAACGTCCGCAGCAGGCGCTTCACGTAGCCGCGGGTCTCGGCGATGGGGATCTCCTCGACGAAGACGTCGATGGGCTTGCCTGGAGCCCGCTCGATCCACCGACGGACGCGCCGCGGCTCGGCGTTGTAGGCGGCGTAGGCGAAGACGAGCTCGCCGTCGAGCTCCCTGAGCAGCGCGCCGAGGTGCGCACAACCAAGCCTGATGCTCGTCTCCGGATCGAGGAGCTGCTCGCCCTCGAAACCCTCGAGCCCGAGGGCGCGCGCCACCTGCTCGCCGCGCTCGGGCAGGAGCTGCGTCAGGCCGATTGCCCCGGCCCACGAGCGGGCCTTCGGGTCGAGGGCGCTCTCCTCGCGCATCAGCGCCTGCAGGAAGTCCGGATCCACTCCCGCGGCCGCGCAGTGCTTCTCGACCTCCGGCCGCCAGGCGCGCGGATAGGCCAGCTCCCATGTCGCGCGCGTTGCGGGAGTCGGCCGCCCCTCGAGCTCGGCGCGCAGGTGGACCCGGGCCAGCATGTGCGCGCCCTTGTGGTCGCCCGCCCGGCCGAGCAGGAACGCGACGAGGCGGGCCGAGTCGCCGCGCGGCCGGCCGCCCGCCGCTGCCGCGAGCTCTGAAGCCGCCTCCTCGTTGAACCCGAGCCGCAACAGCTCGACCGCGGCCACCGCGTGCGGATCGGCTGCCAGCGCGCCGGTCGCAAGCGGCCACAGGCCCTTGGACTCCGCGGCGACCTCGAGACGCCGCGCTCGGGCCGCGCTCGCGGGGTCGAGCTCGTCGAGCCGGCGCAGCGCGGCGACGCCGTAGTAGCTGGCCGGATCGTCGCTCGCCAGCCGGGCAAGCCCCTGCAGCGATTCCTGCGTCCGGCCGAGATCTCCGAGGACGCGGGCGCGCCAGTAGTGGGCGCGCTGGCGCTCGTAGCTGCGGCCCGAGTAGCGCTCGAGGATCCTGTCGAGCCACTTCAAGGCCGCCTCGTGCCGCGCCGCGCGGTAGTCGAGCCAGAAGAGCTTGAACAACGCCTCCGGCGCGTATTCGCCCCCTGGATACAGCTCGGCGAGCTTTTCGAGCCGCTTGCGCGCGGCGCCGTGCTTGCCGGCCTGGATCTCCAGCGCGGAGGCGAACCAGTGGACCTGATCGACGAGGTGGAACTTCGGAAACTCGCGAGCGAGCCGGTCGTAGAGATCGGGTCCGCTCGTCGGGTGCGCGATCGACTGCGACGATGCCATCGAGTAGAGCGCCCGCGGCAGCATCGACGGGCACTTCTCGACCACCGGCGCGAAGACCTTCAGCGCGCGCAGGTGGCGCCGCTCCTTGCGCAGCGCATCGCCGAGGGCGAATCCCGCGCGGCAGGCGAGCTCGTCGGGCAACTTCATCTTCGCGAACAGCGGCTCGAGCTCACCGATCGCCGGCTGGTTGTAGTGCGCCTCGGTCAGCCTCTCGGCGCGGGCGACCCGCGAGGCGAGCGGAATCTTGGTGAGCCGTGCGCCGGCCTCCTCGGCCAGCGGCGAGCGCGGGTGCGCCTCCCACAGCTCGAGCAGCGCGGCCCGCTCCGCCTTCCGGTCCCCAAGACTGGCGGCGAGGCTCGCCTGCATCGAGAGCGCCTCGGCCGCCCAGTCCTTGCCGGAGGCGGGCTCGGCGCGCTTGGCGACGGGCGCGAGCGCCTCGATGGCTTCGCGGAGCTTGCCCCGGGCCTGCAGCGAGGCCGCCATCCCCAGGCGCGCCTCGGCGAAGACGAGCGAGCGAGGTGGCACCTTCGCAAACGAGCGAGCCGCGGCAGCGTGGGCCTGCGCCTGCGCCGCCGCGTGCCCTGCCTCGAGGTGAATGCGGTCGGCAATGGCCGGCATCGCGGCCGCGAGCGCGCGCAGCCTCGGCGCGGCGAGCGCGGGCTCGCCCAAGCGCGCTAGAGCGAGCGCGCGCAGATAGCGAACAGGCGGCGCGTCACCCGCGTCCTTGAGCAGCTCAAGCACCTTCGCAGGGTCGCTGTCGAGCAGGCGCCTCGCGGTAGCGAGCTCGCCCGAGAAGTACGGCTGGAGGTCCGCTTCTCGAAGCGCGGATGGCAAGCGCGGCGCCGCTGCCGCGAGGGCTGCAGCGGGGAGCGCGATAGAGAGTCCAACGACGAGGAGAAGAAGGCCGCGCCGCATGGTTCGCCTCACAGGAGCAGAGCGGTCGGCGCCCTTTGTCCAGCGCATGCGCAGACGGGTCGCGCGACCTGACGAGCACTTACTCGCAAGATCTGGAAACGGGCTTCCAGCCTGTCCACCCCGCGCCCTGTGCAATGCCATCACCGTTCACATCCAGCAGCAGCCACCGCGGCCGCCTCGTCGTGCATCGCAGCAGTCTTGCACGCCGCGGGCCTTTGAGTAGAGCCGGCCGCTCGCTCACGCGGCGCCAGCCAACCGGGGGCACAACCTGGGACCGCCTCGGTTTCATCCTGCGGCCGGACGCCCTCGCCTTCGAGACAAGGCGCGTCAGGTCGGCCACAGGGGCGCTCCTCCGGCCTGCCGTCCTCCGTGCGCTACACAGGCGCCTGCCCGCCTGCGCGCGCTTCCGAGCCGGTGCGCTCAGAAACTGAAGGCCCCGGCGAGCGCGTCGGCTGCCGCCATCGCGCGGTCATTTGATCGGCGAGACTCTGGGCCTCGAGAGCGCAAGCCGAAATGCGCTCTTCGAACGCACTCTCGCTGCTGCCCTCGCCCACTCACCGACCACGGCGATCAGCACCGGGCGCTCGGGACTCAGGGGACGCGGCTCTTTGAGAGGTCCGGCGGACAGAGAACGGCTCGAGGGCATCGGCTTTTTCGCGCAGGCGCGCTCGCACCGAGGCAGACGCACGAGCTCGTCGCGCGGCCGGACGACGTCCGCCGCGGGTAGCGACCGCGCCCGCAAACGCAGCGCGGCTTAGCCGGGTTGCCCGGCTCCGCCGCGAAACCCCTGAAGCCTGCTCCTAGAAGTGGAAGTTCGCCGACAGCGTGGCGCCGAGCGCCATCAGCATGTACGAGGTGCCCGCCTCGGTGTCCTTCCGAAAGATGCCGAAGTAGAGCGAGCGAAGGGCGAGGTCGCCGGCGATGCCGAAATTCTTCGAGACCAGGTATTCGCCCCCCACGCTTGCTGCGAAGCCCAGCAGCGTCCTGTCGAAGAGATCCTCCGACTCGACCACCGGCCGCTCGGGCTCGGGCTCACGATCGGTCGAGGTCGCGCTGATCACAAAGTTGAACTCGCCCTGTACGTAGGGAACGAGCTTCCCCGCCTCGAGATCGGTCAGATAGAAGCGGACCGTCGGGGCCAGGTTCAGGGCGAGCGCGCTCATCGTGACGCTCGTCTCTTCACCGTCGAAGTCCTTGCCCTCCACGCCGATGCTGCCGCGGATGCCGTAGACGCCGAGCATGATCGCGAGCCTGTCGAAGCGGTAGCCAACGCGCGCCGGCACCGTAAGGTTGATCTCGCCGGCGAGCGGGAAGGTGCGATCGACGACGCCGATGTCGAGCTCGGCGCCGTTTCCCGCCCGCTCCTGGGCGAGCGCGTTGCTTCCGGCGAGGGCTAGGTGGCTGGTGTTTTTCTGTAGACGATGCGGGCGGCATCTGAAAGATGCCGCCCCATGAGTCTTGGCCGTACGCCTGCTGGTGCTGACCTGTTTGGGAATCCGGCGCGATTCTGTGCCGAGTGGTTGTCGCCGAACTCGATCTACTCCCTGTTGCATCGAGACGGCGG
>JBMNNX010000291.1:0-7999 GCA_050942745.1 Myxococcales bacterium
CGCTCGCCGCAAATCCAAGTTTCCAACTCGTGTCTGCTTGTCTCATGGCCAAGCAAACAGCAAACGAGCGTCCCGCATTCCGCGCCAAAAGGCCAGTGGTTTCAATTGCTTACGCCGACAACCCACCAATGCTGAGCGCGGGGCGGGGAGGGGGCTTCGTCGGGGCTCGCGCGCGCTCAATCGGGGAGGCGCGGGGGAGCTGTTAGTTAGGAGCTCCCGCGCGCCGGCCCGCCCTGCCGGGAAGACCAGCCTGGGCTGCCGGAGCGCCGGGGGCAGGACGTCTCGGCTCGGGAGCAGGCTGAATCGTCGCCGCCGCACTTGGAATCGTCGCTGCCTCACTGCGAATCGTCGTCGCCTCACTGCGAATCGTCGCCGCCCCACTGCGAATCGTCCGATCCTGAGACGCGTTCGCGAAATCCCGCGGTGAGGAAACCGCGATTCATAGTGAGGACGTGACGATTTCGACTCAGGTCGCAACGACTTCGACCAGGACATGACGATTCGCAGTGAGGCGATGGCGATTCATTGTCAGGACGCGACGATTCTTGCTCAGGACGCCGCGATTGATGCTCAGGTCATAGCGATTCGCAGTCAGGACGCGGCGATTTCGAGGGGGCGTCGTTGCTCCGGAGGGTGTCGCCGACCCCGCGGTACGCCCGAAGGCCTATCCGGACTCCGGCGGAATCACCGGCGCCGGGGACGTCGGCCGCGAGGTCCCCATCAGAACCACGGAGGCGGGCCTCGACGCGGCCCTCCTCCCCTGGACCGCGCCTCGGGACCCTGTCGAAGCGGACCAGGTGGCCGGCGTGGTGTTCACGGCCGCCGAGGACGTCTCGCTGCGTACCGGGATGGCGCGCACGCGGCCGGCGCGGCGACGGGAAACCGCGGCCTCCGTGCCACCGCCAGGCCTTCTCACGAAATCGCGCGACCTCTGCTCGATTCGTCGCAGGGCGAATTGCCATTCGCCCCTACCGACGCGGGCGTCAGCCGGGCGAATTGCCATTCGCCCCCACCGACGCGGGCGTCAGCCGATCGCCGCCATCACCGCCTCGGCGCGCGCGAGGTCGTCCGGCGTATCCACGCCGAAGCTGCGGTACTCGGTCTCGACCGCGCGAATCCTGTAGCCGTGCTCGAGCACGCGGAGCTGCTCGAGGCACTCGGCCTGCTCGAGCGGCGTGCTCGGCAGCGCGGCGACCTTTTGCAGGAAGGCCTTGCGGTAGGCGTAGACGCCGACGTGCGCGAAGGCCGGCACCTGCTCGCCGCGCACGTACGGCAGCGCGGAGCGGGAGAAGTAGAGCGCGTCGCCCGCTAGATCGCAGACGACCTTCACGACGTTCGGGTTGACGCACTCCTCGGGCTCGAGGCGGCGGCGCAGGGTCGCCATCTGCACCTGCGGATCGTCGAAGCACGCGAGCAGCTTCTCGAGGCAGGCCGGCTCGATGAGCGGCTCGTCGCCCTGCACGTTGAGGACGACGTCGGCGGCAAGGTCGCGCGAGGCCTCGCAGACGCGGTCGGTGCCGGTGCGGCAGTTGCCGGTCATCACCGCCTCGCCGCCGAAGGCGCGGACAGCTTCGAAGATCCGCTCGTCGTCGGTGGCGACGACCGCGCGCGAGAGGCCCGCGGTGCGGCGCACGCGCTCGTAGACGTGCTGAATCATCGGCTTGCCGGCCAGGCGGGCGAGCGGCTTGCCGGGGAAACGGGTCGAGGCGTAGCGGGCGGGGATGACGGCGACGGCGATGCGCGGGCTCATGGGGCGCGGATTATAGGGCGACAGTCGAGAGTCAAGGGTCGAGGGTCGAGAGTCGGGCGACTGTTGGCTGCGCCGGGGCCGATGCCCCGCGGAACGCGGGAGGCGAAGTCGAGGGGCCGCGGCGGAATCGACAGGCCTTCGACTCCGCTGCCGACGCTTGCGTCGGCAGCTACGCTCAGGCCGAACGGCTTTAGCCTCGCCCCCGCGGCACCGGCGCCCCCGGGGCGCTCGCAGCCTCATGCGCTATCATCCGCGCCCGGAGAATCCCATGCCGCTCGAGCTCGACCTGCTGCGCTACCCGGTCCTCGTCGTTGACGACGAACAGGACAACCTCGATATCGTCCGCTTCAACTTCCGCAAGGCGCACACGCTGCTCTTCGCGACCTCGGGCTCCGAGGCCCTGGAGATCCTGAAGAAGGAGGACGTCGCCTGCATCGTCTCCGACCAGCGGATGCCGGGGATGACGGGCATCGAGCTGCTGCGCGCGGCCCGCGAATTCCGGCCCGAGACGGTCAACATCCTGCTGACCGCCTACGCCGACATGCCGCTGCTCGCGCAGGCGCTCAACGACGGGCTCGCCTACCGCTATGTCTCCAAGCCCTGGTCAACCGAGGACCTGGGGCTCGCGCTGCGCGACGCGGTCGAACGCTTCCACCTCATCCGCGAGAACAAGCGGCTCCTCGACCTGCTGTCCGAGCAGAACGCGCTGCTGCGCCGCGACGCCGACGAGGCCTTCAACTTCGGCGAGATCGTCGGCGAGGCCAAGGCGCTCGCGCGCGTGCTCGAGACGGTCAAGCAGGTCGCGCCGACGCCCTCGACGGTGCTCATCCGCGGCGAGAGCGGCGTGGGCAAGGAGCTCATCGCCCGCGCCATCCACAACGCCAGCCCGCGGGCGGGCAAGGCGTTCGTGCGCGTCAACTGCGCGGCGCTCGCCCCCGGAGTCCTCGAGAGCGAGCTGTTCGGCCACGAGAAGGGCGCCTTCACCGGCGCCCTGGCCCGCAAGCTCGGCCGCTTCGAGCTCGCCGACGGCGGCACCATCTTCCTCGACGAGGTCGGCGACCTGAGCCCGGAGATCCAGGTCAAGCTGCTGCGCGTGCTGCAGGAGCGCGAGTTCGAGCGGGTCGGCGGCACCGAGACGCTGCGGGTCGATGTGCGCGTGGTCTCCGCGACCAACCGGGATCTCGAGCAGCTCATGCAGGACGGGCTGTTCCGCGAAGACCTCTACTACCGGCTCAACGTCTTCCCCATCCACGTGCCGGCGCTGCGCGAACGGCTCGAGGACATGGAGATGCTCGCCTCGCACTTCGTGCTGCGCTTCGCCCAGCGCTGCGGCAAGCCGATCAAAGGCATCACCGCCTGCGCCATCGAGCGGCTCAAGGGCTACGACTGGCCGGGCAACGTGCGCGAGCTGGAGAACGTCATCGAGCGGGCGATCATCCTCTGCCGCGGCGAGGTGCTGGGCGAGGAGGACCTCGACTTCGGGATGCGGCGGACGGTCGGCGCCTCGCCCGCGACGCTGCCCGGCGCCCTCGAGGATCTGGAGAAGCGCAAGCTGCTCGAGGCGATCGAGAAGCACCGCGGCCGCAAGAGCGACGTGGCCCGCGAGCTGGGGATCAATCGCTCGACGCTGTATTACCGGCTCAAGAAGTTCGGGCTGGAGTAGGCGCGGGCGCCTGGGCGACCTCCGGTCATCCCGAGCGTAGCCTCCCGCGGAACGCGGGAGGCGAAGTCGAGGGGCCGCGGCGAAATCGGGCAGGCCTTCGACTCCGCTGCCGACGCAAGCGTCGGCAGCTACGCTCAGGCCGAACGGCTTAGGCCTCGCCCGGAATCGAGGGGTGCGGGCGGGCCGACGGGCGCATTGCCATGCGCCCCTACCCACCCCGGGCGCATTGCCTTCCGCCCCTACCGCTTCGCCTCACCAAGCTCTTCGCGCTTCTGCGCGATCTCCTGGTCGATTCGCCAGCCTCGGTACGCGGTCGCCCCGAGCCAGACGCCGCCGACGACCGCCTCGGCGATCCCGACGCTCGCGACGACGGTCCGCCGGTCCCCTTCGAAGGCGAACGCGAACGCCGTCGTCGCCGCGCCGATGACGAGCAGCGCCGCCTTCTCCCCGTAGCTGAGCGCGCGCTTCCGCTCCTCGAGCTCGCGCACGTCGAAGGTGAGCCCCAGCTCTCTTTGCATGCGCTCCGGGCTCGGGCCGAGCTCTGCCTTCCGCGGTCCGGAGGCGGGCGCGTCGAGCGGCTCGATTCGCGAGACGAGCGTGAGCGGAAGCGCGTAGCGGGCGCCGAGGTCGCTCTCGATCTCCAGCCCGCCGTCGATGGCGCCGACGACGCGGCCGTAGCGCTCGGTCCCGTCGGCCATGACGATGCGCTGCCGCGGCGCGGGCACCGGCGGCGGCGCCGGCACCTCCGTGGCCGATTCGAGGGCGCTCGGCGCCGGCTCGGGCGGCTGGGCCAACTGCCCGCTCGCCATCCACATCGCCGCTGCCGCGGCTGCCGCCAGCGCCGTCGTCATGCGCGCCAGTATAGCCGCGGCGCCCCTGCTCACCCGCCGGACCGACGAGCAGGACCGCGCCGGCGGGGCCACTCCCTCTCGTCCGACCCGCCGGGTCTCGATCCCTACGTTTTCTGCGTGAAAACCGTCCTCCACGTCGTCGGCGCCCGGCCCAACTTCATGAAGGTCGCGCCCATCCACCGCGCCATCGCCCGCCGCGGAAAGCTTGCCCAACGCCTGGTCCACACCGGCCAGCACTACGACCGGGCGATGAGCGAGGTCTTCTTCCGCGAGCTCGGCCTGCCGGCGCCCGACGTCCACCTCGGGGTCGGCTCAGGCACGCACGCAGAGCAGACGGCCAAGGTCCTGGTCGCGATGGAGCGGGTCATCGAGCAGGAGCGCCCGGCCATCGTGTCGGTGGTCGGCGACGTCAACTCGACGCTCGCCGCCGCGCTCGCCGCGGCCAAGCTGCGGGTGCCGCTCGCCCACGTCGAGGCGGGCCTGCGCAGCTTCGATCGCGACATGCCCGAGGAGCTCAACCGGCTGGTCGTCGATGCGCTGGCCGACCACCTGCTCACCCCCTCGCCCGACGCCGACGAAAACCTGCGCCGCGAGGGCATCCCCGACTCGCGCATCCACCTGGTCGGCAACGTGATGATCGATTCGCTGATGGCCGCGCTGCCGGCCGCGCGCGCGCTCGGCATGCCGCAGCGCCTGGGCCTGGAGCCTGGCCGCTTCGCGGTCTGTACGCTGCACAGGCCGGCGAACGTCGATGACCCCGCCTGCCTCGGCCGCATCCTCGACGGGCTGGCGCGAGTCGCGCAGCGGGTCCCCATCCTCTTTCCCGTCCACCCGCGCACCCGCGGGCGGCTCGCCGCGCTGGGATTCGAGGGCTCGGAGCGCGTCAGGCTCACCGAGCCGCTGGGCTACCTCGAGCTGCTCTCGCTGACCGCTTCCTCTGCGCTCATCCTCACCGACTCTGGCGGGCTCCAAGAGGAGGCGACGGTGCTGGGCGTGCCCTGCCTGACGCTGCGCGAGAACACCGAGCGGCCCATCACCATCGTCGAGGGGACGAACGCGCTGGTCGGCTCGGATCCTGAGCGGATAGAGGCAGCGGCGGATCGCGCGCTCGGTGGCTACGTACGCGGGCGCGTCCCAGCGCTCTGGGACGGGGCGACCGGCGAGCGCATCGCCGAGTTGTACGAGCGGCTCGCCTGATCGCCGCCACTGCTGCCGGGCCGACAAGCGCGACTACCCAATACCGCCACCGAATGCGCACCCTTTCTGGGGAGAGGGACGACTCACGGCGTTCCCGGGAGGAGGTGTCGGATGAACTATCTGGTCCTGTTCGCCGCGCTGGGCTTGGTCGCGATCTGGATCGCCGCCTTAGTTACCGGCGGCGTCGCGTCCTGGTTCCTGTGGCTCGTCCTGCTGTCGGCCGTGGTGCTCTTGTTCAGCGGCGCCACGGGCCTTGCGACCACCCGGCGCAAGATCGGCAAGCCTGTCTAACGACCGGGCAGCCGGTCTCTTGGGTTTCAGGAATTCTGGTCGAGCGGAGGTGCAGGAATGAATTGGGTCACGATGGCGGTGGCGCTCTTCCTGGCGGTGATGTGGATTATCGCGCTGGCCACGAATGCGGCTGCGGCCTGGTTCACGTGGATCGTGTTCGCGGCGGCGGTCCTGCTGTTCATCGCCGCGATCGCCGGCGTCTCGACGATGAGGCGGCGCACCGGCCAGCCGATATAGGCGAGCCCGGCAAGTCCAGCCCGGAGCTGCTAGCCGGGCTGGCTGGGAGATAGGGAATGGGGAGGCCTGGCAGCCAGGCCTCCCCATTTCCGTCTCGACCTCAGGACTCGGCGGCCGGCGGGGCGCGGCCTCACTGCCGGCTTCGGCCAGGAGAGCGGGGAGGCTACCGTCCCGCGCAGTCGGAGTCGTCCGCGTCGGTCCAGCCGTCGAAGTCGTCGTCGAGGCCGTCGTCGCAGATCGCCTCGGTGCCGTAGCAGGCCACCCGCCCCAGCGCGTCCTGCCGGCAGGCCTTCGTCGCGTCGCTGGCGTCGCAGCCGAGCGCCAGACAGTCGGCGTCGTCGCAGTCGTAGAGCGTGTCGCCGTCGTCATCGAAGCCGTCCGCGCAGTCGCGCTCGCCGACGCAGACCGGCGTGCCCTCGCCGTCGGTCGCGCAGACGTGGCTCGGGTCGCTCGCGTTGCAGGCGAGTCCGGCGCAGTCGGGGTCAAAGCAGTCGATGAGCCCGTCGCCGTCGTCGTCGAGGCCGTCCGCGCAGTCGCGCTCGCCGACGCAGACCGGCGTGCCCCCGCTGTCAGTCGCGCAGACGTGGCTCGGGTCGCTCGCGTTGCAGGCGAGCCCGGCGCAGTCGGCGTCGAGGCAGTCGGCGAGCCCGTCGCCGTCGTCGTCCTCTCCGTCGGAGCAGACCGCCTCGCGGGCGACGCAGGCGAGCGCGTCCTGGGCATCGAGGCCGCAGTTGAGGGCGGCGTCGGACGCGTCGCACGCCTGCCCTAGGCAATCGACGTCGGCGCAGTCGGAGGCGCCGTCGCGGTCCTCGTCGATGCCGTCGGAGCAGACCGCCTCGCGCGCGACGCAGGCGAGCTCGCCCTGCTCGTCCCTGCCGCAGTTCTTCCCGGCGTCCCCGGCGTCGCACGCAAGGCCCAGGCAGTCGGCGTCGGCGCAGTCGGCCGCGCCGTCGCCGTCGTCGTCAACGCCGTCGGAGCAGACCGACTCGCGCGCGACACAGGCCTTGGCCGCCTGGGAGTCGAGCCCGCAGTTGAGCTGCGGATCGTTCGCATCGCAGGCGAGGCCCGTGCAGTCCGGGTCGGCGCAGTCGGTCAGCCCGTCGGCGTCGTCGTCCGCCGCGTTCGCGCAGTCGAGCTCGCGGGCAGCCCCGCCCTCGCACACGCAGCTCGCGCCGCACGACTGCCCGTCGCAGTCCGAATCCGCGCAATCGATGGCCTCGTCCCCGTCGTTGTCCGCGCCGTCGTCGCAGGAGAGCTCGACCGCAGCGCCGCCGCGGCACTCGCAGTCGGCGCCGCACGACTGGCCTTCGCAGTCGGAGTCGGCGCAATCGATGGCCTCGTCCCGGTCGTTGTCCACGCCATCCGCGCACTCGAGCTCGCGGCACGCGCCGGCCTCGCACTCCGAGCCCGCCCCGCAGGCTTTTCCGCAGCCGCCGCAGTGCTCGGGGTCGGTCTGAAGGTCGAAGCCCTCGTCAACCTCGCCGTCACAGTCATCGTCCTTGCCGTTGCAGGTCTCTTCTGCGGGCGCGCGGCCGACGCACTTCTTCGCGCCCTCCTCGCAGACGAGCGTGCCCGCCGCGCACGCGCCCGGCAGCTCGCTCGTGCAGTCGCCGCCGACGTCGGTCGGCTCGTCGTCAACGAGGCCGTTGCGGTCGTTGTCCTCGCCGTCGCAGCGCTCGGGCGCGATGGAGTCCGCCCGGAAGCAGTAGCCGAGGCCCGCAGGCTCGGACGCCTGGGCGACGCAGCGATAGTCGGCCTCGCAGTCGGCGTCTGTCTGGCAGACGAAGAGGTCGGCGTCCGGATCCGGGCCGAAGGTGCAGGCCGCGAGGCCGGCGAGCGGGAGTACGACGGAGAGGAGGCGTCGGTTCATGGACGTGCGCTCCGCGACGATGAGAAGGAGGGGTTCTAGGTGGCTGGTGTTAAGCGACTCTCTCTGGGGCCGTGGTGGCTGTGGAAAACCACTATGCACCTGAGCGCGGTCCACAGGGGCGCGTTCTCGGGGAGACCGAA
>JBMNNX010000224.1:0-11069 GCA_050942745.1 Myxococcales bacterium
CGGCTTCCTCGGCTGCGATGGGCATTGGCAGTTGCATGCCGCATAGACGCGCAACCCGTCAAAACGTTACAAGGATTCGTGCGCCTCGCCCGCTCTTTTCCCCGGGTAGGTCAGGAGTTCTGGAGTCATGAGGGCCGGAGTGACGGAGCTCCAGCTCTGCCGTGCCAGGTCCGGCGGGCGAGACGCACGGCGCACTTCGATGCAGCTCCCTTCGCAATGCGAGGGACGGCTCTTCAACAGCACGACGCGCGAGCGGGCGTCAGCTCGCCTGCGCGAAGGGCAGCGACCGGACCGTCGCCTTCCTTCCGTCTTCGGCGACGAGCTCGGTCCCCGGCGTCAGGTGCTCGCGGCGAACCAGGCCGAGCGCGATGAGACCGAACCTCGGGCTTCGCACGGCGCTGGCGACCTCCACCGCGGCCTTGGTATCGCCGCGCTGCGCGAAGAGCTTCATTCCCGGTTCGGGAAACGCGCCCTCTTCGAACGACAGACCCGCAAGCTTCCGGCGCGTCACCCCGCGATAGGCCGCGCGGGCGATCGCCTCCTGTCCGACGTAGCAGCCCTTGGTGAAGCTGATAGCGCGCTCGAGCCCGGCCTCGAGAGGTTGAGTCGCCTCGCCCAGCGCGAGGCCGAAACGCGGCACCCCGGCTTCGACCCGCGCGATCTCCATCGCCTCGAACCCGACCGCCTCGAGCTCGGGGAACCTCTCGAACGCGGCCTCGGCGATCTGGCGAGCGCGCTCGGGCGCGGCGACGAGATCGATCCCAGGTGTCGCCGCCAGGCGCGTCCCGACGAGCAGCAGGTCGCCCGGCTCGATGGACCGGGCCTCGTGCTCCGACAGAGCCGGCACGGGCGCTCCCAGCGCGGAGGAGACCGCCGCGCTCGCCCGAGGACCGACAAAGGAGAGCAGCGCGTAGCACGCCGTCACGTCCTCTATTCCCACGTCGTCGGAGATGATGAAGCGGTCGAGGTGCTGGGCGACCCGCTCCTCGAGCCCCGGCTCGACGTCCAGTAGGAGATCGTCTTTGCGGCGAAGCACGCGGGCGTCGGCGACGAGCGCTCCTTGCGCGGTGAGGATGACCGTGTAGGCGCCCTGCCCTTCGCCCAGGCCCCGGACGTCGGCCGTCACCATGCGGTGCAGGTACTCGACCCGCTCCGATCCGGTCAGGCGCAGCTTGCCTCTGGCTGAGCGATCGTACAGCCCACAGGACTCCTGAATCGCCGAATACTCCTTCTCCGGGCTCGAGTAGCTGAGCACCTGCGATTCGCTGCTGTCGAAGCGCGCACCGCGGGCCCGGTGAAGCTCTTTCAGGGCGTCTGGGATCTGCATGGCACCGCATCCGGAAGCGAGAGGGGCATCCTTATAGCTATCCGCTCCGTTTGCGGGCAACCGGGCGGCCGACGCAATATCGGCGGCTATAATCGCCGCGCATCTTTCAGCGACGCAGGCGCTTGCGCGCCATCTGCCGCCTGTCTCGAGGCCCAACCGTGATCCCGCTGCTCGCCGCCCTTGCCGTTACTGCCGCCGCGCCGAAGCCCATCGCTCCTGCCCAGTCGGACCTCGTGCTCTTCGTCCGTTCGCCGCGGGCCGGGCTGCCGGGCCTGCGCGCCTTCCTCGATGAGGCGGGAGCCTACGCGCCCTCGCTGCGCCCCCACGCGCTCGGCACCTCGCTCGGAAGCCTGCTCGGAGCGGACATGCTCGACGTGGCCGCGCTCGAGCAAGCGGGGGCGAACGTCGACTCCCCGCTGACGCTCTCCTTCTCGAAGCACGGATCGCTGCTCTGCTTCGAGACGAAAGGCGACGCCGCGCAGAAGCGGATGGAGGCAACGCTCGCCGGCGCAGGCGCGCGCGAAGCACGAAAGCACCTCGGGGCGACGCTCGTCGGCTCGGCCGCCGGAAAGGTCTGGCGCGCCGGCTACGTGTCGAAGGGGACGCGAACATGCGTGAGCTCGGGTGCGGCCGACGCGCGCCCGGCGCTCGAGGCCGCTGCTGCCGCGATGGGCAAGGCGCCCAACGCCACCGTCCGGGCTTTTCGGGCCGCGACCGCCAAGCTGAGCGGGCCCGTCGTCGGCTTTTTCAACCTCGGTGGAGCTACGGGCGGGTTCGAGCTGGAGGCGGCCAAGACGCAGCTCGGGCTGCGCGGGCTCGCGCTGTTCGAGAAGCCGCTGCTCGCCAAGCCCAGGAAGTCCGATCCGCTCGCCGGGCTGCAGGCCCCCGCCGCTGTGACCGTCTTCGCCAGCCTCTCGAAGCAAGCGCTCTCCGACAAGAGCGGACCGGCTGCCCAGGCGCTGCGCTTCCTGGTCGGCAATGCCTGCGAGCGCTGCGACGCCCGGGCTTCGACCGAGCTTCTCGACGCGCTCCGGCCACACCTGTTCGGCTCGATAGCGCTCGTCGCCCCGCGGATCGACCCGAGCTCCATCGGGGGCAGGCTCTCGCAGTACTTCCTCTTTCCCCACGCCTATCTGCTCTCGCTGGAGAAGCCGGAGGCCGCGGGCCATGCCCTCGCTGCGTTCGCGAAAACGCTCGAGTCCTCGGGCGTACAGGTCAGCGCCGAAAAGAACCTCGGCGAGGGCCCGCACTTCGCGGTCAAGCTCGGCGACCGGCAGGTCTTCACGGGCATCGCAGGCTCGGTCCTCTACCTTTCGAATGAGCGGGCGACCCGCGACCTGAGCCTCGCCGCGCTGAAAGAAGCCGAGCCCGGCCTCGCCTCGCACGCGCTCGCATTGCGGCTCGACGGTCCGCTTGCAAGCTCGGCGCTGCGGCGCATCTCCATCCTCGATGCCCCCAAGTCGCGCGAGCTGGCCGCGCTCTTCGCGCTCGGCGTCGAGGCGGGGGCGCTGCTCAGGGCGGCCGGCGTCATCAACGGCCACGCCCAGCCCGAGGGCAAGGGCGCGCGCTTCGAGATCGGGTTCGAGATCAAGCGCTGACCGCCTCGCGCGGCGGCCCAACCCCGAGGGCTTCGCCATGTCCCAGGAACAGAACGTCCGCAGCGTGCTGCCACACCCGCCCAAGGCCATCCCCAACTACTTCATGGCCTCGGCCTTCGAGGGCGCGCAAATCGCCGAGCCCGGCAAGCCGAAGAGCCGCCTGCTCGAGCTGTACGACCAGCTCGCGCCGAGCTACTTCGCCTCCATCCCCGAGGACTTGGGCGACGCCGATCTCGACTGGCTCGAGCGCTTCCTGACGACGCGGCTCGAGATAGAGCGCGAGGAGCGGCGCATGCACTTCGGCGCCCTGGCGCTCGTCGGCATTCTCTTCTTCCTGCTGCTGCCGCAGATCGTGGCGATGGAGTTCGCCAACCTCGCGCTCAACCTGCTCGCGCTGCTGCTGCTCGCGCTCGTAGTGCCGTACGTCTTCGTCTACTTCGGCTACGAGAACCGCGTGCGCGCCATGGCCCTCGCGCGCCTCAGGCTCATCGAGGCGCGCACCGCGCGGGCGAGCAAGCCGGCGCAAAGCGCCTCGGGTTCGCCTCAGTCCTCGCCCTCCTCTGCGGTCGCGAGCTGACGCTCGAGCTCTTCGCGCGACAGCTCGCCCGCTTCGAACCGGGCGCGCAGCCTCTCCGCCTTCCGCACGAGGCTCGAATTGCCGGCCCCGCCCCGCTCGGCGTACTCGCGCCGGGCGCGCTCGGCGGTGTCCTTGAAGACTTCGCGCACGACCGCCGGGTCGAGCTTCATGCGGCTCTTGAACCAGGCGTTGGCCGCCTCGCCGAGCGCCACCGTCCCGGCAAAGGCGATCCCCGCGCTCACGACCGAGCCGTAGCCCGGGACGAGCTTGATGAGCTGGCGCGCCGACTCGCGAAAGCCCACGCCCGCGCCCAGCGTGGCGATCAGCTCGACCGCCCGCGTGCGATCGACCTCGACCCCGTGGAAGTGGCCGATGGCGGCCACCATCGCGAGCTGGATGGGAGTAATGAAGAGGATGTCGGCTCCGGGCAAAGGCGCGAGTGCCACGCCGGCGCTCAGGGCTGCCTTCGCGTAGACGAGCGCGCGGACGCGCCGCTCCTTGAGCTGCAGGTTGGCGATCTGCTGGCCGATGAAGGCGTCTTGCATCGCCTCGGGGAGAAGCTCGGCGATGCGCTCGACGAGCGCCGAGAGGCCCTCACCGCGCTTGGCCGAGACGAAGAGGACCGTTTCGATCCCGAGCCTCTCGCGCACGCTCTCGGCGTACTCGCCCCTCTCGCGCTCCTCGAGCAGATCGGCCTTGTTGATGACGGTGATCCGCCGGGCCTGCGACCGCTCGATGGCGTCATGGAGACGCTCGTCTTCGGCGGAGATCGCCGAGGTGCCGTTTAGCACGTGGATGACGACGTGCTGGCCGTCGAAGACGCCGGATTCGGCGACTTGCTCGAAGGAGAAGCGGCTCGTGCCGATTCCCGGCGTGTCGGTGAAGTCGATTCCGAATCGCTCGAGCGTCCGAGCCTCGGTCGTCTGGTCGGTCTTCATGCTGACCGCGGCGACCGCCTCGCCGTAGATGGCGTTGAAGAGCGTGGACTTGCCCGCCTTTCCGAAGCCGGCGATAGCGACCTTGGGCTTGAGCGAGAACCTGCGGCGCACGGAAGCCAAGATTTCCTCCAGGGCGGAGTCATCGAGGGTGGTCTGGAGCACGTCAGGCGCCCTCCTTGTCGTTGGTAGGTAGCGAAATCCGCCTGCCGCGGACAACAGCCGAGCGGCTCGCGCGTATTCGCCCGCTCGCCTGGCGGGGACGGATCGCCGGTCGCCGCGTCCCGGCGGCGGCTCCAAAGGCGCCGCGGGGTAAGATGCGCGGCGCTTCCCGGACAACCCTGCGAGCGCCGAGGGCCGCATGACTTCCGTCCAGCTTCCTTTGTCCGCCAGCGCGGCGACCAGCTCCAACTCGCCCGCTTCGGCGTTCACTCCGACCCGCGAGGTCTTTTCCGGGCCGCCGGGGTGGGGCGAGCAGACGGGCGCCGAATCACGGCTCGACCGGATCTTCCGCGAGCGCAGTGAGGAGCAGTGGGCGCTCGTGCGCGCTCACCTCGCTACGGCAGAGAGCGCCCGCCAGCAAGCAATGTCTGCCGAGAACGCTGGCGCCGCGGCCGCCGCCGAAACCCCGACAGCGGCGCCGGAGGCGGAGGACGACGTCGCCGCCTTTCAACCCCCTCCGGCGCTCGCGCTCAGGCCTCCGGATTTCGAGGTGAAGCCGCTCGACTTCGTCGAGGCCGGCCCCTACGGCCGCGGCGTCATCTACTCGGTCACCCCCGAGCTCGGGCAGGCCGCGGTTGCGCTCGAGCAAGGCGGAGTGACGGTCGTCGCACTCGGCGCCCTCGCGAAGGTCGAGGAGGATCCGACGCTCGTCGGGCTGCGCGAGCGCGTCGAGTCGCTCCGGTCACGGCTCGGGTTGAAATAAGCGGCTCGTCGGCGTCGGCGAAACCGCTTCGCCCAGCGGAAGCGCGCCCCCGGCGTCGATCACGGGCAGAGCGCGATTGGCCGCCAATCGCCTTTCGACAATGAAAGGCGGGCGGGCGACATCTCGGCGGTCACCCCGCGCTCCTGAGTTCCTTCCGCCTTGTCCAAGCAACTTGGGCGAACTCCGCTCATCCCGAGCGAGAGACCGGCCCGTTGGCCGGCTGTGGCCTTGAACTAACAGGGGGAGCTGTTAGTTAGGAGCGTAGAGGCGACCCGCGGGAGCCTCGGAGTCGAGGGACTCGCGGATTCGCCTCCCAAGCCTGATTTGGACAAGAACCTCCCACAACTCGCCCGTGAATCCGGCCACTTGCAGATTCGGGTATTTCGCGCGGAACGAACTCTGGCGCTCGCGCGGCCGAGAGGTGCCAAAACAAAAAGGCTCGATGGAAGACCCACCGAGCCCCAATCTCCTGATTCCGCTGTAGTGCCCAGGGACGGAATCGAACCATCGACACGCGGATTTTCAGTCCGCTGCTCTACCTACTGAGCTACCTGGGCGTCGAAAATCAGCGCGGATTCTGGTGAAGCGGGCCCCTTCTGTCAAGTGCTAATCGTCTCGGCGGCGCCCTCTCGGGTCGCGGTATCCGACCGTTTTCCAAGGACGGGCTCCGGCGTGCTCGCCCCGCGCCGCGCGTCGCCGACCGCCGCCTCTGACGGCAAGTCGCGTTCAGCCCATTCGTCCGATCGCCTACAATCCGCAGCCTTGGAGGACACACCATGGGTCGCCTTTTCGAATCCCGCTGCGCTCTCGTCGGCATGGTCCACTTCCTTCCGCTTCCCGGCTCACCCGGCTACCAGGGCTCGATGGCCCAAATCGAAGACCGCGCCTTCGCCGACGCGCGGGCGCTGAAGGAGGGCGGCGCCGACGCCATCCTCTTCGAGAACATGGGCGACCTGCCCTACCTGCGCGGCGGGGTCGAGCCCGAGACGGTCGCGGCGATTGCTGCGGTAGCCCGGCCGGTGGTGCGCGAGGTGGGACTGCCGGCCGGAGTCCAGGTGCTCGCCGGCGCCAACCGCGAGGCGCTCGGCGTCGCCGTCGCGGCGGGCCTCTCCTTCATGCGCGCCGAAGCCTTCGCCTACGGCCACGTGGCCGACGAGGGCTGGCTCGAGGCGAGCGCGGGTCCGCTCCTTCGCGCCCGCGCCGCGCTGCGTGCCGACGTCCGGGTCTGGGCCGATATCCGCAAGAAGCACGCGGCCCACACGGTCACCGCCGACCTCTCGCTCGCCGAGATTGCCAAGGGCACTGTCTTCTGCGGTGCCGACGCGCTCATCGTCACCGGCCTCGCGACCGGGTGCCCGGCCGAGCTCGACGACGTGCGCGCCGCCCGCGAGGCGGTTCCCGACACGCCCATCCTCGTCGGCTCGGGCGTCGATCCCGACCAGTGCCCCGCTCTCGCCCCGCTGTGCGACGGGCTCATCGTTGGAACCTGGATTAAGCACGGCGGCGACTGGAGGAACCCGGTCGACCCGGCGCGCGTCGCTCGCCTGCGCGAGGCGCTGCAGCGCTGCGCCTAGCCGACGGCTCCGGCGGCTCTCCTCGCGCCTGATCCCGGGCTCGGAAAAGGCCCGAGAGGCCGCCAGAGGCCCTCAGTTGGCCCCAGGACGCTTCGATGCCTGCCACCCGTATTTCAGCTTGCTCGCGTCCTGGGGCCATTTCTGGCCCCTGGAGGCCCTTCCCGAGGCCCTCTTCTTGATGGCGCAACCGCCCGTTCTTACTGGCTTTCTCGAGGAACCCGGGCGCTGCTGCCGGCTCGGGACTTCGCTCCGCCGTCCGTATCTGTGGCGAAACCACATCCCACAGCCTGGAGCGAGGTACGCCTCGCCCCTACTTGGTGCCACCTTCCCCAGCCTTCATTCCGACTCGAGTGCGCGCGCGTCGCTCCCATCCCACGCGCCGACCGCCCGGGCGCGTTCCTTGATACGCTCTGTCGATTTTCACCCCGTTTTCATCCGCCGCGCGGAGACCCCGATGCCCAAGCTTTCGACACCGTGCCTGCTCGCAGCCGCCGCCCTCGCCATCTCGAGCACGGCCGGCGCGGTGCCCGCACCGCCCTTCCCCCTCTCGCTGGAAAACGCCGACGGCAGCCGCGTCCTGGCGCGCATGCGAGGCGACGAGCATCTGGCTTGGTTCGAAGACCTCGACGGCTTCTCCATCGCCTACGACGAGGAGAGCGGCTCGTGGCGCTACGCGGTCCTGGATCCCGACGGCGCGCTGCGGCCCGGACCGCACCGCGTCGGACGCGCCGATCCCAAGCAGCTCGGGCTCACTGCGCACCTGCGGCCCGGGAAAGCGCTCGTTCGCCGCGCGCTCAGCGCGCGCAAGTCAGCCCCTTCCGCTTTCCCCGCGCCGCCGCGAGGAACCGTGGCCAACCTCGTGCTCCTCGTGAAGTTCAGGAACCAGACCACGCGCTTCACCCCCGCCGACTTCGAGCCGGTCTTCAACGGCGAGACCGATTCGGTGCGCGCGTACTACCGCGAGGTCTCCTACGGCGCGCTCGACCTGGTCTCGACCATCGTCGGCTGGATCGAGCTGCCGAACGACGACTCGTCCTACGCCTACAACGACCGCAACCCGTTCGGCGTCCCGTGGCACATGGTCCGCGACGCGGTGCGAATCCTCGACGCCCAAGGCTTCGACTTCACGCGCTTCGACGCCGATCAGGACGGCCGCATCGACGCCATCGACGTCATCCATTCCGGGCCGTCCTACGAGACCACCGGCAACCGCAACTACATCCACTCGCACTTCGCGCCGCTGATGTGGAACTCGTTCAGCACGCACGACGGAGTCTTGATCTGGGGCTACCACACCGAAGCCGAGCTCGGCCCCGACCACCACAGCCCCACGCAGATCGGCGTGATCACCCACGAGACTGCGCACTTCTTCGGCCTCCCGGACCTCTACGACTACGACTACGACTCGGCCGGCCTGGGGCTCTGGTGCCTGATGTCCTCCGGGGCCTGGGCCGGCGACTACTCCGACGGCTCGCGCCCAACGCACCTGAGCGCCTGGGCGAAAGCCAAGCTCGGGTTCGTCGTCCCCGAGACGATCGAGGCGAGCGCCGCGGGCAAGAGGCTCGCGCCCACCGAAGAGAGCCCGGGCGCGGTGATCATCAAGGCCGACCTGCCGGGCGAGCAGTACTTCATCCTCGAGAACCGCCGGCGCATCGGCTACGACCGGTTCTTGCCGGGCGAGGGGCTGCTCATCTTCCACGTCGACGAGGAGCGCGCCAGCAACGACGATCAGAACCACTACCTCGTCGATCTCGAGCAGGCCGACGGGCGCCGGGACCTCAACCGCCACCCCTACGCGCGCGGCGACGCCAACGACCCCTTCCCGCTCGCCGACAACGACGCCTTCACGCCGATCAGCACGCCGAGCTCACTGCCGTACGACAGGGTGAGCGGCAGCGTCTTCGTCACCGGCATCCGCCGCGACGGGCCGGACATCGTCTTCGACGTGGAGCTGCGCCCGCCCGGGCCGCTCGGGGCTCCGTGCGAGGCCGGCGCGGTCTGCCAGAGCGGAATGTGCGCCGAAGGCGTCTGCTGCGACGAGGTGTGCGACGGGCCCTGCAGCGCATGCTCGGTCGCCGGCGGCGCGATGGCCGACGGCCACTGCGTCCTCGTCAGCGGCCGCCCCTGCGACGATCTGAACCCCTGCACCATCGAAGACACGTGCTTCGAAGGCGTTTGCCGCGGCGGCGCGGCCAAGCCCTGCCCGCCGATCAGTAGCTGCCACGAGCCCGGCGAGTGCAACCGGGAAACCGGGCGGTGCACGGCCCCGCGTCGACCCGATGGCTCCCCGTGCGACGACGGGAACGCCTGCACCGAAGGCGAGACCTGCAGCCTCGGCTACTGCTACCCGGGCACGCCGATACAGTGCGTCGCGACCGACGAGTGCAGGCTCGCGGGCACCTGCGATCCGGCCACCGGCCTGTGCAGCTCGCCGCCAGCGCCCGACGGCACGGACTGCTCGAAGGGCACGTGCGAGTCGGGCACCTGCACCGAGGGCCTACTCGGCAAGTGCGGCTGCTCGGCTGCCTCGGGCGCCACGCCGATCTTTGCGCTGCCTACCGGACTTGCCCTGCTCGCCCAAAGGAGGCGGCTGCGCGCCCGCGGACGCGCCGAGCCGCGCTCGATCCGATGACACGAACCCTCCGTTACCTCCTGCCCGCCCTGCTGCTCGCCGCGTCCCTCGTTGCCCGGGACTCCGAGGCCAAGAAGCCCAAGCCGCTCGCGGTCGCGGTGCTCGACCTCGAGTCGGTCGGTGCGCCGCAGGAGCTCGCCCGCAACCTGACCGCGCTCGTCGCCAGCGAAGTCGGCCGCTACCGCGACATTGCCCCGATCACGCGGCGTGAGGTGGCGAGCCTGCTCGACTACGACCGGCAGCGCCAGCTCCTGAGCTGCGAGGACGACAGTTGCCTCGCCCAAATAGTCGGGGCGCTCGGCGTCGACAAGCTCTTGAGCGGCCAGATCGGCCAGGTCGAGAGCGCCTACGTCTTGACCCTGCACCTTATCGACGTGCGCAGCGCCAAGGTGGACAAGCGCGTCAGCCGCGTCGTCCCCTCCGCGTCGGGCCGGCTGCTCGACTCGGTCAAGAGCGCGGTCATCGAGCTCATCGGGCCGCACGCCTCGGTCCAGAACCGGGAGCCGCGGCTCGCCCTTGCCCGCGAGCTTTCGGCCAACCGCGAAGACCTGGTGCTGCTCGACGCGAGCCGCTGCTACGACCCCGACGGCGATCCTCTGGAGATCGCCTGGCGGCAGGTGGACGGGCCACCCGCGCTGCTCGAAGGGCAGAACAGCCTGCAGGCGAGCTTCCTCGCTCGCGAGGAGGGCCACTACACCTTCGCCGTGCGCGTCTCCGACGGGCGCGCCCCGGCGCAGGAGGAGCAGGTCAAGGTCGAGGTCCTACCGCGCCGCCGGTTCATCGTCGGGCTCGGCTACAAGCAGCTCCTGTCGTTCAACCGTGTGGTCGAGAACCATGAAGGCGACGTCTTTCGCAACCGCGCCCCCATCGGTGGAATGCTGCTGTTTGGCTTCAAGCTGACCGAGCGCTGGATGCTCATCGGCGAGGGCGCTTTCTCGTACATGCACGTCTACCCCGAGGGCGCCGATTCCGATTCAGCCGACAAGTCGGTCGTGATCTGGGAGCCCAGCGTGATGCTCGGCGCGCGCTACCGCTTCCCGTTCGACGGCTTTGACTTCTGGACCTCGGCGAGCGTGGGCACTTCGCGCATGTTCATCAGCGCGCACACCGAGCTGGATGGCGTCGCTCGCGACGACTTCAACGTGCGGGCGCAGTGCGTCGTCGGCGATCTCGCGGCCGCCGTCGACGTCCCTGTCGGCGAGCGCCTCGGGCTGCTGGTCCAGGGCGGCCTGCGAGCGCGGCGCGCGACCGAGGCGCTGGCGCCCTTGAAAAACACCGAGCTGCAGATCGCCCGCAAAGGGTTTCTGTGGGGCGCCAATCTGGTCGGCGCGGTCTACTTCCGGCTGTAGCCAGCGGCCGAAGACGCATCGAAGACAAACGCGAGGCAATGCGCCCGTCCCAGACGTACCTCCTCGAGCCTGCGCGGCCCGCTCGCCGCGCAGGCTGTGGGGTTCACGGCGATACCGTGCTCGCGCGCCCGGTCGCCGAGCTCGTCGCTTTG
>JBMNNX010000071.1:0-25415 GCA_050942745.1 Myxococcales bacterium
CGACCGCCGCGTCGCTCGCCACCTTGTGGCGCGCCTGCGCGACGCGGCTGCGGCGCAGCTTCGCGGCCCGCTCGCGCTCGCGGCGCTCGATGGCAGCCATGCTCTCCGAGTGCATGGCCGCGTTTGCGCAAGCTATCTGGCTGATGCCCTGGTGCCGCTCGGCAAGCTCGGCCCACAGCCGCACCAATGCCCGCCCGTTGTGGAGCCGCGCTTCGAGAGCGTCGAGCGCTGCGTCCAGCTCCATGCTCGCCGCGCGGACGGCCTGCATCTCGGCGATGTCCGCGGCTTCCTGCGCGACGACGTCGGCGCTCTTGGTGCAGCCGGCTGAAACCATCAAGAGTGCCGTTACAGCGATCCGTCGGGCCCCTTCCATCCTCATCCCACCCCCTTGAGCGGACGTCGGCCAAATCCGCTCGCATCCCTACCGGGATCTGCTTCTCCAGGGGCGCGTCCGCCAGTGCGCCAGCCGGTAGGGCAAGAGAAGGCGCGAATTGGACACCGGGCGCAACTTCTGCCACCTCCCGCTTGGGAAAGAGCACCCGGAAGACAGTCGAGAGTCGAGGGTCGAGAATCGAGAGTCGACGTCTTGGCGGCCCTCCGCAGGCGACCACGAGGAGGGAACTGTCACCGTCTCGACGCCCCGCCGAGGCGACCACGAGGAGGGGACCGCCGTCGTCTCGAAGCCCTGCAAAGGCGACCACGAGGCGGGAGCCGCCGCCGTCTCGGCGGCCTCCGCAGGCGATCAGGGCCGAGGGTTGAGGGCTACTTGGGGACGGCCTTGAGAATCGCCTTGCCGTCCTTGATCACGACCTTGAAATCGACGGCCTTGGCGCCGCTCTCCTGCATGATCCTCGGCACCTGCTTTCGCAGGCTCTGGGCGACGGCCTCCGGCGTGATCCCCGTGGTGCTCTCTTTGCACCGCTTCTTCGCCATGATGTAGGCGCTGTAGAGCCGGTTGAGCTTCTCGCTGGAGAGCCCCATGTCGCCTGTCCCCGCTCCCTTCGGCGGCGGAGGCGGCGTGCGCGCCGAAGGCGCAACCGGAATCGGTATCGAGCCGGTGGTCGTGCGCGGAAGCGGCTTCGAGGCCATCGCCTGGGCAGGCGGCTGAGGCGGCACCGCGCGAGCGGCGGGCGAACCGGTAGCCGCGCGCGGTATGGGCGGCGGAGCGGAAGCTGTCGGCACGGCTGCAGCGCCGCGCATGGGCGGCGCCGCCTTGGGAGTCGAAGCCGGTGGGGGTCTTGCTGCTGGCGGCGCGGGCGGCGGTTTCGGCGCCGGCGCGCTGGCAACTTGTGGCGGGACGACGGGCGGCTTCTTCGCAGGGACCGGATCCTCGAAAAGATCGTCGGGCAGGTCTGCCTCGAGGTCTTCGTCGAGGGTGTAGAAATCCGGGCGCGGCTTCTCCTCTTCCTTCGCCTTCTCCGGCGCCTCGGCGGGCTTGGGCTTTGCGGTCGATCGCTGGTTCTTGCGCCGCAGGCGCATCAGGTCGCGCCGGTAGGTGCCCTCCTCTATCTCCTTGAGGCTCTTCATCCATAGCCGCTCGTAGCTCTGGAACTTCGCGTAGAGCGACTCGACACGGAACTTCAGGCCCGTGTTTCGGATGAACTGCCCCTTGAGCTTGAGGATGCGCTTCTTGAGCGCTTCGCAGTCCTTGGCCGGGTTGTGCTTGTCGATGCCGAGGAAATACTGGTCAAAGCGCGCGCGCAAGGCGGCAATCTCGCCGTCAAGCTCGGTGGCCTCTTGGGCGACCGCCTCCTGATCGGGCGGCACGGCGCTACGGACGTTATCGGTCTTGGTGGGGCCAGCCATTCGGCAGCGAGTCTAGCACAGGCCCTCTCGATGGCAGAGCTTGGGTCTCCCCGAATGTGTGGGCCCGTGCGGCCACGCCATCTCGGCTCGTGTATGGACAAGGCCATACGAGTCGATAGCGCTCGTCCCGCGGAGAGCCCGCCGCGCTCGCACAGTGGGCCGCACCCTCTCAAGCCTTGGGCGCGGCGGCCTTCGCTTCGGGCGCGACCGCGCCGAGCGCTACTCCGCGGCGGCCGCCACCGCGCCGTCAGCCTTGTTCTTGCGGCCGTAGAGCGCCCAGATGGCCACGCCCGCCGCGAAGATTCCGATGGAGATGGCCTGGCTGGTCGAGAGGACCACTGGATCGACTTCAGGAATCTTGAAGAGGTAGCCGCGGGCCACATCGCCGCGGAAGAACTCGACGGTCGTTCGCAGGACCGCGTACCCCATCAGCCACAGCGCCATGACCTGGCCGTGGAAGCGCTTGCGCCCGCGCATCCAGATCAGGAAGAGGAACAACAGCAGCTCGCCGGCCGCCTCCATCAACTGCGTCGGGTAGACGGGCATGCTGAAGCCGGTCGACTTCGCGTAGGCGCTTATCTGCTGGGCGCCGGCGACCGCGTGGTCGTAGATGTGGCCGAGCGAGTCGACCCAGCGGTGGTCCTTGAGCTGGTCGCTGAAGGCGAGGCTGTCGGTGCCAAAGCCGCCGAAGGGCATGTGCTTCGCCGAGGGGAAGCGGATGGCGATCTTTGAGCCCTCCTCGGCGATGCCGCCCCAGCAGCAGCCGGCGCCCAGGCAGCCGATGCGGCCGAACATGTGCCCGATGGCCACCGAAGGGATCAGCACGTCGGCCAGCCGCAGGAACGCCAGGTTGTAGCGGCGCGTGTACCAGATCACCGTCAGCGCAGCCCCGATGAACCCGCCGTAGAAGACCAGGCCGCCGGTCAGCGAAAAGGCGTCCGAGGGGTTGTTGCGGTAGTGGTCCCAGTTGACGATGACGAAGAGGATCTTCGAGCCGACCAGGCCGGCGACGAGCACGTAGAAGCTCAGGTCGAGCACCCGCTCACGCATCACCGGGCCGGCGTCCACCAGCTTGCCGTCGATCTTGATCTTCTCGGGATAGGCGCGCGCTGCCTCGCGGCCCGCCATCCAGATCGCCACGAGGAAGGCGACGGCCATCATCAGGCCGTAGGTGTGCAGCGGGGCGCCAAAGCCGCGCCCCATCTGGCCGCCCAGGGCGAACTTTGCCGCGAGATAAGTCGCGGCCGCGCCCATGGCGCCGAAGGTCACCATCTCCTTGGTCTCGTCGCCGCGCGCGGCCACCTTGCGGCCATAGAGCGCCCCGGCGACCGTCAGCCCGGCGCCCAGCACGTAGACGAGCGCCTTGATGGTGCCCGCGAGCGCCGGCGACATCGACGGAAAGGCCCAGACCGTCGCGACCGCCGAGACGAGCGCGGCGGCCAAGGCGAAGGCCGTCGCCCGGTAGGGCGCGTTGGCTCGCTTGTCCGCGTTGCGCCAGCCGGCCCACGCGCCGTAGGCGGTCAGGCCCAACCCGACGGCGAGGTAGACCAGCTTCATCGCCAAGGAGGCGAACTCGAACTTGAAGAGAACGGGCAGCATCTAGTTGGGCTCCGATTCCCGCGGCTGCGGGGCCATCTCGCTCGCCCGCTCGCCCTGCGGCGGCTCGCCCGCCGCCTCGCCCGCGCGGACCGAGGCGGGCACCTCGCGGCGGCGCGCCACGAACGAGTCGAGCAGCATCAGCACGACGCCGACGCTGATCGCCGCGTCGGCGATGTTGAAGGTCGGCCAGTGCATGTCCGGCCGCCCTCTCCAGTGCCAGTCGATAAAATCGATGACGTAGCCGCGCGCGAGCCGGTCGATGTAGTTGCCGAGCGCGCCGGCGAAGACCAGCGAGAGCGACAGCGACAGCAGCCTCTGATCGGCCTGCACGCGCCGGTAGAACAGCGCGATGAAGCCGATGGCGACGAGCGGGACGAGGTAGAAGAACGGCAGGCGCCACCGCTGGTCGAGGCCGGCGAGCAGGCCCCAGGCCGCGCCCGGGTTCTCGACGTACTTGTGGTTCCAGTACCCGGCGACCACGGTGTGCGTGCCCTTGCGCAGGTCGGCCTTGCCCGGCTCGTAGGGCTCGTTGTCGAGGTTCTCGAGCGAGTAGAAGCCGACGAGCCGGTCGACGAAGCTGGTGCGGCCGCTCGCCTCGAAGGCGCGCGTCAGGTGGGCGACCGCGAGGTACTTCGTCGCTTGATCGGCGAAGACGACCGCGAGCGCGATCGCCAACAAGACCTTGTACTTGCCCGCCACGCTCAACCTCGTCCGGGACGCGCGCGGGTGCGCGCTCCCAGCCTCCGAACGCCCGCCTGGCGGGCGTATTCCCGAACCGAATGTAGGCAGGCGGCCCGCCTCACGCGGCCAACGCCTCCGCGCACTTGGGACACACGGGGTGCTGCTCGTCGATCGCCTCACTGTAGGTCCAGCAGCGCGGGCACTTCTGGCCCGGAGCCCGCTCGACCTTGACGTGCAGCGGCAGCGCCGCGGCCTCGACCGCGCCCTCGGGCGGCTGGGTGGCGAGGTTCACCTTGGAGACGATGAAGAGCGCCGGCAGCTCGGCGGCCCGGCGCTTGAGCAGCTCGCCCACCTCGCCCTCGGCGTACAGCGTCACCTGCGCCTCGAGCGCCGAGCCGATGAGCTTCTCGCGCCTGGCGGCCTCGAGCGCGCGCTGGACCTCGCCGCGCACGTCGAAGAGCTGGCCGAACTCGGCGAGCACCTGCTGGTCGCCCGGCAGCGGCGCCGCCTCGGGCATCCCGGTGAAGAAGATGCTCTCGGCCTTGCGCGAAGGCAGGTGGCCGTAGGCCTCGTCGCAGGTGAAGCTCATGATCGGCGCGAGCAGCCGCAGCAGGTCCATGAGGATGCGGTGCACCACCGTCTGCGCCGAGCGGCGCGCGAGCGAGTTGGTGCCGGCGGTGTAGAGCCGGTCCTTGAGGATGTCGAAGTAGACCGCCGACAGGTCCACGGCGCAGAACTCGAGCGCCGCGTGGTAGACGACGTGGAACTCGTAGTCGTCGTAGGCCTTGCGGATCTTGGCGACGACCTGCGAGAGCCGCGCGAGCGCCCAGCGGTCGATGGGCAGGAGCTGCTCGATGGCGACCGCGTCCTTCTCCGGGTCGAAGTCGTAGAGGTTGCCCAGGGCGTAGCGCAGGGTATTGCGGATCTTGCGGTAGCCCTCGGCCAAGCCGTCGAGGATCTGCTTCGACATGCGGATGTCGTCGCGGTAGTCGGCCGCAGCGACCCACAGGCGCAGGATCTCGGCGCCCATCTCCTTGAGGATCTTCTCTGGGGAGACGTAGTTGCCGAGCGACTTGGACATCTTCTTGCCATCGCCGTCTACGACGAAGCCGTGCGTGAGCACCGCCTTGTACGGGGCGACGTCGCGGGTGCCGACGCTGGCGAGCAGTGAGGAGTGGAACCAGCCGCGGTGCTGGTCGGAGCCCTCGAGGTAGAGGTCGACCGGCAGGCCGAGGTTCTCGCGCTTCCCGGCGACCGCGGCGTAGGAGACGCCCGAGTCGAACCAGACGTCGAGGATGTCCTCCTCCTTGCGGAACGAGTCGCCGCCGCACTTCGGGCACTTCGCGTCGCCGAGGAAGTCCTTCGGATCGTGGGCAAACCAGGCGTCGGCGCCCTCCTTCTCGAAGGCCTGGGCGACCCGCTCCATCACCTCGGGGCTGACGAGCGCCTCGTCGCACTTTTCGCAGTAGAAGACCGCGATGGGCACGCCCCAGACCCGCTGGCGCGAGATGCACCAGTCCGGACGCGTCTCGATCATCCCGTAGATGCGGTCGCGGCCCCACCGCGGGATCCAGCGAACCTTGTCGATCTCGGCGAGCGCCTTCTTGCGAAGGTCGTTCTGCTCCATCGAAATGAACCACTGCGGCGTCGCCCGGAAGATGACCGGCTTCTTGCAGCGCCAGCAGTGCGGGTACGAGTGCGACAGCGTCGCCGACGGGTCGGAGAGCAGCGCCTTGAGCTCGACGAGCTTGGCGACGATCTTCGGGTTGGCCTCGAAGATCTGCTGCCCGGCGAATTCGCCCGCCTCTTGCGTGAAATGGCCCGAGGCGTCCACCGGGCTCAAGGTCTCCAGCCCGTACTTGCGGCCGACGTCGTAGTCCTCGGCACCGTGCCCGGGCGCGGTGTGGACCAGGCCGGTGCCGGTGTCGGTCGTCACGTGCTCGCCGAGGATGACCGGGCAGACCCGGCCGTTGAGCACGTGCGTGTACTGGACGCCCTCGAGGCTCTTGCCCTCGAAGTAGGCGAGGATCTTGTTCGGGTCCTTGAGCGAGGGCGCCGAGATCTCGGGCGCGGACTCGGCGACCTTGACCTCCTTGATCTCCAGCTCGTCGGGCGCGACCTCGGCGAGGAAGCTGGCGAGCAGGTCCTTGGCGACGACGAGCACGCGGCCATTCAGATCGTAGGCGAGGTAGGTGACCGTGGGGTGGGCCGAGATGGCGAGGTTGGCCGGCAGGGTCCATGGGGTCGTAGTCCAGATGACCAGCTCGGCGTGGCGGCCCTTGAGCGCTTCGAACGGCAGCTCGCCCTGGACCGGGAAGGCCACGTAGATCGACGGCGAGGTGTGGTCCTCGTACTCGACCTCGGCCTCGGCGAGCGCGGTGCGGTCCTTGACGCACCAGTAGACCGGCTTCTTGCCGCGCACGAGCGAGCCGCGCGCCGCGAAGCGCGCGAGTTCGCGGACGATGGTCGCCTCGTAACCGTAGTTCATCGTCAGATACGGCTCGTCCCAGCGGGCGAAGACGCCGATGCGCTTGAACTCATCGCGCTGGATGTCGACGAAGCGCTGCGCGTAGGCCCGGCAGGCCTTGCGGATCTCGACCTTGGACAGCTCGCGCTTCTTGCCGCCGAGCTCCTCCTCGGTCTTCAGCTCGATGGGCAGGCCGTGGCAGTCCCAGCCCGGGATGAACTCGGCGAGCCGCCCGGACATGTTGGCGTACTTGACCACGATGTCCTTGAGCGTCTTGTTGAGGATGTGGCCGTGGTGGATGTGGCCGTTGGCGTAGGGCGGGCCGTCGTGAAAGACGAAGCGCTCCTTGCCCGCGTTCCTTTCGATGAGCTTCTCGTAGACCTTCAGCTCCTCCCAGCGCTCGAGCTGCTTGGGCTCGCGCTGCGGGAGCGAGGCCTTCATCGGGAACTCGGTCTTGGGGAGGTTGACGCTGTCCTTGTAGTCGACCTTCTGGCCCTTATCGCTGCTGTGGTCGCCTTCAGCCATGATGTCCAACTCCGCGAAAAAAGAGCGGGTTCGTTAGCACGGGGTACCCGGTAGGTCAACCAACAGCCGAGGTCGCTCGGCGAATCCAGGCGGTCGTTTTTCGGGGTGGCGAATGGCGGCGGGCGAGGCGGCCATCCAGACGGAGGCGCGCGAGCGGGCTGCTCTGGTTGGGGTAGACGTTCCACGGGCGCCTGCCCCACAGCGCCACCGCGAGCCTCCACCTCATCGTTTGGGAAGGAGCCGACCGGATTGGCGACCGCCAAACCGCCGTCGAGGTCCCCGAAAGGGGCGAAGAACCGACGCGGCACCCGTGAGCTCGCCGACCGGCACAGGGTCAATCGCTGACGCAGGCAAGGTTGAACGCTGATCTCCTCAACCTTGATCGCTGACCCGATCAAGGTCGATCGCTGGTGTGGTCAAGCTTGAGAGCTGACCTCGGCAAGGTTGATCGCTGGTGTGGTCAAGGTTGAGAGCTGACCTCGGCAAGGTTGATCGCCGGTGTGGTCAAGCTTGAGAGCTGACCTCGGCAAGGTTGATCACCGGTGTGGTCAGAGTTTTCGGTGGCGCCGAATCGCATCGTTCGGGGCCTGCCTGGCGAGCCTCCGTCTCTCGCGACCAGTCCTGCGAGCAGCCCTGGCCCACTCTCGCGAAGCCGCCGAGGTCGCCGAAGCTCCGCGCAGGAGAGGCGAAGCACTTTCGGCAGAACGACACGCAACGCCCCCGAACGGCCGAGTTTCGCGACAGGGGGCCAAGGGATGCCGCGGGACAGCGAAGCAATGCCGCGGAAGGGGCGGAATTTCCCCCCGAAGGGCGAACCATCGCCGCTGAGCTCGCCAAACTTCGCGAGGGCGCCGCCGAGCTTGGCGATGCGGTCGAGAAACTTCGCGGCAGGAGCGGCGAGTTTCGCGAAAGTGGCGGTGAATTTGTCGGCCCGACCGGGAAATTCGTCGATCGGGTCGCGAACCATCGCCAGCACGGGGCGAAATTCGTCCCCAAAGCGCAAAGCATCGCCGCCGGACGGCAAAGGATCGCCACCTCGGCGCCAAATGTGCCGCCGAGCCCCCCCCCGCTTGGGGTACATGTCGGGCGTCCAGGCCAAGCCACAGCGGCAGGCGCGAGCGAGCCCGCCGCTGGGCAGGCCGGTTGGTCCGTGCCCTCGCCAGGCGCCCCTCGCGCACCTGCTCGAGCAGCGTGCCGTCGGTCGACCCGAGCCCCGATCCGCGATATCCACACCACCTTTCCTGTACCCAATCGGAACACGACCCGGAGGACCGCATGTCCCTGTCGCTCTCCGAGCTGACCCGCCACCTCGACACCCTGCTGCGCATCGCCGAGATCCCCGACGAGCTCAACGCGATCAACGGCCTGCAGCTCGAGGCCTCGACCGAAATCTCGACCGTCGCCTGCGCGGTCGACGCGAGCGAGGCGGCCATCGACGAGGCGATTCGCCGCGGCGCGCAGCTCCTGCTCGTGCACCACGGGTTGTTCTGGGCGGGCAATCGCCCCATCGTCGGCCCGCAGGCCCGCAAGCTGAAGAAATGCTTCGCCGCCGGCCTATCGATCTATTCGGCGCACGCGCCGCTCGACCTCCACCCGGAGCTGGGCAACAACGCCGGCCTGCTGCGCGCCCTCGGCCTCGCGCCGGAGAGCGGCTTCGGCCGCTACCAGGGGATGGACATCGGCCTGGCCGCGAGCTGCGACCTGCCGTTCGCCGAGCTGCTCGAGCGGCTGAAAGCCTCGGTCGGCGAGGTGCGAGCGTTCGGCGCCGGGCCCGAGCGCATCCGGCGGCTCGCCGTGGTGTCAGGCGGAGGCGGCAGCTACGCCGCCAAGGCCGCGCGCGCGGGCTTCGACGCATTCGTCACCGGCGAGGCCGCCCACTACACGGCGATCGCTGCCGAGGAGCACGGCATCCACCTCCTGCTCGCCGGGCACTATCGCACCGAAACCTTCGGCGTGAAGGCGCTCGGCGAGCGCCTGGCCACCGAGCTTGGCCTGACGACCTTCTTCATCGAGCGCGACACCGGGCTGTGAGCCGCCCGGCCGCCTGCGCGCGCCTCGACGCTCTCAGGCGGCGCCGAGGAACAGCCCGCACTCCGGGCACTCGTCTTTCGTGCCCTCAAACGTCGTCCCGCAGGCCGGGCAGGCGTGGGCGCCCTCGGCGTCGAAGTCGACGACCGCGTCGGGATTGGCGCCTTGGCACTCCTCGTTGGCGTCCACCAGCTTGCGGAACTCGTCCTGCAGCACCGCGGCGGCCGCGCGCACGTCCTCGGGCAGCACCGAGACGAGGAAATGCGCGCAGTGCCCGCCCTTGCCGCACGAGCTCGGATCGCCCGAGACCATGGCGTCGACGCCGCGCGACTGCAGCAGCTCGACCATCTGGCACGCTTCGGCGTAGCTCGCGCGCGCGATATGGGCGGCCTCGTTCTTGTCGGCCAGCTCGCGCAGCCGCTCGGACTTCTGCGCGTCGGTCTCGGGCAGCTCGGCGACGAGCTCGAGCTCGCAGTGCGCGCAGCGCTCGATGCCTTCGCGGTACTCAGAGTGGCAGCTTGGACAAAACGGCATGACGGGCCTCCGGGCCTGTGGGCGCCGGCCGTTATTAGCGAAGGCCACTTTTGAACACAAGGGCCGCTTCGCCGCGCGCAGGCCCTTCCGCGCTGGTTGCCTGCGAGCGTGCGCAAGCCCGCTGAGAAAGGCGACCGCGCGCTATCCGGTCCCGACGTTGACGATGCCGTCGATGTGCCTCGAGCGCCGCTCGCCGGTCTCCGGATCCACCTCGATCTTGATGCGGTTCTCGGAGTCCACGCTCTGGCCGTGGCAGCGGTGGCAGCGCTGATCCGACATCGCCTGATGCTCGGCCTCGACGGGCGGCACGCCGTGGCACGAGCCGCAGGCGACCTGGGAGCTGCCGCCCGTCCACGCCGGCGTGCGGATGAAGTCGGGCGACTGCTCCTTGGCGAGCCGCGGGCCGCTGCCGTGGCAGTAGACCGAGGCGCAGCGCCCGCTCGCTCGATCGTAGGAAGGCTCGAGCCGGTCGCGGCGGGCCAGGGCGCCAACGCCCTCGACGTCCGGGAAGACCTCGGCGGGCCCGTCGTCGAGGTGCCCGGCCGCGTCGGCCTGTCCCGGGACCGCGTGGCATTCGCTGCAGGGGATGGGGCCGCGCAGCCCGTTGCGCGCCTCGAGGTGGGCGCGGTGCGCGCCAATGCTCGGGAGGCTCTCGTCGGTGCGGCCCTCGAGATCGCGCGGCGGAGCGGGGCTCAGCGAGTCGCCGTGGCAGCCCGAGCAGCCCTGCTCGGCCCCGAGCTCGACCCTGCCGTTCGCGTGCAGGCGCGCGACGGGCCTGCCGTTGGCGAGGGCGATCGCGTGGCAACGCTCGCAGCGCTGCTCTGAAGGATGGGGCTCGGACGGCGGCAGGCCGTGGCAGCCTCCGCACGAAGCCTCGCTCGGCCCGGCGGTCCAGCGCGGCGCCTGGTTCGTGGCCTTCGAATCGCTCGCGGGCGCGTGACAGTAGATGCCGGAGCAGCGCCCTGCCTCTCGATCATATAGAGGCCTCTGGCCGGGGGCGGCTCGCATCGAGATGTCGGCCTGAGCCGTGTCGGGCGCGCCGCCGACGCGATAGTGCCCCTCGGACCGGGCGCCGGCGGGCATCGGGTGGCACGCCGGACATCCGTAGGCGCGGTGCAGCGGGCCGTCGGTCAGGTGGGCGCGGTGCGCGCCGACGCCCGCGCTCGAAGAGAGCCGCTTGCCCGAAAGGTCGCGCGGGGGCGCCGCCGACTCGCCGTCGCCGTGGCAGGTGCTGCAGGCCTCGACGCCCGCGGCATGGCACCGGTCGCAGCCGGCGGCCCGAGCGCCGCGCAGCGACTCGCCGTGGCAACCCGCGCACCGGTCCGTCTCGTAGCCGGTGGCCCGGAGCGTCGCGCCGTGGAACTGCTCGGCGTCGCCGGGGTTGAGCAGGCCGGGCTCGTGGACCTCGTAGCGCGCTGGCGCGAGGCGGCACTCGGCGACCCATCGCTCGAGCAGAGCGATCTCGTCTGAGGGCAGCGCGGCAGACAGATGGGCCGCGAGCGCGCTGCGGGCGGCCTGCAGGAAGGCTCCCGCTTGCTCGCCTGGCTGCACCCGCTGGGTCCCGTCGTCGCGCCGGGCGACAATGCCCTCGTACGAGTCGAGGCGGTAGCCCGCGGCGGCGCTCGGGCCGGAGTGACAGCCCGCGCAACGCTTCTCGAGCACCGGTCGCACCGCGTCCTCGTAGGTCGCGCACGTGTCGCGGGCCGGCTTCGCGCACGCGGCGCCGGCGATGGCTGCGAGCAGCAGGAGACTTCCGAGACGCATCCGAGCCCTCCCGACCTGGCCGGTCCTGAAGCGCGCCGGCATCCCTCTTTCGCGGTGCTTTCGCGCGCGGGCTTGGCCGCGATAGATACCAGACCGCGACCGCTGGCAGACACCGATTCCTGGGCTTCGCGAGGGCCCAAGAATGCGGCCAGCGTGACGTGCCCGCGCCGTCGCATCGGCGCAGTTTTCAACCCGTTTTCCGGGCGTAAAGGGCGCTTTGCCGCCAGCTTGACACGCTTTGGGGCCGATGTTAGCGTCCACTACCTTTTCTGGCCCAGGCCCTTCGGGCACCCTGGACCAGAAGGTCCGTCCGTAGTGAAAGAAGCCGGTTCGAGAAGATAGCGCTCATCCGGCCGAGGAGTTTTCTAAACCAGGAAAACCCGCAGGGCGATACGAGTTCCTTCAAGCGCGGGACCGGGGCTGTTAGACGGCTGCCGGCGACTCCGGAGGTCAAAGAAACCATGGACGTGTTGACGCTCGCCTACTCCGCAACGCTCGCCTCCGCAGAGGCTGTTTCCTCCGAGGAGCTCGGCTTCTTCGGCTCCCTCGCCAAGCGCTACCACGACGGCGGCTGGGGCATGTGGCCCATCACGGTCTGCCTCGTGTTCATGTTCGCGATCCTCATCGACCGCATCTTCACGCTCTACTTCACCGCCAGCATCAACAAGGAGGCATTCCTCCGCGGCCTGAAGAAGCACATCTACGCGGGCGACCTCGACAAGGCCATCAGCTACGTCGCCGGTCAGAAGCCGACCCCGCTGACGATGGTCGTCAAGAGCGGCCTGATGAACGTTCCCAAGGGCGAGGCCGAGGTCCAGGCGGCGATGGACGAGGCGGCGCTGCGCGAGAACCCCAAGCTCGAGGCGCGCACCGGCTACCTCGCGATGATCGGCAACGCGGCGATGCTCTCGGGTCTGCTCGGGACCGTCTCCGGTCTGATCACCTGTTTCGAGGCGGTCGCCCACGTCAACCCCGCCGACAAGGCCACCATCCTCTCGGCCGGTATCTCGGAAGCGATGAACTGCACCGCGTTCGGTCTGCTCACCGCTATCCCGTCGCTTATCGCCTTCTCGATCCTCAACGGCCGCACCCAGCACATGATCGACGACATCAACGAGACCAGCGTCGGCGTGCTCAACCTCGTGGTGGCCAACAAGGACAAGCTGCGCATGCCCGAGGGCAAGACCCTCGCGGAAGAGTAGTCCTTCCTGCGCAGGCTCGGCCGGAACGGTCGGGCCTGCGCGCTGTCTGAGCCTTCCGAACGCCCGCGGATCGAAGCGGCTGCCCTCGCGTGGGCCGCGGGCTGGGATCTCGAGAGTCGTGCGGCGGCTTGGCCGCCGGCTGACCCCACAGAGGAGTGATCCATGGCAGGCGGAATGGATCTCGGGAGCGGTGGAAAGGGAAAGAAAAAGGCCCTCGACACCGCGATCAACTTGGTCCCCTTCATCGACCTGATGGCCGTGACGATCAGCTTCTTGATCATGACGGCCGTGTGGAACCAGATTAACCGGCTCACGGTGACGCAGTCCGGCGGCCCGAGCGACTCGCCCGCGCCTCCCGACTTGAAGACGTTGCCGCTCAACCTGCTCGTGACCGAGCGCGGCTTCACCCTCTCCTCCGGCGGCAGCGCCATCGAGATCCCCAAGGTCGATGGCAAGTACGTGCTGTGCCACAAGGAGAAGGACAAGGACGTCATCGACGCCCCGGAGAAGTGCGAGGAGAACACGCTCGTCAACGCTCTGCGCAAGGTGAAGGCCGAGGTGCCCGACCAGCGCAACATCACGGTGCAGTGTGAGGACGGGGTGAAGTACAGCGACCTCGTCCGGGTCATCGATGCCTGCAACCTCAGAGACAGCTCGAACCAGCCCGTCCTCTTCCCGGACGTGGCGGTGAGCGCGGTCGGCTAGCCGAAGAAAGGGGCACGCGAGATGCCTATCGTCACCCCAGGAAAGCGCTACGGGGCAAGGCTCCAGAAGAGCAAAATCTTCGGCAAGGGCGGCATCGGGAAGAAGACGACCTTCGCCGACCTGTTGATCACGCCGCTGGTCGACATGTTCGTCATCATCGTCATCTTCCTGCTGCAGAACTTCTCGGCGACCGGCGAAATCCTCTTCATGTCCAAGGACATCACCCTGCCGGACGCGAGCAACGGTCTCGAGATCGATCGCGCGCCGGTGGTGCAGATCTCCAGCGACGCCGTGATGCTCGAGGGCGAGCAGATCGCGCTGGTCGCCGACCTCGCCCGCGACGAGTACTGGAACATCCCGGCGCTCGAGGAGAAGCTGCGCGACCTGAAGAAGCGCTACGAGGCCCTCCACCAGGCTGATCCTTCAGGCGGCTTCAAGGGCGACATCAACATTCAGGGGCACAAAGAGGTCGAGTTCAAGACCATCAAGCGCGTCATGTACTCCTGCAACCAGGCTGGCTACGCCAACATCAACTTCGCGGTGATGGCGGCCGGCAAGCTGGGGCCCGAAGAGAAGAAGTAGGCCCGCCAGGAGTTGCCGCAGCTCGAGCGCCCGTCCGGTTTGGACGGGCGCTCTTTTCTTGCGGGATGCCGCTTCCCGCCGCGACACCTCGCACGGGATGCGCGCCTCCGCGCGCGTCGAAGTGCGATAAGGCTGTGGCCGCTGAGCGCGCGCCCGCCCCCCAGGTGCGCGGAAGCGCGGGCGAGCGGCCTGTCATCGGAAAGGTGGTTCTGCCCGGCCCGCCCTCGGACGGCCCGCTCACTGCGGCACTCATCGCCCGACTAGGCTCGAGGACAGGATACGGAGGTGCTCCTGCTGGCCCCGGCGGACGCTCGGCGTATCGCGCCACGCCGCTTCACGAGCGTCGCGTCGGGCCTCGGATCGACGTCGTCTATTCGGCCCGCGCGATGGTGAAGACTCTCACCGCCGCGGCCCCAGCCACGAGAAGCGCGCGCGCCGCCTCCCCTGCCGTCGCTCCGGTCGTCAGCACGTCGTCGACGAGGAGCACCCGCTGCCCTGCGCACTTTTGCGGCACTGCGACGAAGGCGCCGGCGACGTTTCGCGAGCGCGCCAGCCGATCGCGCCCTACCTGCGGCGCGGTGTGCCGCAGGCGCCGGACCGCGCGCGGCTCTAGCCTGCGCCCCGCGGCCTTGGCCAAAGGTCGGGCGAGGAGCAACGCCTGGTCGTAGCCGCGGTTGCGGAGCCGGCTCGAATGAAGAGGGATGGGCGCCACCAGCGTGCACCACTCGAGATGAGGGCGCGCCGCATCGAGGACGAGCCGGGACAGGTGCCGGGCCAACTGCGAGCAGTCCTCGTACTTCAGCCGGTGGATCGTCTCGGCGAGCGCGCCTCCGTGTAGGAACGCCGCGTCCGCACGCTCAAACGACGGGGCCTGGTCGTGGCAGTGATCGCAGAGATCCACGTCGGGCTCGCCGCAAAGGCGACAGCGCTTCGCTGGCAGCTCGACGAACGACTCCCGGCACGGCCGACAGAAGGCGCTCCGGCCCTCGAGGATCTCTCGGCACGCAGGGCACCGAGGCGGGAAGAGCAGATCGAGCAATGCCTCCATCCCTTCTCCTGCCGCTCGGGCAGCCTCCTCCTCGCGCGGCGGTGGCCACCGCGTGTGCCGCGGCGCGGCGCAAAGTACTCCGACGCTCGAGCCCTCGGCTTGGGCGCGACGGCCACGGCGCGTCCTGCTCGCCTCGGTCAGAAGCAGAAGCCCAGGAGGCAGGACTGGCCCGGCGCGCACGCCCTGCCGCACTCGCCGCAGTTGCTCGGATCCCAGATTAGGTAGGCGCAGAACGTCGTGCCGTCCGAGCCGACGCACTGGCTCGCGCCCACCGGGCACGAGGAGCATTCGCCGTTGGAACAGACCTCATTGTCTCTGCAGGCATTGCCGCAGGCGCCGCAGTTCCGCGAATCCCAGTCGGTGTAGACGCACACGCCGTCGCACATGACCGCGCCAAACTGGCACCCCTCGGCGCACCTGCCCCAGGTGCAGACTTGGTTGCCCGGACAGGCATTGCCGCACCTGCCGCAGTTTCGCGAGTCGAACAGCAGGTCGGAGCAGTCGCCGTTGCAGTCGGCCAGGCCGGCGGGGCACACGCAGCGCCCTCCCGTGCAGCTCGCCTGCGCGTCGCAAGCGTTGCCGCAGCTCCCGCAGTTCAAAGGATCGGTCGCAGTGTCGACACAGGCATTGCCGCAAGGCATCAATCCCGGCGGGCAGACGCAGGTACCCGCGACGCAGGCTTGGTCGAAGCCACAGCGCACGTTGCAGCCCCCGCAGTTCGCAGGATCGAAGGAGACGTCGACGCAGCCGTAGCCGCAATCCATCTGTCCCGGCGGGCACTCACAGACTCCGGAGACACACCGGGAGCCAGGCGCGCACCGATCGCCGCAGCGCCCGCAGTTCAGAGGGTCGCTCGAGGTGTTCACGCAGGCTCCGTTGCAAAGCGTCAAGCCCGGCGGGCAGTAGCAGGAACCGTTGTAACAGGCCTGGCCAGGGGCGCAGCGCACGTTGCAACCGCCGCAGTGAGCAGGGTCAGACCGGGTGTCGACGCACGCGCCGTTGCACTCGGTCAGGCCCGGCGGGCAGCCCTGGCACGACCCGCCGATGCAGGCGCTGCCAGGACGGCAGGCGCGCCCGCAGCGGCCGCAGTTGTACGGGTCGGACCAGGTGTCCACGCACGCACCATCGCACTCGGTCAGGCCGGGCGGGCAGCCCTGGCACGACCCGCCGACGCAGGCGCTCCCCGGACCGCAGACGCGCCCGCAGCCGCCGCAGTTGTACGGGTCGGACCAGGTGTCCACGCACGCACCATCGCACTCGGTCAGGCCGAGCGGGCAGCCCTGGCACGACCCGCCGACGCAGGCGCTCCCCGGACCGCAGGCGCGCCCGCAGCCGCCGCAGTTGTACGGATCGGTCCGGGTGTCCACGCACGCCCCGCCGCACTCGGTCAGGCCGCTCGAACAGGCACAGCGACCGTTCGTGCAGAGCGAGTCTGGACCACAGACGTTGCCACAACTGCCGCAGTTGAGCTCGTCGCTGCGGGTGTCAACGCAGACCCCTCCGCAGCTCGTGGTTCCGGCCGGGCAGCCGCAGCTTCCGTTGACGCACGCGGCTCCCGCCGTGCAAGCGACGCCGCAGCCTCCGCAGTTCTGCGGGTCGGTCCGCGTGTCCACGCAAGCCCCGCCGCACTCGGTCAGGCCGCTCGGGCAGGTGCAATGACCGTTCGTGCAGAACGAGCCCGGGCCACAGGCGTTGCCACAGCTTCCACAGTTGAGCTCGTCGCTCAGAGTGTCGACGCAGACTCCTCCGCAGCTCCTCATTCCGGCCGGGCAGCCGCAGCTTCCGTTGAGGCACGCGGTTCCCGGGGCGCAGGCGACGCCGCAAGCCCCACAGTTCTTCGGGTCCGAACGGGTGTCGACACACACGCCGTTGCACTGCGTCTGCCCCGGAGCGCACGAGCAGGCGCCGTTCGTGCAGCTCTGACCCGGCCCGCAGGCGACGCCGCAGCCTCCGCAGTTCGCCTCGTCGATCGCGGTATTGACACACCGCCCGTCGCAGAGCGTCTGACCCTGACCGCAAACGCAGGCGCCGTTCACGCAGGCCTGTCCCGGAGCGCAGGCGACGCCGCAGCCGCCGCAGTTGGCCGGATCGCTCGAGACGTCGACGCAGGCGCCTTGGCACAGCAGATCGCCGACACGGCACTCACACCTGCCACGCCGGCAGGTCTGCGTTGGCAGGCAAGCGTGGTTGCAGGCACCGCAGTGGTTCACGTCGTGGTTGAGGTTGACGCAGTCGTCGCCGCACTGGATGAACGGCTGGGTGCAGTGGAGCTGGCAGGTGCCGTGATTGCAGACCTGGTTGTCGGCGCAGGCGCGGTTGCAGGTTCCGCAATTCTCATGGTCGCCGCGCAGGTCGACGCACTCGCCGTCGCACAGGGTCGTGCTCCGGGGACAGAGGCAGTGGCCTCGCTCGCAGAATTGTCCCTCGAAGCAGGTGTTCCCGCAGGCGCCGCAGTTGGTCGGATCGCTCGACACGTCGATGCACTGGCCGTCGCACGACTGGAAAGGCTGCGGACAGCGACAGGCGCCGAGCTCGCAGAGGCTGCCCGGCGGACAGACGACGCCGCAGCCCCCGCAGTTGAGCGGATCGAACGAGGTCTCGATGCAGGCGCCGTTGCACTCCGTCATACCGGCCGGGCAGGCGCAAGTGCCGCCGACGCAGTTCTGACCCGGCAGGCAGACGCGGCCGCAGCCGCCGCAGTTGAGCGGGTCACTCAGAGTCGGCGTACAGCGCCCCGCGCAGTCGCTCGTCCCCGGCGGGCACACACATCGCCCCTCCGAACACGACTTGCCGCCGCCGCAGGCGACGCCGCAGCCCCCGCAGTTTCGCGGGTCGGTCTGCGTGTCAACGCACGTGCCGTCGCACGGCAGGCTGCCCGACGGACAGCCACAGGCGCCCTGGATGCAGTCGAGCCCGGCGCCGCACGCCTGCCCGCACTGGCCGCAGTGCGCCTCGTCGGACTGCAGATCGACGCAGACTCCGGAGCAGTCGTCGAGGGGCGCAGGACACTGAGACGCGCAAGCGCCGTTCGCGCAGAGCCAGCCGGCCGGACAGACGTTGCCGCAGGCTCCGCAGTTGAGCGGGTCCTCCGCGACGCGGGTGCAGTTGCCGTTGCAGGTCTCGAAGGGCGGTACGCAGAGGCAAGCGCCGTTCTCGCACCTCTGGTTGGGGGCGCAATGGAGCGCGCAGATCCCGCAGTTTTCGGGGTCGCTCGTCAGATCGACGCACCCGACGCCGGCGCAGGAGGAGAGGCCCAGCGGGCAGGTGCACCCTCCGTTCACGCAGCCCTGGCCCTGCTCGCACCGCACCCCGCAGGCTCCGCAGTGCGCAGGATCCTCGAGGACGAAGCGGCAGACTCCATCGCAGGCGATCGCGCCGTCCGGGCAGACGCACTCGCCGCCCGCGCAGGTGAAGCCCGGGTCGCAAGCGCGAGCGCAGGCGCCGCAGTTCAACGGATCGGAAGCGGTGTCGACGCAGGCGCGGTCGCAGGAGACCAGCCCCGCATCGCACGCCTGCGAGCACTCGCCCGAAGTGCAGACGAGCGGCTCCTCGCACGCGATGCGGCAGCCGCCGCAGTGGGCGGGGTCGCTCTCGAGGTCGACGCAACGGCCGTCGCAGACCGTGCCGCTCTCGCAAACGCAGCTTCCCGCAACGCAGACCGCGCCCTCGGCGCAGGCGTTCGCGCAGGCGCCGCAGTTCGTGGGATCCGACGAGACGTCGGCGCAGCGGCCGCCGCAAGGCAAGGTGCCGGCCGGACACCGGCAGACGCCTGCATGGCAAGTCTTCCCGTCGGTGCAGGCCTGCCCACATCCACCGCAGTTCAGGGGATCGTTGGAAAGGTCGACGCAGCTCCGGCCGCACTGAGTGAAGGGAGCCGAGCAGTCGGATACGCAGACGCCCGCCTGGCAGAGCTCGCCCTGCGGACACGCGAGCCCGCAGGCGCCGCAGCTCTCCGGATCGCTTTCCAGATCGCGGCAGCGGCCCTCGCACATCTCGGTCCCCTCTGGGCAGGCGCACGCCCCGTCGATACACGTGGTTCCCTGGGCGCAGGCGTTGAGACAGGCGCCGCAGTTGTTCGGGTCGGCTCGCAGGTCGACGCACTCGAGTCCGCACAGCGTGAAGCCCGCCGCCGCACACTCGCACGCCCCTCCCCTGCAGATCTGGCCCGGCCCGCAGCTCGCGCCGCAGGCGCCGCAGTTCGCGGGGTCTTGCTTGAGGTCAACGCACTCCGCGGAGCACAGGGCGAGCCCCTCGCCGCATTGCGCGACGCAGCCGCCCTCGACGCAGGCGAGCCCCGCCTCGCAGGTGTTGTTGCAGGCGCCGCAGTGCCGCCGGTTGGTCTGCGTATCGACGCAGCGGCCGTTGCACGCCGTCTCCCCAGGGCCGCAGACGAGAGCGGGCTTGTCCGGAGAACAGCGACTCGCGACGCACCAGGTGCCCTCGGGGCAGTCGCCGTCGGTCTCGCAGAACATCGGCGAGGTTCGCGTGCACCCGGGCATCAGCGCCGGAAGCAGGCCTGCGGCGAAGGCGGCAAGGCCTAGGGAGCGGATGTGGTGCTGCACGGTGTCCTCCGATTCTTTCGGCCGCTTGGGGGCCGGTGCGCCGACTGGCGGCGCGACCACAGGCCCGGTCGGCAATTTTACCCCGCGGGGACAGGGCAAGCGACTTGGCTACCGGTGGTAGGGCTCACCGCGCAGCAGCGTAAAGGCGCGGTAGAGCTGCTCGGCAATCACCAGCCTCGCGAGCCGGTGCGGGAGGGTCATCGCCGAGAGCGAGAGCACGAGATTGGCGCGGGCGCGGACAGCTTCCGAGAGCCCTTCGGCCCCGCCCACGCAGAAGGCGACATCCTGTCCCTGCGTCTGAAGCCGACCGAGCAGCTTGGCGAAGTCGGCGCTGCCCAGGGCCTTGCCTCGCTCGTCGAGCGCGACGAGGAACTCGCCCGGCTTGAGCCGGCCGAGGATGGTCCTTCCCTCCTCCTCGATAGCCTGTGCCGGGTCCTTCGCCTTGCGCGCCTCGGGGAGCTCGACCAGCTCGAAGCGGCAGTAGTGGGCCAGGCGCGAAGCGTACTCGCGCACCCCCGGCTCGAAGAGCCCAGAGCGATCCTTACCGACGGAGATGAGGCGCACTCTCATCCGGTCAAGGCTAGCCGAGACCCGGTCGAACTCCAGAAAGCCGACGCCATCTCGACGGCCGGGAACGTGACCGCGCTGGCTGCGCCGTGGCAGGATGTCGAGCGTTCAATAGAGTCGGTTGCCAACCCGGTCCGCCGGGTCGCCGGCCGCTTCGGCGGGTCGGGCAACCTCTTGATAGGCGAGGCTTTGAGCGTGTCTGTGAAGAAACTCCTCGTGCTCGTTTCCCTCCTTTGCTCCTGCCGGACTGCTGGTCCGGCGCCCGCCCCGCCTCAAGGCGAGCCGCTGCTCTTCGGCGCCGTGCCGACCGGAGATCCAGAGACCCGCCGCAAGGAGCTCTCCGCGCTCGCGGCACACCTCGAGCAGTCGCTAGGCGTTCCGGTGGCCCTCGAGGTCCCGAACGACTACGCGGAGACGGCCCGCACCCTCGCCGCGGGCCGATGGGACCTCGTCCTGCTCGGCCCGGTGCTCTACAGCCGGGCGCACGAGATGGGCTACGACGCGGTCGCGATGCCGGTGCGCGGCGGCGTGAGCGTCTTCGCCGGCGTGCTGATTACGGGCGCCGACGGGCCTGTCCGGACGGTGGCCGAGCTGAGAGGCAAGCGCATCGCCTTCGTCGATCCCAACTCGTCGGCCGGCTTCCAGTACCCCTTCGCCCACCTGTTCGCCAACGGCCTGAAGCCGAGCGACTACGAGCGGGTCTTCGTCGGCGGCCACCACGCGGTCGTGCGCCAGGTGCTCGACGGCGCGCTCGACGCCGGCGCGTGCTACGAGGACGCTATCGACGAGGCGCTCTCGCCAGAGGAGCGCGCGCGGATTGCCGTCATCGCCAAGACCGAGCCGGTCCCCGGGGACGTGTTCGCCGCGCGCCGCGACTCGCCGCACTTCGAGGCGCTGCGAAAGGCGCTCCTCGACCTTCGGGGCGAGGCGGCCGCGCCGCTGCTGGCGCCGCTCCATGCCGAGGGAATGCAGGCGCCCGACGAGCGGCTGTTCGACTCCGCCCGGCGCATCGATCTGTTGGTGAGCGAAGAGGCAGGCCTGTAGCCGCTCGGCGACGCGCGCGACGGCGACCCTTGCGAGCCGCGGACGCGGTGCGCGAGGATTGCCGGCACATCCCAGCACACGAGGTTTCAGACGATGACTCCCGCAAAGCTCCTTGCCGCACTCGCTGCCATCGCGGCCGCCGCGTCCTGCTCGACCGCTCCTCCCAAGCCAACGGGCGCGGGCTCGACCGCGACCCTGCGGCTGTTGCGCGACTGGCGCGGGGTGTGGAGCGGGCAGGTCAAAGACAGCCCGATGGGCGCGATGCCCTACACGCTGTACGTCACCGAGACGGGCTCCCAGGTGCATGCGAGCATGGCCCCACAGCGCGACATCAACCTCGAGGGGATGCAGCACGAGTACGACTTCATCAACTTCACCCAGGGCACTCCCTTCATCCGTTACTCGCTGACGCAGCGCAACGCGACGCAGACCGGAGACCTCGTCTACCAGGAGAGCCTCTCGACCGACGACACCGCGGTCTTCTGCCCGCCCGATCGCGGGTGCGTCAAGGCCCAGCTCACCTTCGTCAAGCTCGACGATCGCAGCCTCCTAATGCGCGCGATGGTCCACGAGGACCGGCACAGTGAGATCGAGCTGCGCTTCGTCACCTCGCAGATCCCCAAGGCCGCGGCCGAGATCGAGCCCGTGGCCCCGGTGATGAAGCGCAGCAAGGCCGAGCCCGCGAGCAAACCGGCAGGCGGCGAGCCGACCGACAGCGACCTCTACCTCGAGGATCACGTCGACGAAGACATCCGCGAGCCGAGCGCTGACTATTAGGGTCGAGGAACAGGCGAGCGCTCGGGCCCGGCGCGGCGGGGTCCGTCCGCTCGCCCTTTCGACTCAGGCGCGCCCGCGGCGACGCGCGACAAGAAGCAGCGCGAGCAGCGGCGCGAACACCAGACCCGTTCCTGGGCCCGCCCCGCAGCCGCATCCCCGGCCCTGGACCGCGACGCTGTCGTTGATACAGGTCGCCGTAGGCAGGCCGGCCGGGTAGATGTCGCAAAGCCCCTCGATGTCGTCGGCCTCGAGGGTCCGCTTGCTCGTCTCGCCGAACTGGGCGCTCAGGAACATCGTCGCCTTCGGGTCGGAGACGTGGTCGAGGCCGACCACGTGCCCGATCTCGTGGACGAGCGTGTTCTCGATGTCGGTGGCGACACAGTCGGGAGGGATGGTGTCCGGGGTGCCGTTGCACAGGGGCAGGTCGACGGTGGAGAAGACAAACCCCGCGCCGTTGAACTCGATGTCGGCATCGAACAGCTCGCCGGTCTTGTTGCTGAAGGTGGTCGTCGTCACCGCGATGGTGCCGGGCGAGTGCTCCCAACAGCCGAAGAGGTTGTTGCAGCCCCCTTGCGACAAGCACGGATGGTCCTCCGGCACCACCTCGTCGCAGGTGACCTCGCGCCAGACGACGAGGTTGGTGTTGTCGCTCGCCTCAGGGTCGTAGCCCACCTCGATGCTGCTGGTCAGCGGCTGTTCGACGAACTTGAGATCGCTGCACGAGGGCTCGTTCCACACCTGGAAGCTGGCGCGGGCCGCGTCGAGCGAGGCGCGGCCGGCCGAGGCGCTGCCCATCTCGTTGAGCGTGAAGGGAATGCGGCGGGCGCGCCAGAAGAGGCACGGGCCGTCGCCGCTCGGGGTCGGGACGAGGCTGCGCGAGTAGGCGTGAGCCTGGGCGGCCACCATCAGCGGCAGGAGAAGTGCCAGGGCCTTTTTCACGGTTTCCTTGCAGAGGCTTTCTGGACCCGCTCGACGAACTGTCGCAGAGGCACGGGGCCGAATCGGGCCGGAGGCCGCACGCTTCCGTCGGGGTGCAGCAGGCTCAGCCGGGGTGGCTCGCGCACGACGAGCTCGCGCCCCGCTTCGCGCACGACCGAGAACCGGCCTTGGCCGAGGCCCACGACCTGGAAGAGCCTTCGCCGCCCGGGCCTTCGCTTCAAGAAGAGCACGACCTCGTCGCCCGGCTCGAGCTGCGGACAGCCGCTCACCTTCTGAGTGATGTCGCCGATGGTCCCGCCGGGCGTGTGCACCTCGACCTCGCGCGCTCCGGGCTCGCCTTTGACGAGGGCGGAGACCTGCACGCGGGTGACGGTGCGAATCTGGCGCCGGCCCGCGACCCATTCGGCCGCGGACTCGAGCGCGGTCCCGCGGACGACCAGCTCGGAGGCCCGTGAGAGCTGCTCGACGTCGAGCGCCTCGATCACCGTCGCTTCGGCGGGCAGGGAGACGAGCAGAAGGGCGAGCGCGAGCAGGGTCGAGCGCGAGGTCATGTTCGAGAGTTCCGCCGGGAGTCTACCACGGGCGCGCACCCGGTCTCGTTGACTTGCCACCTGCGCTCCTGCAAGCTCGCCTCCCCGTGTCCAGTCAAGAATCCGACAGCAACCTGCCCCCGGGCGAGAGCATTCCCGCCGCACAACCCCAGGCGCGAGCGCCTGCCGAAAGGCTCTGGCGTGAGCTTAGGGACGCGCTCTCTGGAATCCACATCCCCGGGGCGCTCGCCGCCACCGTCTCCACCGCCGCGCTCATCGTCTCGCACCACCACGGCAACACCGGCACCTACCGGCGCGCGTTCGGCGGTCTGATCCGTGGAGAGATGGGCGCGGTTGCGCCCTACCTGTACTGGTTCTCCGCCAGCGTCGCGCTCTACCTGCTCCTGCCGTTGATCGCCGCGGCCCTGACCCCGGGGATCAAGGTGCGACAGACGGGCATCGGCCTGGGCGACTGGCGCACCGGGCTCGCGGCGACCGCCGCGGTTCTGCTCGTCTTTCTGCCCGTGGTCTTCGTGGCTTCGAGGGTGCCGGCCTTCGCCGACCACTATCCCCTCTGCTCGGGGGCCCGGAATGCGTGGAGCCTCTTCCTCGTCTACGAGCTCGCCTACGCGGCCTACTTCATCGCCTGGGAGTACATGTACCGCGGCTACCTGCTGTTTTCGCTCGAGCAGTCGATGGGCAAGATGGCCGTCTTCGCGCAGATGATGCCCTTCGCCATCATCCACTTCGGCAAGCCCGAGGCCGAGACCTTCGGGGCCATCATCGCGGGCATCTTCCTCGGGCTGCTCGCGCTGCGGACCCGAAGCTTCTGGTACGGGGCCATCATCCACATCGCGGTCGCCGTGACGATGGACCTGCTGACGGCCTGGGGCCCGCTGACGGCCCTTTCGCCGGGTTGACACGATCGGCGACCGGAGATATCTCGTCCGCGTGCGTTCGAAAAAAAACCTTGTTGACAGGCTCCTGCGGCGCGGCTATAAGGGCGCCCGCTTTGCGACGCTGATGCTGCTGATGGCGGTACCCGCGAGGGCGGCTCCCTTGACGGTCAAAGGGGCAATCCTCCCATCGGGCAGCAGGCAGGTCGGGGAGAATAGGTATCGGTCGCCTAGCAATTACGCCGACACGCTGACTTTCTACGGTAGGCAGTACAAGACGAACCCGCGAAAGACTATCGTGAATCAGCCCGGAATTCGCGCTGTTCACATAGTGAACGACGGAAAAGGCGACTGGGAAGGTTTGAACATATACGAGCTTGGCGGCGAGACACGGATTTTCGTGGTCCTGCGCGAAAAGGCGCCGGCAAGCAGGTAGGACGAGATTGGGAGATCGTCTAACGGCAGGACGGCAGACTCTGACTCTGTCTATCTAGGTTCGAATCCTAGTCTCCCAGTAGGTAGGTTTGGCCCCGTTGTCTAGCGGTTAGGACGATGCCCTCTCACGGCATAAGCCCGAGTTCGAGTCTCGGCGGGGTCACAAGAACGCGCGAGTGAGACGCGCGACGCAGAACGAAGGGCCCGATCGCTTCCGGTCGGGCCCTTCTTGTACTTTGGACCGCGCATGTTCTCAGAAGCCCTGCAGCGCCTCGTCGAGGAGACCGGCGCACAGCTCGCCATCTTCTGCGACTACGAGGGCGAGGCGATTGGCCAGGCGTCCGCCGGCCCGGACGACTTCGAGGTCAAGCTGACCGGCGCGCAGCTCGGCGCGGTCACCGCGCAGCTCCAGCGGCTCGCGCGCGCCTACGGACAAAAGGAGCGCGCCTCCTACAGCTTCGCGACGAGCACCACGACCATCCTCGTCGAGGCGCTCCCGGGCCACTACTACGTGGTCGCCGCGGTCGCCGACCCCGCGCGCGTCCCTTTCGCGCGCTGGCAGCTCGCCGCGGTCGCCAGGCGCTTTGAAGCCGAGCTCTAGGAGAGCGTCGGGGAAAAGCCCTTCGGCACTGAGCCGCCCCAGACGCTCCGTGGAGGATACAGCCGCTGACGGCTCCGATCGACGCGTCAGCGGTCCTCGTGCCGCACATTTTGGCCGTCGGCC
>JBMNNX010000292.1:0-7892 GCA_050942745.1 Myxococcales bacterium
TTCCCTGGCGGATGGGCTTCGAGGCCTGGCCGATGCAGCGCCAGGTCGCGCCGTCGGCGCCGGCGAGCGGCATCGTCAGAACGAGCTCGACCTTGCCGCCGGTGTCCACCTTGCGGCCGAGCAGCCGCGCGGGGATCACCTTGGCGTCATTGACGACGAGCAGGTCGCCCGCGCGCAGGTACGACAGGAGGTCGCGGAAGGTGCGGTGCTCGACCGTGTCGGCCTTGGGGTCGAGCACGAGCAGGCGCGAGGCGTCGCGCTGGGCGAGCGGCTCCTGGGCGATGAGCTCTTCGGGAAGCTCGTAGTCGAAGTCGTCGAGGTTCATGCGGTGCTCCCGGGAGCGCCCCCCGCCGCGGCGGTGCTCAATACATCTTCCGCAGCTCGGAGCCTACGTAGTAATGCGCCAGGATGCGCCGGTAGTCCCAGCCCTTCTCCGCGAGCCTGCGCGCGCCCCACTGGCACATCCCCGCGCCGTGGCCGTAGCCCCGCCCCTCGAGCACGATGCGGCCGCCCTTGCGCTCGACGTCGAACCAAAGGCTCTTCACCTTGCTGTAGCCGACGACCTGCCGCAGCTCGACGCCGGTGACGACGCGCCTGCCCTTCTTCGACACGAGCCGCAGCCTGTCGGCCCGCCGCGTCGGCGTGCGCCGCTGCACCTCGACCTCGCGCACGCCGGGCAGCAGGCGCTTGAAGTCGTCCGCATCGAGCACGGCGGTCCAGCGCGTGTGCGAATAGGCGGAGCAGGGGCAGTCGACCGGCTTGAGGTACGGCAGGTTGCGCCCGAGCGCGTGGACGCCGTCCTCGGTGCGCCCGCCGCAGGAGGAATGGAAATAGGCCTCTACCGGCTCCATCTTCCAGACCAGCACCTCGCCCTCGGTCGCCCTCACCGCCTCGAGCGTGCGCGGGTTCTCGGCCTTCGCGCCGCCGTAGACCTGGTGCAGCACCGTCGCGCCGAGGTGGTAGGGCTTGCCCCACGCCTGGATCTTCTTGTGGACCGCGTAGGTGCGCGCAGCGACGGCCTGGGCGCGCAGCGCCTGGGGCGGAAAGCTCGCCGGCATCTCCGAGCCGAGGACCGCGGCGAGGTAGTCCTCGAGCGGGATGACGTTGATGGCGATGAGCTTGCCCTTGCCGTCGGGCCGGACCTCTATCTCGCCGCGCACCGGCTTCTCCGCGACGCGAACGAAGCCCTTGGAGCGGTACTTCACGCCCTCGACCGCCCTCACCGGCGCGCCGTCGAGCATCATCTCGCCTTTGGAGAGATAGACCACCGAGCGGCCGCCGGGCGCCGGCGCGTACTTCTCCCCCACCTCGAGCTGGCGCACCTCGAGGCCCTTGCCCGCAAGCGTGATCTGCGTGGCGCCATCGACGATGGCGATGCGCACCGTCTCCGCGGCGCGTGCCGGCAGAGCGAGCAGAAGGGTCAGGAAGAAGAGGAGAAACCGCACCCTCGGGATTCTAGGGGCGCGGGCGAGGCCCGCAAGAAAGCGGGCCTATGGCCAAACCACCGAGCCGTCTACTCGGCCGCCGCGAGGCCTGTGACCGAACCGAGTCTCGTCATGACGTTGTACTTTCGGCCGACCTCGAGCCGCTGCCACTCGTCGAGCTTCGGCCTCCACTCGTATTCGTCGCCATCGGCGTCCTTGAAGACCGCGCGATAGGTCTCGGTTTCCTTTCCGGAGCGCTGTTTGTCAGAGGTCGAAACAGCGGGCCAACTCGGCGACTTGTCGGTTCCCGAGGCCTTCTCGACCCGGTCCCTGACCCACTTGTCGATCTCGTAGCGGCACCAGTCGGCGTAGACCGGATCCTCCCGATAGACAGGCTCGTCCTCGGTCACCGTGCGCTGGCGCGTCTCGTAGACAGGCTCTTCCTTGTAGACGTCCTCGAAGTAGCCGTTGCCGAGGTCTTTCGTGCCGACCTTCACCTTCTTGGTGCCGACCTGGACCTTGTCGGTGTGGTGGACCTTCCTCTCGGTCGAGAGGATGCGCGCGCCCGCGGGCAGCTCGTCGCGCCAGTCCTCCTCGACGACGGTCGTGTGCTTCTCGACCTCGACGGTGCGCTCCCAGGAGACGGCCGCGAGCGTCATCGGCGCCTCTTTGGTGCGGCAGAGGAAGAAGCCGCAGGCGATGGCGAGCAGGCAAAAGCCCGCGAGCACCAGGCCGGCCTTCGACTTCTTCTTTGGCGCGGGCGCCTCGGGCTGGTCGAGGTGGACCTTCACCGCGCGGCGCTTCTCGGTGCGGTCGGCCGCGCAGCTCTTGCAGCGCGCCTGGTCGGCGGGCGTGGTCGCCCCGCAGTACTCGCAGATCCAATCGGCGCCTGCCTTCGCCCGGGCGAGCGCGGCCTCGTCGGTGACCTCCGCGGCGTCCTCGTCGTCGAGGTAGAACTGCACGTCCTCGGCCCGAACCTTTCCACAGGCCGAGCACTTGATCTCGCTGCCCCGGTTGCCCTTATTGCCGCACTGCGGGCAGTCCCAACGGCCTTCGCGAATCGCCATCCCGTCGCCTCCTCGGTTGAGGGCGCGGATTCTACACGGACGAGCGCGCGGCTTCCCGAAGTGCCCCCCGTGCTACACTTCCGGCCCCTCAACGACCCCAAAGCTGGAGCCAGACCATGTCGCGTCTCTGCCTGCTCTCCGCCACTTCCCTCGCCCTGCTGCTCACCCCTGCCGTCGCCCTCGCGCTCGATCCGACCGAGGCCGGCGTCATCAACGCCGAGCTCGCCGACAAGGAGAAGGCGATCAAGGCCGAGTACGGCAACCGCAGCATCAAGGAGATGTCGCGCGAGGAGCGCAAGGAGATGGATCAGAAGCTGCGCGCGGCCCGCCAGGAAGTCCTCGAGAAGCACGGCACGACCGACAAGGAGTACTCGAAGGGCATGCTCAAGCTCGGGCGCGACGGCCTGAAGCAGGCCGAGCAGTCGGAGAAGGAGCACGCCGCGAAGCTCGCGGAGGCGAAGAAGGGCTCCGAGGGCGGCCAGGAGGGCGGCGAAGGCAAGATCCAGGTGCAGCGCGGCTTCAACGACCAGGAGCCGGTGGTCGTCGAGCAGGACGGGATCCAAGTGCAGCGCGGCGGCGGCGAGGTCGGCATCGAGATCCCGGTCGGCGAAGGCGAGTAGCCCGCCCGCTCACTCGGCCGAGCCTCAGCGCTCCTGGCCGAAGTACTTGTCTTCGTACGGGCAGCCGCAGTCGGTCTCGGCCGGCTCCGGGTATTGGTAGCGCTCGCCGCGATAGCTGCGGAACGTCGCGCTCCGCCCGTCGCGCTCGAGGAGGTAGCGCGGCTGCAGCGTCACCTTGCCGCCGCCACCCGGCAGATCGACCGCGAGCTGCGGGACCGCCAGGCCCGAGGTATGGCCGCGCATGGCGTCGAGGATGGCGAGGCCGGCCTCGATAGGCGTGCGCAGGTGCTCGGTCCCCTCGGCAACGTCCATCTGGTGCAGGTAGTACGGCCGCACGCGCATCGCGAGCAGCTCGTGGCTCAGGCGCGTGAGGATGCGCGCGCTCGAGTTGATCCGGCGCAGCAGCACGCTCTGGTTCTCCACCGGAATCCCCGCGTCGACGAGCGCCTCGCAGGCCGCGCGCGACTCGGGCGTGACCTCCTTCGGGTGGTTGAAGTGCGTCACCACGAAGAGCGGGTGGAAGCGGCGCAGCGTCTTGACGAGCTCGGGCGTCACGCGCATCGGGTTGGCGACCGGCGCGCGGGTGCCGATGCGCAGGATCTGGACGTGGGGGATCGCCCGCAGCTCGCCGAGCAGCGCCTCGAGCCTTCCGTCCGAGAGCAGCAACGGGTCGCCGCCGGAGACGAGCACGTCGCGAACCTCCGGGTGCGCGCGCACGTAGGCGATCCCCTCGTCGAGCGCTTTCCGGCCGAGGGGCGCCTCGCCGCCGCCGGCGATGCGCCGCCGCGTGCAGTGCCGGCAGTAGACCGCGCAGCGATCGAAGGCGAGGAACAGGACGCGGTCGGGGTACTTGTGGACGATGCTGGCGACCGGGCGGTGCGCGTCCTCGCCGAGCGGGTCGCGAAGCTCGCCCGGCCGCACGTTCGACTCGGCGAGCGCCGGCACCACCTGCATGCGCACCGGACAGGCGGGATCCTCGCGGTCGGCGAGCGACAGGTAATAGGGAGTCGCGCCGAAACGGAATAGGCCCCGCGTACGGCCGATTCCTTCGATCTCCTCGGGGCTCAGGGCGAGATGGCGCGCAAGCTCGTCGAGGGTGCGCACGAGGTGGCGCTGCTGCCAGCGCCAATCGCGCCACTCGTCTTCACGGGCGCCAAAGCGTTCCCAGGGCTGCGGAGTGAAGGGGTTGGAAGGCATCGAACAGGGGCCCCGAGGGGCGGCGCAGGATAAGGACCACGTCCCCGGGGGTCAAGGAACCGCCCCCTGCGCTCCGGCAATCCCAGGGGCGCGGCGGCGAAACGACCGAAAGGCCGCTCGATTGACAGGTGAACTGACGGACTCTAGGGTGCCGATCTCCGCGCGCCGCTTTGTGCGCGCTGCCTGTTGAGCGCCCGGAAGCTCAGGCTCGCGCGCGGGGATGACATCGACCAAGTGCCCAGCCGGTCCCGACAGGTATCTGGAGGCGAAATGGCCATCTCGCAAGGCATTCTGAAGAACGCATCCGGCGCAGAGGGCGTCCCCGAAGCGAACCGCGTCATCGAGGGCGCGCCTGCCATCGCACCGCACATCCGGAACCGCTTCCCCGCGTCCCAGCGCTCCATCTGGAAGGACACGCCCGACTCCGACTGGAACGACTGGCGCTGGCAGCTTCGCAACCGGATCACCGACCTCGCCACGCTCGAGAAGGTCGTCGAGCTGACCCCGGAGGCGCGCGACGAGTTCGAGCGCACGACCGCCGAGTTCAACATGGCGATCACGCCTTACTACGCCTCGCTGATGGACCCGAAGGATCCGCACTGCCCGGTCCGCATGCAGAGCGTCCCGGTCGCCGCCGAGCTCAACGTGCTGCCGACCGACCTCGAGGACCCGCTCGCCGAGGATCGCGACATGCCGGTGCCGGGCCTGACGCACCGCTACCCGGACCGGGTGCTCTTCTACGTCTCGCACAACTGCCCGATGTTCTGCCGCCACTGCACCCGCAAGCGCAAGGTGGCCAACCCCTCGAGCGCCGCGGCCGCCAAGCAGATCGACGACGGCATCGCCTACATCGCCTCGAACCCGAAGGTGCGCGACGTCGTCGTCTCCGGCGGCGACCCGCTGACCCTGAGCGACGAGCGCGTTGACGACATCCTCGGCCGCCTCCGGGCCATCCCGCACGTCGAGATCATCCGGCTCGGCACCCGCTGCCCTTGCACCCTGCCCCAGCGCATCACCGACGATTTGGTGAAGATCCTCCGCAAGCACCACCCGCTCTTCGTCAACACGCACTTCAACCATCCGAAGGAGTGCACCGCCGAGTCGTACGAGGCCGCCCGCAAGCTCGCCGACGCCGGCATCTCAATCGGCAACCAGATGGTGCTGCTCAAGGGCGTCAACGACGACCCGAAGATCGTCAAGGAGCTGAACCAGAAGCTGCTGATGATGCGGATTCGGCCCTACTACATCTACCAGTGCGATCTTTCGAAGGGCATCGGCCACTTCCGCACCGAGGTGGCCAAGGGCATCGAGATCATCGAGAACCTGCGCGGCTGGACGAGCGGCCTGGCCGTCCCGCACTTCGTGGTCGACGGCCCCAACGGCGGCGGCAAGATCCCGCTGATGCCCAACTACGTCGTCAGCCACGAGGGCAAGCGCCTCGTGCTGAGGAACTACGCGAAGAAGCAGTTCGCCTACGAAGAGCCGTAGGCACTGCGACGGAGCGTTCGCTGCGAAGGCGCGCCTCGGCCGGGCGCGCCTTCTTTCTTTCGTGCGGACCGAGCTGAGGTCACCTAGGCCTTCGCTGGATTAGGGGGCGAGGGCGGGGCCTCCTCACCACCCCAGCCCTTGCCCCTCCGCCCTCGCCTCTCAGGCGCCGCACGCGAGCTCGACGAGCGCGATGAAGGCCCACCTCGCCAGCGCGCACAACAGCGGCTCGACCCGTGAAGCCGCCGAGCGCAGGTCGGCGATGCTCGCACAGCGTTCTGCCGGCGCCGTGGCCGAAGGCTAAGGCGGCTACGCTCCTCGATGAAGGCGCAAGGCTCGCCTGGCCGCGGCGCCTCGACCGGCGGGCGCGAAGCCACGAAATCTCTCTTCATTCCAGGCGGTTGCATGAGCCGAGCTGCGGTCCTCGGCTCGAGCGGTCGCTTACGCCGGGCGGCGGTGGCGACCGGGCGGGTTTGGTCCTAGTGTCCACAGCCCCACTCCGCCTGAAAAACCACGTTGCCTTACACCCGTCCATCACGCAGAATGGCCCGCCCGAGGCCAAACAGAACCCGCATGGAGTCCGGCTACCTGCTAATCGACTGAACCAGCCCTGCGAGCCCAAGGGCGTTCCCTCGACGACCCGTCAGCCGGCCCTCATTCGAAGGGAGCCCTGAGCGCATGGCAGCCGCGACGCCCCAGATGGCCTTCCAGATGCGCCGAGTGACGGCGCTCATCGGGCCGTACGGCAGCGGCAAGACCGAGCTGGCCATCGGGCTGGCGCTCGGCGCGGCCCAGCGCAAGGCCTCGCCTTGGAAGAAGGTCGTCCTCGGCGACATCGACGTCCTCAAGCCCTACTTCCGCTCGCGAGAGGCCGGCGATCACCTGGAGCACCAGGGGATCGAGCTGCTCGCCCCCGCCGGCGCCCTGGCGAGCGCCGACCTGCCCATCCTCACGCCCGAGCTGCGCGGCAACGTGGCGCGCCGGGACGTGCAGATGGTCCTCGACGTCGGCGGCGACCCGGTCGGCGCCCGCGCGCTCGGCTCCATCTCCGACGTCGTCGGCGCTTCGGAGTACGACCTGCTGCTGGTGCTCAATCGCTACCGGCCCTTCATGGACACGGTCGAGCACGTCGTCGAGCAGGCCGAGAAGATCGCCTTCGCCTCGCGCCTGAAGGTCACCGGGATTGTCTCGAACACCAACATGCTCGAGCACACCACCGCAGAGGACGTGCTCTGGGGCCTGGAGCTGTCGCGCGAGGTCGCGGCGCGCCTCGGCACCGAGGTGCGCCTGCTCGCGGTCTCCGAGCACCTTGCCGAAGAGTTTGCAGAACGGCCGGGCTTGCCGCCTGTCGTGGTAGTCCGGCGCCGCATGATGCCGCAGTTCCTGGGGGGCGTGGTGCTCGCCTCAGGCCAGCCCCCGCTGACACGAAACACGGACAGGAGCGATTCATGAACCGCCTGGTCATCGACGTGGACCGGTGCAAGGCCTGCCGGCTTTGCATCAGGGCCTGCAACAGGAGCCTTCTCGACCTCTCCGAGGACCTCAACGCCAAGGGCTACCACCCGGTCGCGATCAAGGAGATTGAGAAGTGCACCGCCTGCGGCCTGTGCGCCGTGGTCTGCCCCGAGGGCGCGATCGCGGTCTACAAGGCGCTGAAGAAGGCCGGCTAGGCACTCTTCCCGGGAACGCGTGTTGCGATAACCGGTCGCCGCCCATCACGGCCGCGACCCATGCGTGGAGACAAAGATGGCCCAGCAAAGGATGTTGATGAAGGGCACCGAAGCGATCGCCGAGGCGGCGATCCGCGCGGGCTGCCGTTACTTCTTCGGTTACCCGATCACCCCGCAGAACGAGATCCCCGAGTACATGTCCAAGCGCCTGCCGCAGGTCGGCGGGACGTTCCTGCAGGCCGAGAGCGAGGTGGCCGCGGCGAACATGATCTACGGCGCCGGCGGAGCCGGCGTCCGCGTGATGACCTCCTCGTCGAGCCCGGGCGTGGCGTTGATGAGCGAGGGCTTCTCGTACATGGTCGGCGCCGAGGTGCCGGCGGTCGTCGTCAACATCATGCGCGGCGGCCCGGGCCTGGGCGACATCGCCCC
>JBMNNX010000293.1:0-7882 GCA_050942745.1 Myxococcales bacterium
TCGCCTTTCGGACATGTCCTGGGACGGTCGCAGAGTACTGTGGATAGCCCACAATTGACCCGCGGGTGTCGGACACATGGCTGGTGACAGGAGCAAGACGGCCCAGCAGCAGGTTTCGAGGGCGAGCTCGCCTCCGATCGAGTTCATCACGCTCTCGCTACGCTGCCCGGTGTGCAACACGGCGTTCAACTCGGAGATCCCGAATCCCGGCGCGCCGGTGGCGAGGGACAGCGACTTGCGCCCGAAGTTCGCCGGGCCCGACCCGCTGCCATCCCTGGTCCACTGCTGCCCGTCGTGCCGGTACTCGGCCTATCCCTGCGGCTTCGACAGCCGGGTCGAAGAGGTCGACGAGCTGCTCGACTCTCTCTCCAGGCGCCCCGGCGATCGTCCGCCGACGCGGATGCAGTCGTTCGAGGAGAACGACCTCGACGACCTTCGCCGCTGGATTCGCCGCGGAAGCCTGACGAGCGACCTCGCCGAGGGTCGAGAGCCCTATGGCGCCGAGCGCTATGTGCTCGCGGCCAGGTGCCACGAGTACGTCAAGGACGACGACCCGCTCGAGCTGGCCGACTACTACCTGCGCGCTGCCTGGTGTGCCCGCGCCACGGGCCAGCCCGAGCTCGAGCGCGAGAGCCAGCGCGAGGCCATCGCCAGGCTCGAAGCCGCCCTCGAGGACTCGACGCTGGCGACGGAGTCGGAGAAGCCCCGCATCTTCTATCTGATTGGAGAGCTCTCGCGTCGCTGCGGCGACTTCGGCAAGGCCGTTGACCTGTTCTCGCAGCTCGACGGGCAGAACGAGAGCGTCGATGCCGACGAGGACGAGTCGGTGCTCTTTGCGGCTCTCGCCCGGCGGATGCTCGCGCTCGCGGCGGTCAAGAGCGACGTCAACGCCGCGCTCCCCGAGGAAGACCTCGAGGTCGAGGGGGACGGCGAGGCGGATTAGGCGGCTGCGCGGCGAGGGATGGCCGCGCGTGCCGACGCGCGGTCGCCCGAGCTCGAGGGCGGTCGCAAGATCTTCCGGGTATCGGCCCGCCGCCCGGTCGGCTCGGGCGAAGCCCGACAGGCCGTCGAGTTCCGGGCTCCCGAGCTCGGCCGTCGCGTGGGGCTGACCGGCTTTGCTCGAAAGCGCCGGCGACAGCTCTCTTAGTCCGGCCGCCGGCGACGCAGCAGGGCCAATCCGGCGCACGCCGCAGCGTACAGGGCCGGCGCGGCGCCGCCTGCTGCGCAGCCACAGCCCTCGTCCTCTGCGCTTGGGGCGGGGGGCGGCTGCGAACCGGCGTCTTGCTGGCCCGCGCCTGCATCGGGCGGCAGCGATCCCGCATCCGGCTTCGGGCCCGCATCGGCTCCCGCATCGGCTCCGGCATCCTCGACCTCGCCTGCGTCGGGCTCGGAAGCGTCCGGCTCGAGAGCAGCATCGGGCTCGGATGCGTCGGGCAAACCCGCATCCGTCTCGGGCCGAAGCGCCTCGGCCGCGAGGGTGAGATCGAGGAGGCCGAGCCCATCCGCAGCCGCGTTGGCTATCGACACGAAGACTTCGCCGCCACGGGGCGCTTCGAGCGCGACCTCGGCGCTGAGCGTTTCGCCAGCGCCCACGGCGAGCGTCTTCACGATCTGGGCGTCGTGGAGGAGGTGACCGGGTTCGCCCGCGTACCGCACGGGCTGGCCGACGCTGACGAGCGCGCGCACCTGCACCTGGCCGCCGCCCAGGCCAATCCCGAGCGACGGGCCCAGGCGCGCTGCGATGGAGAGCGACTGGGCGCCCTCGGGGACGACGAGCTTGAGCTGGAGGGGCCCGGGGGCGAGCGGCGAATAGCCGGAGGCAGTGCCCGGGAGCCAGTACTCGGCGCGCGGCTCGACGTACTCGATGACCTTCACGCACTCGATGACGCCGCGCGCGCGGTACTCGGCGAGTACCGTGTCGCGCGCGCCGGGCGTGCTCGCGAAGGCGGCCTCCACCTCGTCGGCGATGGCCTCCACGGTCTCGGCAAAGCCGGAGGCCGGGACGAGCGTCTTGAGGGCGTCAAAGACGGCCGTGTCGAACGTCTTGCCTGAGTCGGCGCCGAGAAACTGCTGGCGCAGGCTCCAGGTCGCGCCGGAGAAGTGCATGCTGTCGTTGTGCACCTCGCCGATAAGCAGGTCGGGGCACCTGAAATCGTTGTCCAGGCTGCGCAGGCTGGCGCCCTCGCTTACCATCGCGCCGAACCATTCGGCCATCGCCGGGTCGCCGGTCATCGCGCCGGCGAAGTAGTCGGCAAAGCCCTCGTGCAGCGAGCCGGCCTCGTCGAGCGCGCCATATTGATCGAGGTGCGGCCCGCTCAGGTTCGCGGTGGAGAAAACCACGCCGTGCGTGAGCTCGTGGTAGATGACCTCGCCGTCGTAGGCCGAGTCGGCGGCTGTCCCCTGGAAGAGCACGATGGCGTCGGTCTGCGGGAGGTTTGCGGTGGTGAAGATCGGCAGCTCCGCCCAGGACTCGCGGGGCATGAACGCCGCGTTGCCGGAGGGGATGCGCACGAGGGGAAAGAACAGCACGCCGCCGGGCGTCGTCTGCGGCGGCCAGGTGAACGCGTCGGGGATGAGAAAGTTCGCCCAGATCTGCGTTTTCCTCGGCGGGTCCTGCTGCCCGTCGCGGAGCAGGAAGCCCGGATCGCCGAGCGAGCGGAAGAACTGATAGGCGCGGTTGGCGTGGTAGAAGCCGTGGACCTCGGCGAAGGTGTCCCGGTCGGCCGCGTCATCGCCGATGGTCAAGCCCGTGGTCGCCGGGTCCTGCGGCGGATCGATGCCCAGAGGGTCGTCGGCCGAGTAGTCGTAGTCGGTGCGCCCGTCGAGCGTGTTCGAGGCGCGCGGGCGCAGGTCGCACCACTGGGCCTCGAAGGGCAGCTGGAACGGCCCCATCGAGATGGTGCCGGTGATCACGTTGATCGGGTTCTGAGGGTTGCACTCGGCGCGGGCGCAGCAGCTCAGCGCGTCGAGCAGCGTGCCGGCGAGCCGGCCTTCGGGATCCCGCTCCGCAGTTGGCGGGAGGAAGTCGGTCAGGCTCTGCGTGACGAGCGGCTCGCCCTCGGTCGCGCCGGGGTTGGTCTGCCAGACCTTGGCGTCGTCGGAGAAGTAGACGCGGTTTTCGCGCGAGACCAGCTCGCCGGTCTCCGCGTCTACGAGCGCATAGACGTTCTCCAGCGGGTTGAGAGTGGCGACGTGAAGCTCGTAGGCGAGGCGGGCGATGCCGGCGCGAACGTAGAAGACGTCGCGGAAGGCGCCGGCCGGCTTGCCGTCCTCCGTCATCAGCGACCGGAGGTCCGAGGCGACGAAGGCGAGCGCATCGGTGCCCTGCACCGCGCGTGTGACCTCTTCGCCGTGAATCGGTCGGGCCGAGCTGGCGACCCGCCGAACCCTGCCCTCGGCGTCCAGCGCGACGGCCACCTGCGCGCCGATCACCGGCAGGCCCCGGTAGCTCGTCTTGAAGCGGACCACCTCGCCGGTCCGGAGGCGCGAAACGCGCGGCGATTCGAGCTCGGCGCCTCGCAGGCCGAGGGCGTCGCGGTGCTGCAGGGCGAACCGCCGCGCCGCCAGCGCGGGATCCCCGGCGAGAGGCGCAGCCTGGATGCCGGTCGCCAGTCGCACCAGGCCGTCGCGCTCGACGACGCGGGCGGCGGGGAAGGCGATTTGCGCCTGGGCAAAGGCCGGAAAGAGAAGGGCAAGCCCCAAAACGAAGCGCTGCATGCGTGGCTCCCGCGGCTCGACTGCTCGGATGATGACCGGGCATGTTAGCGCACGGTCTTCTGCCCGAGAAACCGCGGGGCAGAGCGTGCGCGCTCAGCCGCCGATGCTGCGCATCGAGAGGAGCTTGCGGCCGGCGTCAGGCACGGTCATGGAGTGGTGCTCGGGCTTGCGCTGCAGCGCCCAGCGAACCGCGCGGGCGACCTCCGCTTCGGCGTTCTCACCGCGCAGCAGTGGGGCGAGTGGCACCGTCTGCGTCCCACCGAGGCAGGCCCGCAAGTCTCCATTGGAGGCGACGCGGACGCGGTTGCAGCTCCCGCAGAAGCAGCGTGTGAGCGGCCTGATGAAGCCGACGCGCCCGCCATCGCCGGTCCAGTACTCCGAAGGACCCGACGGCCTGCTGGCCGAAACCTCGGACTCGGGGCGCAAGTCGATTCCGTCGCGCCGGATTCGCTCGATCAGCTCGAGGGTGGGTACCGGCCTGCCATGCGAGAAGGGCATGCACTCGATGAAGCGCGCAACTATCCCCTTCGACCACGCGTAGCGGATGATGTCGGCCGCTTCCCCGTCGTTCTCGCCGCGCACGATGACGGTGTTGAGCTTGACGTCGTCAAAGCGCGCGTTGAGGCAGGCGGCGATGCCCGCGAGCAGCCGGTCGAGCGACCCTGCGCCGCCGGTGAGGCGCTTGAACCGGTCCGGGTCGAGGCTGTCGAGGCTGATGTTGAGCTTGGTGACGCCCGCTTCCAGAAGAGCCCCGGCCATGCGCTCGAGCAGATGGCCGTTGGTCGTCATCGCGAGCTCGGCGATGCCTGGCAGCGCCCGGATGCCCCGGGCGATCTCGAGCACGTCGCGCCGCAGCAGCGGCTCGCCGCCTGTGAGGCGCACGCGCCGCACCCCGAGTCGGGCGAAGATGCCGACCAGGCGCACCAGCTCCTCGGCGCCGAGCGATTCGCCGTCGAAGCGCGAGTCCGGAGGCGTGCAGTAGCCGCACCTGAAGTTGCAGCGCTCGGTCAGCGACAGGCGCAGGTAGGTGACGGTGCGCCCATGCGCGTCGCGAAGAGGCGAGGCGAGCGGGGCGGAAGGGTCTAGGGCGTCTGTCGGGCGCTCGGGCAAGCCAGGCACGTCAACCTCACGAGGGGCGTCACTATAAGGAATTCGACACCCGCGCGCATCCCGCGGGGGCCGAGGGCGCCGGGGCAGGCAAAGGAGAGCCGGAGGACCGGGCAGGGCTCTGGCGGCGCGTCGTGGAGGAAGCCGAGCGGCTTCACCGCGCGAGCGAGCGGGCATGCCCAAAGCAGGCTGCCCGACGTCCCGCACGGTTTCCTCAAGAGCCAGAAGGGTAGCGGCGCGCTGCTGCGATCGGCCGATGGCTGAGGCGAGGCGTCGCGTTAGCCCTGGGGCTTGTCGCGAGTTGACTCTTCGCGCAGCTCCGAGAGCCTGGAAACGGGCAGGGAGAGGAAGGCCTTCACGACCTCCGCGTCGAACTGCGTGCCCGCGCAGCGCTCGATCTCCTGGCGGGCGGCCTCGTAGCCCTGGCTCTTGCGGTAGGGGCGGTCGCTGGTGATCGCGTCGAGCGTGTCGGCGACCATGAAGATGCGGGCGCCGATGTGGATCTCCGAGCCGCGCAGCTTGCGGGGATAGCCGTTGCCGTCGAAGCGCTCGTGGTGCGAGAGGACGATCTCGGCCGTGCCCGACAGGAACCCGATTCCCTTCAGGATGTTGAACCCAATCTCAGGGTGCCGGCGCATCTCGTCCCACTCGACGGGCGTCAGCGGCCCGGGCTTGAGGAGGATAGAGTCGGGCACGCCGATCTTGCCGATGTCGTGCATCAGCGCGCCCCGCCGGATGTTGTCCAGCTCGCTGCCGCTGATTCCCAGCCGCTCGGCTATCGCCACCGTGTAGCGCACGACGCGCTGCGAGTGGTCGCTCGTCTCGTGCTCGCGCGCGTCGAGCGCGGCGACGAGGGCGAGCAGGGTGCTGTTGTAGGCGTCCTCTATCTCGACGAAGGCGCGCTGCAGCTCCGCCGTCTTCTCGCGCACGCGCTTCTCGAGCCGCGACTGGTAGCGCTTTCGGGCCAGCTCGATGCGCCGCTTGGCCAAAGCCCGCTCGATGGCGCGCACCAGGTCGGTGACCTTGGGCGGCTTGAGCAGGTAGTCGACCGCGCCGCGCCGCAGGCACTCGACGGCTGACTCGGTGTCGCCGTACCCGGTGAGCATGATGACCGCGGTGTCCTCGCTCTGCTTGCGGATGCGATCGAGCAGCCACAGCCCGTCGTGCCCGGGCATCTTCATGTCGCTGATGACGAGCTGGAACCCGGCCGGAAGGACCTCGAGCGCGGTGTCGGCGCTCGCCGCGCAGGTACAGCGGTAACCCTCCTCCGCGAGGAGGACCGAGATCACGTCGCGCACGGAGTCGTCGTCGTCGACTATCAGGATCCGCGGGGACTCCTGCGACTCCACTGAATCGGGCTCAACACCCGCCACAAGCTCCTCCAGATCCAGGCAGTTGCCTGCCTGTGCGAGAAGGGAGCGGATTGTACATGCCGACCGGAAAAGCCCAAAAACCTGCCAGCCGGGCTCCTAGCGCCAGGCTCGGCCTAGGCCATCCTCTCGATCTCCTCGACGCTCTTCGAAGGGTCGAGGTAGTCCGACAGCTTCTTCTTCAGGTACGCGGTCGCGACCGCGCGCACGAGCAGCCCGGGGTCGGTGCCTTCGGCGTCGATGCTCGTGTCGTTCACCGTGACGTTCGCGTCGAAGTCGATGCCCTTGACGCTGCCGCGGAAGCGGGCGTTGTCACCCTGCCAATCGACGGAGACCCCGTAGTGCTTGTGCCAATAGTCGGTGAGCCGCTCGACGCGGCGCTTGGCCTCTTCCTTTCCCAGGGAATGGGCCTGCGAGAACTTCATGGACTAGCTCCTCCGAAAAACGGTGTGTGTACGCAAACGCGCACAAGCTAGCGCATGACAGCCGAGAGTGGGAGCGGTCTTGCCGCTCGGCGCCGGGCTGGTTCCAGAGGCGGGCCGCATCTCATGGCGGGGAAGGGCGCCTCTTCCGCCACCCTGCCGCAGGCATCTCGCCGAGGGCTGGGGGCAAGGCCGAAGCGGCAGGAGTCTGCTCGTCTGACGCGGTCAGGCGGCGGCCTGGCCAGACCGTTTCCGGCAGTCCGGCATCCAGACGTCGAGCCCGCAGGCGAGCGAGGCAGCGGGCGTAACCGCCGGTGCGCCTAGACGAGGACGATGCGGGCGATCTCCGGAGGTGCGCCCACGCGCACGGGCGGTCCCCAGAAGCCGCACCCGCGGCTGACGTAGAGCGCTCGGTCGCCGGAGCGGTAAAGGCCCGCGCAGTAGGGGTGGTAGGCGAGCTTGACGGCCAGAGTCCAAGGCCAGATCTGTCCGCCGTGCGTGTGGCCGGAGAGCTGCAACCCGATCCCGCGCTCGATTGCCTGCTCGAAGCCCCGCGGTTGGTGAGCGAGGAGGATCGCCGGCGATCCGGGGACGCGGCCGGCGAGGGCCGCATCGAGGTCGTAGCCGAGCTCGCGGCCTCTCCAGCGCATGCTCCAGTCCCCGACCCCGACGATGTCCAGGCCCTCGATGCTCGCCGTCTCGTTGATGAGCACGCGCATGCCCATCGAGCGCAGGTGCGCCGTCCACTGCTCGGCGCCCGAGTAGTACTCGTGGTTGCCGAGCGCGAAGAAGGTGCCGAAGCGCGAGCGCAGCGAGCCGAGCGGCGCGACCACCTCGGCAAGGCGCTCGACGCTTCCGTCTACGAGATCCCCGGTGATCGCCACCAAGTCGGGGCGCAAGGCGTTGGTGCGCTCGACGAGATCGGCGACGAAATCGCGATCGACCCAGGCGCCTGCGTGGATGTCGGTCAGGTGGGCGATGGCCAAGCCTGAGAGCGCGCGGGGCAGGCCCGGCAGCTCGACGGTCGTCTCGGTGACCTGTGGCGGCGCGAACGCGCGCCACCAGCCATAGCCGGAGGTCGGCAGGGCGACCGCCGCGCCGAGGAGCCCGCTCTGCGCGAGGAATTGCCTGCGTCGAGTGTCGTGCGGTGGGGCGTCGGCCTTCGGCTTGGAAAATCGCCGCGCGAGCCGCGCGAGGAGACGTCCTAGATCGAGCGCGCCGAGGCAGACGAGAAGATAGACGCCCACTCCCATCCAAAGGAAGGCT
>JBMNNX010000032.1:0-36291 GCA_050942745.1 Myxococcales bacterium
CGGTGGTGCTGCGGGCGATTTCTTCAAACTCCGCCTTGGCAGACGGAGAGAGAACGACGGAGCGTGCTGACGGGCCGGGCATGCGTCCTTATGCAGCCTTGGTCCCCTATCGCTCAACCCGGAAACAACTTGCGGGACGGCGTACTAGGCTCCAGCGCGAACGGGGCACGGCCCGAGACCGAGGCGCCCTTCGACTCCGCTCCCGCCGCTTGCGCGACGGGAGCTAGGCTCAGCGCGAACGGGGCAGGGCCCGAGATCGAGGAGCCCTTCGGCTCCGCTCCCGCCGCTCGCGCGACGGGAGCTAGGTTCAGCGCGAACGGGGCAGGGCCCGAGGCCGAGGAGGCTTTCGACTTCGCTCGGGCGAGCGAGGCTCGTCTTCTCGGACCTGATGGCGCGCGGCGCGGAGGCCGCCAGCACAAAGGCTGGCGCTCCGTCACGGGCGGTTTCGCGGCTTCTCGTCGGCCCCCCGACCGCGTCAGAGTAGTGGCACGGTCGGAATGCAGTAGATCGCGGTGGCGCTCTCTGCGGGCGACTGGCTGTCGGTCACCTTCGCGGAGAAGAAGTAGCCGGTGACCGAGATGTCGGTGAATGGGATCTGCACCACGGTCGCGTCCGACGTATCGGTCACCCAGCCCGAGACGAGGCCGCTCGAGTCGATGGTCATGCCGTCGGGCGGGCCCCAGGTCGGAATGACCCAGCTCAGGCCCGGCGGTGCCGGCTCCTCGCTCCACGTGTACGGCCGCAGCCCTCCGCGCGCCTCGAGCTGAGTCGAGTAGGGGACGAACTGCACGAGCATCGGCAGCACGATGATCTTGGTGAGGAGCAGGTCGAATTCCTTCTCGCCCACGATGACGAGCGGGGCGATCTCCACGACGAGCGAGAGCTCCTTGGTCGCGTAGCCAGGAGGGGTGAGCGCGTCGAGGACGCGCACGGTCATCGGGAAGGTGCCTATCTCCTCGGGCGCGCCCACGAGTTGCCCCATCGCCCCGAGGGCGAGCCCGACGGGCAGCGCGCCGTCGATCACCTGCCACGCGTAGGGCGCGACCCCGCCGGTGGCTTGCAGCGTGAACTGATACTCGAGGCCGTGCTCGGCGGGCGGGAGCGCGGTGGTGGTGATGGTCAGCGGCCCGCCGGCAGGCATGATCTCCAGCGAGAAACCGCGCTCGTCCGCCTTGGCGTTCGAGTCCTCGACCTTGATGCGAAAGAGGCTGGTCCCGGGCGCCGTGGGCGTGCCGCCGAGCTCGCCCGCGGGGCCGAGGGTGAGCCCGGCGGGCAGCGCGCCGTCGGCGACGCTCCAGGTGTAGGGCGGCTTGCCGCCGCTCACCTCGATGCGCTCCGAGTAGATCGCCCCGACGGTGCCGGCGGGCAGCGTCTCGGTGATCAGCTCAGGCGCTGTCGCGACGCAGGCGCCCTCATCGCAGATCTCGCCCTCTGCGCAGCCGTCGTGGCCGACGCAGGCGACACAGCGGCCGAAGAGGCAGGGGAGCGAATCGGGGCAAGGCTCCGAAGTCCAGGTGCCGGAGGCGCCGCAGGTGTAGATGGTCGTCGGGCCGCACTCGGTCTGGCCCGCGCTGCAGTTGGCCGGCAGGCAGACGCCTTCGAAGCAAACCGCCCGATCGTCGCACGCCTGGGATGGCGCCCACCGCGTGCCGCTGTCCTCGCACCGCTCGATGGTCTGCGAATCCTTGCAGCGGATTTCGCCCACCTCGCAGAGCTTCGGCAGGCACTGGCCGTCGTGGCAGGTGTATTCGGCGCTGCAGGCGTGCGGGTAGAGCTTGCTGGTGCCGTCTTCGTTGCAGGCGACCACGGCGTTGCCCTCGCAGACGCGGCTGTTCGGCACGCACGCGAGCTTCTTGCAACTTCCGTTGTGGCAGAGCTTGCCGGCTTCGCAGGCGGTCGCCTCCCAGCGCGAGCCGTCCTCGACGCACTGGAGGATGTACTCGGCCTGCTCGAAGCACATGGTCGAGCCCGCCTTGCACGCGGTCTGGGGCTCGACGTTGGGCGGCGCCTCCGACTCGGAGCAGGCGGTGAGACCCGCAACAAACAGGGATGTCACTGCCAGGTATTTGCGGAGATATGCGCGCATGCTCGACCTCGAATTCCGGGGCGTCCCTTGCCAGGCATCGTTCATAGCACCGAATGCTTTGGCGTTTCGACAGGGTGAGCCAGCGCCGGAAGTTGAAATGGGCAGGTCTTCAGCTCTTGGAGTTGTCCGGGGAGGGCTCAAAGCAGGCTCGGCCGCGAAGCGTCGAGATTCGAGGCAGTCGCCGAATCGAGCAAAAAGGCGAAGCGGGAGCGACCTGCTCGTTCCCGCTGCCATCCTCCGTTCGCCTCTCGGTTGTCGCGTCGAGGTGCCTCGGGTCGCGGGCAAACGGACGCCACCTTTGGCTGGCAGGCGGCTCGAGGTCGGTGGCGCGCGCCTAGAGCCGACGCCGTCAGCGGCGCCTCACTGCGGCGGAGGCGCCGGCTCATCCTTGGCGAAGAGCAGCTCGTAGCCGCCGAAGGCGATGGCCAGGGCGCCGACGATGATCCACAGCCAACCGCCCGAGGTCTCACCGAAGCGCAGAATTTCGACGACGATGAGGGCGATCCCCGCCAGGACTGCCAGTAGCGCCGCGATTTTGACGAGCGGTCTTTTCACGTTCTACGCCTCGCCGAGATTGGGGTCGCGGCGGCCACGAATTGCGCCCCGCAGCCGCCGGTGGTGCCTGCCTCCGCCTTGTCGCGCTGATACTGCGAAACCGCGTCAACTGCCACTCGCTGGTTCGGCGCCGCTCATGGCGGGCCGCGGCGTGTCTGGCTGGCTGCCGCCTATCGCGATGGCGACGCCGATGCTGAGCCGTATCTCCAGCATGGTCTCCCGGTCGTCGAGATCGTAGAAGGCGCCGCCGACGACCTGGCCAGTCAGTCCAAAGTATCGGGAGGCCCACCAACAGAAATCGAGTCCGAGCACGGCGTCAGGGCCTTGCTCTGAGACGTCGCGGAACTTGCGATACCCGACCTGGCCAATCAACTCGAGGTCGAACCGCGTCGTGTCTACGCGTGGCAGCACTCCGCCGAGCCGCGCGTAATAGTGCGGGAAGAAGACGTAGATGCTGGCGCCAGCCTCGACTTCGAGCAGGCGCAGCGGCCGGACGGAGGCCGAGACTCCGAGCATGTCGGGGAACGGGAGCTGTTAGTTAGGAGCGTAGAGGCGACCAGCGGGAGCCTCGGAGTCGAGGGACTCGCGGATTCGCCTCCCAAACCTGATTTGGACGAGAACCTCCCACAAACTCGCCCGTGAATCCGGCCACTTGCGGATTCGGGTGCTTCGCGCGGAACGAACTCTGGGCGCGCGAGAGCCGCTGCTGGAGCCACGGCGTCGGGCCGGCTGCCGGCCGGACGGTCCGAGCGCGTGCTCGCCGGCGCGACGCAACGCGCGCGCGGAGCGGTAGACTCGGCGCCCAGGCGTCAGGCAAGAGGAGCGGATGGACTTCATCTTCATGTTGACCCGCGATGACCGCACCGTCGGCGACTGTCTCGCGGTGATCGACGAGGTCGCGCCGCTTGGGCTGCGCCACCTCGGCTTCAAGGACATCGGGGTGGACCTCGCGACGATGCGGGCTCTCGTGAAGCGCATCCGCGAGCTTGGCGCGACCTGCTACCTCGAGGTCGTGAGCATCGAGCCGGAGGCCTGCCTCGCCTCCGCGCGGCTCGCGGTCGAGCTTGGCGTCGATCGCCTGCTTGGTGGCACCGACGTCCGCGGGATGCTCGAGGTGCTCGCAGGGACGCCCATCGACTTCCACCCGTTCCCGGGCCGTCCCGAGGGACATCCGACTAGGCTCGGCGGCAGCCCTTCGTCGGTGGCCGAGCAGTGCCGCGAGATCATGGCCCTCGGCTGCGCCGGGGCCGATCTCCTGGCCTACCGGGCGACCGAGGCCGATCCGCTCGACCTGGTGGGCGCGGCGAGGAGCGCGCTCGGCGCGGGGCGCCTTATCGTCGCCGGCAGCATCGACAGCCCAGCGAAAATCGAGGCGCTCGCCGCGGCCGGCGCCGACGCCTTCACCGTTGGCAGCTCGGTGTTCGAGGGGAGCTGGGCGCCCGACGAGCCAGGCCCCGTCGCTCAGCTTCGCGCTGTCCTCGCCTCCTGCCCCGGCACGGGCGACGCGCGCGCGAGCGAGCCGGCCCGCGGCCTCCAGCCCGACCCGAGCAGCCTTCGGCTGCTCGCTCAGACGCGGATGCCCTTCGGCCGCTATCAGGGCAGGCTGCTCGTCGATTTGCCCGAGCCGTATGTCATGTGGTTCCACCGCAACGGCTTTCCCAAGGGTCGGCTCGGTGAGCTCCTTCGCGAGCTTTACGAGATCAAGGTCAAGGGGCTCGAGAGCCTCCTCGAGCCGCTGAAGCTTCCCGAGGCGAAACCTCTCAGGCGGACCGGCGGATGAAGAGACGGCGCATCCGACCGCTTCGGGTCGCGTTCCTGACGGCTCTTGGGACCGGGCTCGTGTGCGCGGGCCTGGCGATAGTGACGCCCGGCGTCGCTTGGATAGACGTGGCGATCGAGGAGGGCGCGCCGGATTCGGCCGGGATAACGCCGGGGCCCGTGCGCTGGCTCAAGGGCCAGATCCACGCGCACTCGTGGTTCTCCGCCGACAGCCAGACCTCGCCGAAAGAGGTGCTGCGCTGGTATTCGGAGCACGGCTTCGACTTCGTCGTCTTCACCGACCACAACGTGATCACCGTGACTCGGTCCGCGTACGGAGTCCTCGCGTTGCCTGGAGTTGAGCTCACCTTGGGCCCCGAGCGATGCGAGCCGGCGCCGCTTCCGGGGATGTACTGCGCGCTGCACATGAACGCGCTCTTCGTCGACCCTGCGCGCAAGCGGCCGTTGCTCAAGGTCCTCACGGAGACGAAGCGGCTTGAGATCTACTCGGCCGAGGTCGAGGCGGCGCTCGCGCTCGGCGGGCTGCCGGTCATCAACCACCCGAACTACCAGTTCGCCGCCGACGCCGAGCTGATTCACGCTCTGGCGATGCGCGGGGCGATGTTCGTCGAGATCGCCAACGAGGCCTCGGGCAGCAAGAACGACGGCGACGCCGACCATCCTTCAGTCGAGGCGATGTGGGACTCGGCGCTCTCGCGTGGGGCGCGGATCTGGGGCCTCGCGAGCGACGACGCCCACGACTACTACGACGCCGACAGCGTGGCGGCGCAGGGGATCGTGCCGAGGGTCGGCGACCGGGGCTTCGTCATCGTCCGGGCGAGCAAGGAAGCTGGCGCCATCCGCGCGGCGCTGGAGCGCGGCGACTTCTACTCCTCCACCGGCCTGCTCCTCGAGCGCGTGGCTGTCGAAGATGGCCGCTACCTCATCGAGACGCGGGACGAGGCGACGACGAGCTTTGTCACCGACAATGGCGCCGTCCTGCTCGAATCGACAGGTACGAGCGCCTCGCTCGACCTCGCGCGGGTGACCGGCTCCTACGTCCGCGCGAGGGTTCGCGATGCGAACGGGCGCACCGCGTGGACGCAGCCGGTGTTTCTGGGCGAGCGGCGACTCGCACAGGGCCAGCGGCAGTAGGCCGAGGGCTCCAGAGAGCGTCCGCCCTTGTCCATGCAACTTGGGCGAGCTCCGGTCGCCCCGAGCGAGAGTCCGGCCCGTTGGCCGGCTGTGGCCTTGAACTAACAGGGGGAGCTGTTAGTTAGGAGCCTGAGACCGGTCGTTTGGCCGGCTGAGGCCTTCGACCAACACCGGTCAGCCCGAGCGTAGGCCGAGCGTGCGATGCCTCGACCGAACGGAAAGGCCGCGGAGCTCGTAGCTCCGCGTCGTGTCGCGGCGGCAGGTCGCTTGGGGTCGCTCGAACGAGATTGGCGGATCTGGTGTTGCTCCACCTTTCCCACCACCGCAATCCTGTCGCCACACACGCAGGCCGCCGAGACGGAGGCCTTTCCTCCTCAATCGCGGCATCTGTTCACAAATCCCGTCGCCGGATGTGACCTCGTAGCAGTGGGGCTGTTGGTTGGAGCGTAGCCTCCCGCGGGACGCGGGTGGCGAAGTCGAGGGGCCGCGACGAAATCGACCAGGCCCCGGACACGGACCTCGCGCCAGATCGCGAGGTCCTTCGACACCGCTCCGGCCGCCCGGCCTTCGCTCGTAGGTTCCCGGCGCCACCGCTTCAGTCGCGGGGGCGCAGGCGCAGCGTCGCCAGCACGTTGCTGAAGTCGTCGGTCCAGAGATCCGGTGAGGCCGCCGGCGGTGAGCGGGAGGCCGCCTCGGCGATCTCCGGCCTGTCGAGCACGGCGCGATCGCGCGACATCAGCATCCACAGCGACTTCGCCCCCAACACCGTCGACTCCTTCGCCGGCTCGGAGGCGACCAGGGCGCGTTCGAGGCCGGCGTCCTCGGCGAGCCGCGTCACGACGGGCGCGAGGTCGAGAAACCGGTTGGTGATGTGGAAGGCGAGAACACCATCCGGCGCGAGGTGCTCGAGGTAGAGGCTGAGCGCCTCCCGGGTGACGAGGTGTACGGGGACGGAGTCACTGCTGAACGCGTCGACTACCAGGAGATCGAAACGGTTCGGGCCCGACTCGACGAGCTCGCGCTGAAGCGACAACCGGGCATCTCCCTCGACGGTCTCGACGCGCGCGGGCGAGTCTGACAAGAAGGTAAAGAGCCGCGTGTCGCCCGCCACCTCGATGACCGCGGGGTTGATCTCGTAGAAGCGCATCCGGTCGCCGCTCTCGCCGTAGGCGGCGAGCGTCCCGATGCCGAGCCTGATGACCCCGATGCTCAGGCCCCGATCGGCGATCCTCGCGCGTTGGGCTCGGAGCGCGCGGCCCACGCCGGTCTCCACGCCATAGTAGAGCGTCGGCACGCGGCGCCGCGCGTCGCTGTGGTGCTGGAAGCCGTGCGTGACTCGCCCGTGCCGCAGGCCACAGCCATGGCTCTCCGGGCTGTCGGCGAAGCCCTCTCCGACTCGAAGCACGCCGTAGAAGTTGCGGCGCACGAGCCCCAGGGCTCGACCGCGAGCTGCACCTCGAAGGCGAGGGAGCCGAGCAGGACGAGGAAGCAGCCAGCGAAGCCGGTCCGCGTAAGCCGCGGCCGCCCGCGGTTGAGGAGCGATTGGCGGTCGCGCAGGAGCACCAGGCCAACAAGAATCCAAACGCCGAGGATGCCGGCGTGCAGCTCCCAGTGAGATCAAAGACGAGCGGGGCGACCAGGCCCACGAACAGGCCGCCCATGGCGCCGCCGGTCGACACCATCAGGTAGAAGCCCGTCAGGTGTCGCGGGTGTGGCTTCAGACGCACGAGCTCGCCGTGGCACAGCATCGACGCGGCGAAGAGCAGTGCAGACCAGATGCAGACCTGCGCGGGGACGCCGAGGCCGTTTCCCTGCCACAGCGCGGCCGCGGCCGCGCCGCTCGCCATGGCGAAGGCGGGCACGAAGACCCGGCGCCGATACCAGCGCTCGCTCTCGAAGGTGAGGATGAAGGAGAGCAGGTAGATGACGAGCGGCAGGATCCACAGGAAGGGCACCACGGCCACCTCCTGGGAGAGCTGGTTGGTCACCGCGAGCAGGAGCACCGAAGGCGTGGCGGCGAGGGCGATCCATTGGATGCGCAGCGGCCACGGCGGCGCGGGCGCGGTCTCGCCGCAAGGGTCGGATGAAGCCGCCGGCTCCGGGTTGCGCCGTGCGAAGGTCACCGCGACCGCGGCCGCGCCGGCGGCGTAGAGGGCGAAGCCCGCCGGCCACAGCCAGCCCTGCGCCGCCACGCCGAGGGTCGGCTCGACGAGGAAGGGATAAGTGATCAGCCCGAGCAGCGAGCCTGCGTTCGACAGGGCGTAGAGCCGGTAGACCGAGCGCTCGGGCCACAGCCGCGCGAACCAGGCCTGCAGCAGGGGCCCGGTCGAAGACAGCAGGAAATAAGGCAGCCCGATGCTCACCGTCAGCAGGCCGAGGATGCGAAGCGCGGGCGCCGCGCTGTCGCGCGGCTGCCACGACTCGCCGGGCACGACGGGCGAGCCCCAGTCGATGGCCGAGCGCGCGTGCGCAAGGGTTGCCAGTGCGAGCAGCGCGAGGTGAAGCACGGCCTGTCGCCGGGGCGCCAGCCGCAGCGCGACGCCGTGCGCGTACGCGTAGCCGCCGAGCAGCAGGGCCTGGAAGAAGAGCATGCAGGTCGTCCAGACCGCGGGCGTCCCGCCGAACCAGGGTAGGAGCACCTTGCCGATGACCGGCTGGACCTGGAAGAGCAGGAATGCGCTCAGGAAGATGGTGGCGGCGACGATGCGCATCTCGTGCTCTTCTCGATGGCTAAAGAGGCCGCCATCCTAAACCGGCGCCGCCGTCAGTCGGCTGGCACCTCGTAGATTCGCACGCCCTCGCCCAGGTACGTCTGCGGAAGCTCGAGCTCGCGCTCGAGGCAGGCGTGGCCGTCTTCCCCGGTGATGACGAAGCGCACGCCAAGCGCGCGCAGGCGGCGGCGGCCACCTTCGCGCGTCTGGCCGCAGGTCTTCATCGTCTGCTGGTAGCGCCCGAGCAGACCCGGCTGGCCGTCGTGCGAGAGCGCCTCGGCGGGGACCGCTTCGCGCCTCTGCCCCGGGCCGAGCCAGTCCCAGCGGAGCGCCGCCTGGCCGCTGCCCTCCTTATAGCGCACGCGCACGCGGTGCTCGCCTTCCTCCAGCCGCAGCGTCGCCGAGCGCTCGCGCAGCGGGTGGAAGCCGCCGTTGTCAATGACGAGCCTGCCGTCGAGCTCCAGCGAGGAGCCGTCGTCGCTCGAGAGGAAGAAGCTCCACGACCCGGTCGTCGGGATGCGCAGGCTTCCCGTCCACTCGATCTGGAAGGAGTCGGGGCTCAACCTCGGGTCGGGGCTGCCGAGGCCCCAGTCGAAGTCGAGCTTCGAGTCCACGCGCTCGAAGACCGGCAGGCTCCGGGCCTTCGGGCGGCGCAGCGCGCGGATGATCGGCTCGTCCCAGTACCAGCGCTCGAGCCGCTCGGGCACGCGGGTGATGTTGCCGCCGGTCATCGGCTTTCGGTGCAGCGTGGCGTGCCACATCATCCGGTAGTCGCCCGACAGGTCGAGCACCGAGTACTTCGCCTGGTCCTTCGCCCACTCGAGCATCGGTTTGGGCGCGACGACCTCGGTCTCGATGAAGCGGCGCGGCGTGTACTCGACGAGCGTCACCGCGGTGGGCACGAGCGCGATCGCCGCCGCGACCGCCGGCGAGCGGCCCTTGCGCAGGCGCGCGAGCCCGAGCGCCGCGGCGACGACGAGCCCAAGGTACATGACGTAGCCGAGGCGCACCGGCACGCCCATGAACTCGATCTGCGGCAGCAGCTTCTCGAGCAGCAGGTAGGGCATCTTCACGTCGCGCAGCACCTTGCCGCCGACGTGGAGGTAGGGCCCGAGGGCGAGGAGCGCGCCCGCGAGCGCCACCGCCAGGTAGGCGCGCGCCAGGCCGCCGGCGACGACCGCGCCGAGGATCGCCGCGAGCAGCAGCGCATAGCCGGCGTAGAGCGCGGTCTCGGCTGCGTTGCCCGTCCAGCGGAAGGCGCGGCCGCCCCACCAGTGTCCCCAGGCCTGGGCCAGGTTGGGAAAGAAGAAGGCCTCGATGTCCCCTGAGAAGCGCACCGCGTCGTGGGCTCCAGCGATGGGCTCGACGCTGCGCTGGTACAGGATGGAGACGAGCAGCGGCCCGGCGACGGCGAGGAATGCACCGGCGAGCGCGAACGCCTGGGCGACGAAGCGCTTGGAGAAGAGCACCCCGCGCCGGCGGATGGCGGCGTCGGCGAAGAGGAACGGCGTGAGCACCATGCCGTAGAGCAGGTGGTACCAGCTCGCGAGCGCGGCGAGGCCGAGGAACAAGCCGCCGAGCAGCGCGTCGCGCCAGCGGGCGCGCCCGTCGAGCATCCGGTGCAGGTGGACGAGGTAGAGCGGCAGCCAGCCCATCGACACCAGGTGCTGGTGACCCTGGACGTGGGCGAGGTGGTAGGGGACCGCGGTGAAGAGCACGCCCGCGCAGACCGATACGAGCCGGTCGCCGGTCAGCTCGCGCGCGAGCCGATACATGCCGTAGGCCGTGAGCCAGAAAGCGAAGAGGACGCCCGCGTTGTAGACGCCCACCGGCGGCAGCACCCACCAGAGCGGCACGGCGAGGATCGCCGTCGGCACGTCGAAGGTCTGGAAGACGAGCGAGGCGCCGTGCGGGAAGAAGACGCGGTCGGTGAAGAAGGGGTTGCGCAGGGAGGTGAGCGCGTCGTGCATCCAGCGCCAGGACCAGAGCGTCTGGAACGGGTCGCCGGGGTCTCCGCCGAGCCGGGTGAGCAGGTGCGCGGACATCGGCCAGGTGAGGGCCATCGCGGCCAGCAGACAGGCGGCCATCGCGGCCAGCTCCGGGCCGCGCTCGCGCCATCGCACGCTCCGCAGGGCTTCCTTCACCGCTTGGTCGATCCTCTATCGTTGGCCGCGCCCCTCGAGGCGCCGGGCGGGCGGCGACGCGCCGCGACGATCGCCGGGTCATCTCGCCCGGCCTTGCGCCGGGCACCCGCCCCTGCGTTCGTCACCGTTCCCTGCCCAGCCTGGCGACGAGGGCGGTGGTGGCAAAGCCGGCGACGACGAGCCCGATGGCGGCGAGCACCTGCAGCGCCGAAGGGCTGACGAAGGCGGTCGGCCAGTCTTCGGGCTTGAGCGACGCGATGAGCTCCGGGGTCATGGTGCGTCCCTTGATGACGTCGCCGACCTGCGGGGCCACGCCCCGCTGGAAAGGCCAGAGCCCGACGACCGCGCCCACCAGCAGGCCGAGCAGCACGCCGAGCGTCGGCTTCTCGAAACGCGCGAAGAGCATCTTGAGCAGGTTGCTCACCGCCACTACGCCGACCACCACGCCGAGGCCCACCGGCAGGATGATGTCGAGGAACGGGGTCACGGCCGCCGCGATATCGACGGCGAGGAGAGCGCTCTTGAAGGCGTCGATGCCGGCGAGGATGGCCACGTACTGGCCGAGCACGAGCAGCATGTAGCTGCCGCTGATGCCGGGGAGGATCATCGCGCTCGCCCCGACGACCCCGGCGACGAAGAGCGTGAGGAGCCCGCCGCCCCCGGCGCCGCCGCTCGCCCCGCGCATCTGCAGCACGGCGATGACCACCATCACCACCAGGCCGGCGGCCGCGCCAATCCAGACCGAGCGGTCGGCCCTGCCCACCATCTTCCAGATGACCGGGACGCCGCCGAGGGTGAGCCCGATGAACAGGCTGTAGGCCGCCCAGCGGTGATCGACGACCAGGCCCTTCACTGGGCCGGCGAACAGCAGGATGGACATACCCGCGGCCGCCACCACGGTCCCAAGCACCACCAGCGAGCGCAGGCGAAGCTTGAGCGTGGACAGCTCGGCGACCGCGTTGACGAAGTTCTGGTAGACGCCGGAGGCGAGCAGCATCGTGCCGCCGCTGATCCCGGGGACCAGGTTGGCCAGCCCCATCAACAGGCCGCCGAACGCGCTGCGGGTCACGAGCTGCGGCAGCGGGGCTTCGGGCAACTGGGCCGCAGGCGCCGGGCTGTCCGGGGTTCGGGTGGTTTCGAGCTCGGGTGAAGACATGATGCCTCTCTTCGCGGTCGTGGGAGGCAGGGGAGGCTAGCGCAAAGCACTGGAATTTGCGCGCCATCGGACGGTTGCGTCCGGCCTCCTGGCAGGGCGCGTTTCGTCCGCTCGCACGGGGAGCGGCCGCTCGCCGCCGTCCGGTTTGCAGCTTCAATCGCCTCGCGCGCCGCCTCGCGAGTCGAATTGGCGGGCATCGAACCGCAGCCGTGAAACCGCAGCGCCGAACCGCAGCGTCGCGCAGCGTCGGGGCACTGGGCGGAGGGCATGGCGGCGGGAGGGCCGCAACCTCGTTCGGCCGCGGGCCGCCGCGAATCGCAGGCGCCTCCTCTCCCTTCGGCCCTCTAACGCCCCTGTTCCCGCGGGGATGGGCCGCAGGGGCACGCAGGGAATTGACACGCCCCTCCCGAAGGTCTATATCGAGAATTGCTTATCGATAAAGACTTATCGATAAAGACTTACTGGAACGGAGGCCCCATGAGTCCCCGGAACGACGAGCCCAGAGGCATCCCCGCGCCGACGCTGCGTCGCTTCCCCGCCTACCTCAACCAGCTTCACCGGTTGCAGCAGGAGGGCCGCGACGTCGTCTCGAGCACCCACCTCGGCCAGCGCCTGATGCTCGACCCCGTGCAGGTCCGCAAAGACCTCGAGTGCACCGGCCTGGTCGGCCGGCCCAAGGTCGGTCACTCGATCCCCAAGCTCATCGAGGCAATCGAGAGCATCCTCGGCTGGAACCGCGTCAACGAGGCCTTCCTCGTCGGCGCCGGCAACCTCGGCGCCGCGCTGCTCGGCTACCCGCGCTTCAAGCAGACCGGCCTCGACATCGTCGCAGCTTTCGACGAGGCGCCCGAGAAGGTCGGCACCGAGATCCACGGCAAGGCCGTCCTGCCGCTCGAGAAGTTCGCCAACCTCACCCGGCGCATGGGCGTCAAGGTCGGCATCATCGCCGTGCCCGCCGACCACGCCCAGGCCATCGCCGACCTGATGGTCGAGGCCGGCATCCTCGCCATTTGGAACTTCGCCTCCGTCCCCCTCCGCGTCCCCGAGGAGGTCATCGTCCAGAACGAGGACCTCTACTCCGGGCTCGCCACCCTCACCCAGAAGCTCGCTGCCCGGCTCCGCGAGGAGCCGTCCAAGGGAGAGCGCCATGAACACCAGTGACCACGCATCGAGCCCCGCGCGACAGTTCGCGAAGGTCTGCGAAATCCTCGACCGCAACGAACGCAAGCCCAGCCGGCTCATCCCCATCCTCCAGGCGGTGCAGGAGGAGTACCGCTACCTGCCCGAGGAGGTGCTCACCTATATCGCCACCTCGCTGAGGGTGCCGCCCTCGAAGGTCTTCGGCGTGGCGACCTTCTACTCGCACTTCGCGCTCGCGCCGAAGGGCAAGTACGTGGTGCGCCTGTGCGACGGCACGGCCTGCCACGTGAAGGGCTCCATCTCGATCCTCGACGCCATGCGCGGCGCGCTCGGCCTCGAGGAGGGCAAGAGCACCTCCCCGGACTTGCTCTTTACCGTGGAGACGGTCGCCTGCCTCGGCGCCTGCGGCCTCGCCCCGGTGATGGTCATCAACGACGAGGTCCACGGCCAGGTCGCGCCGCAGTCGGCGAAGAAGACGGTCGAGGACATCCTCGCGCAGGAGGCATCGCGGTGAAACCAGAACTGACTCGCAACCAGACCAGCAGCGCGGCCCCCGCCGCCGCGATAGCCCGCCGCGTCATCATCTGCGCCGGCACCGGCTGCGTCGCCAACGGCGCTTGGAAGGTGATGAAGGCCTTCGAGGAGGAGAGCGCCAAGGCGGGCATCACCCTGCACCTGCAGCTGAGGCCCGAGGGCCAAGCGCCCGACGGCGTCACCCTCACCAAGAGCGGCTGCCAGGGCTTCTGCCAGAAGGGCCCGCTCGTCACGGTGATGCCCGAGGACACGCTCTACACGCACGTCAAGCCCGCCGACGTCCCCGAGATCGTCAAGGCGATAGTCGAGGGGACGGTGGTCGAGCGCCTGCTGTGCACCGACCCGGCCACCAAGGCGCACTTCAGCGGCCAGAAGGAGATCCCCTTCTACACGCGCCAGCAGCGCTTCGTGCTCAAGGAGTGCGGCTTCATCGACCCCGAGGACATTCACGAGTACCTGCGCCACGGCGGCTATCAGGCCGCCCGCAAGGCCTGGCTCGAGATGGCCCCGGAGCAGGTCTGCGAAGAGGTACTCGCCTCGGGCCTGCGCGGCCGCGGCGGCGGCGGCTTCCCGACCGGCAGAAAGTGGGACATCGCCCGCAAGCAGCCGGGCGACAAGAGGTACGTCATCTGCAACGCCGACGAGGGCGACCCGGGCGCCTTCATGAACCGCTCGGTCATGGAGGGCAACCCGCACTCGGTCATCGAGGGGCTGATGGTCGCCGCGCGGGCCATCGGCGCCGACGCGACGCTCGTCTACGTGCGCACCGAGTACCCGCTCGCCGTCCAGCGCATGCGCAAGGCGGTCGAAGACGCCGAGAAGATGGGCCTGCTCGGCCCCAACGTCTTCGGGACCGGCCGTGGGCTGACCTGCGAGGTGATGGAGGGCGCCGGCGCCTTCGTCTGCGGCGAAGAGACGGCGATGATCAACTCCATCCAGGGCGGGCGCGGCATGCCGAGCCCCAAGCCTCCGTTCCCCGCGCAAAGCGGCCTGTGGGGCAAGCCGACGGTCATCAACAACGTCGAGACCCTGGTCCACGCGGTGCGGGTGATCAAGGAGGGCGCGGCGAGCTTCCGCACGCTCGGCACCGAGAAGTCGCCGGGCACCAAGACCTTCGCCCTGACCGGCCACGTGGTGAACACCGGCCTCATCGAGGTGCCCTTCGGCACCACGCTGCGCGAGGTGGTGCTCAACATCGGCGGCGGGGTCACCAACGAGAAGGGCAAGCCCGACCCGAAGGCCTTTAAGGCCGTGCAGATAGGCGGGCCGTCGGGCGGCTGCCTGACCAGCGAGCACCTCGACCTGCCACTCGACTTCGACTCGCTGCGCAGCGTCGGGGCCATGGTCGGCTCGGGCGGCCTGGTGGTGATGAACCAGAAGACCTGCATGGTGAGCATCGCCCGGTTCTTCATGGACTTCACCCAGCGCGAGTCGTGCGGCAAGTGCGTGCTGTGCCGCGAGGGCACCCGCCAGATGCTCGCGCTGCTCGACGACATCATCGAGGGGCGCGCCGACGCCAACACGCTGGTGCTGCTCGAGAAGCTCGGGCACGCGGTAGCCAAGGGCTCGCTGTGCGGCCTGGGCAAGACGGCGCCCAACCCGGTGCTCTCGACGCTGCGCTACTTCCGCAGTGAGTACGAGGCCCACGTCTTCGAGAAGCGCTGCCCGACCGGTCAGTGCAAGGCGCTCGCAAAGCCGTCGATCGACGCCGAGAAATGCAAGGGCTGCATGCTCTGCGCGAAGGCCTGCCCGGTCGGCGCGATCAAGGGCGAGAGGCGGCAGCCGCACGTCATCGACGAGGCGCTGTGCATCAAGTGCGGAGCCTGCGCGACGGCCTGCAAGCTCGGCGCGGTGCAAGGGATCTGACGCGGGAACGGCGCGCGGCGGCCTTGCGCGCGCCGAAACGGAGGACGGCCGGGCCCAAGCTCGGCCGTCGCTATGGCGGAGCAGGAGCTCCGCTCTCCAGGAGCCAACCATGAGCGACACCAAGTTCCTGACGATCGACGGGCGGCGCGTCCCCATCAACGGCGAGCGCAACCTGCTCGAGGTCATCCGCAAGGCCGGCATCGACCTGCCGACCTTCTGCTACCACTCGGATCTGAGCGTCTACGGCGCCTGCCGGCTGTGCATCGTGGACATCGAGGGGCGCGGCATCCAGGGCGCCTGCTCGACGCCGGCCGAGCCCGGCCTGGTCGTGCGCACCCAGACCCGGGAGATCCGCGACATCCGCAAGATCTCGGTCGAGCTGCTGCTCGCCAACCATGACCAGAAGTGCACCACCTGCCCGAGGAGCACGAGCTGCCAGCTCCAGGCGCTCGCGCGCAAGCTCGGCATCACCGAAGTGCGCTTCAAGCCGGTCCTCGAGCCCCAGCCGGTCGACTGCTCGTCGCCCTCGCTGGTGCGCGACCCGAACCGCTGCGTGCTCTGCGGCGACTGCACCCGCGTCTGCTCGGAGATCCAGGGCATCGGCGCCATCGACTTCGCCTTCCGCGGCTCGCACGCGGCGGTGCTGCCCTCGTTCGGCAAGGACCTGGGCATGGTCGAGTGCGTCAACTGCGGCCAGTGCGCCGCGGTCTGCCCGACCGGCGCGTTGACGCCCAAGAGCGAGGTGGACGAGGTCTGGGCGGCGCTGCACGACCCGAAGAAGAAGGTCATCGCCCAGATAGCCCCCGCGGTGCGCGTCGCGCTCGGCGAGAGCTTCGGGATGGCGCCCGGCGCCTTCAGCGCAGGCCAGGCGGTCGCCGCGCTCAAGGCGATGGGCTTCGAGGCGGTCTACGACACCTCCTTCACCGCCGACCTGACGGTCATCGAGGAGGCGACCGAGTTCCTCGGCCGCAAGGGCGCCGGCGAGCGGCTGCCGCAGTTCACCTCGTGCTGCCCGGCCTGGGTCAAGTTCGCCGAGCAGTACCATCCCGAGCTGCTGCCCAACCTGAGTAGCTGCCGCTCGCCGCAGCAGATGCTCGGCGCGCTGGCCAAAGAGACGCTGCCGGCCCAGCTCGGCGTCGAGCGCAAGGACCTCGTCGTCGTCTCGATCATGCCGTGCGCGGCCAAGAAGTTCGAAGCCAAGCGCCCCGAGCTCGCGCGCGACGGGGTCGCGGACGTCGACCACGTGCTCACCACCCAGGAGCTCGCGCGGATGATCGGCGAGGCGGGCCTGCGCTTCCAGGAGCTTGCCCCCGAGTCGTTCGACATGCCGATGGGCTTCAAGACCGGCGCGGGCGTCATCTTCGGCAACTCCGGCGGCGTGACCGAGGCGGTGCTGCGCTACGCGGGCGAGAAGCTCGCCGGGCCGGGCGCGCCGGTGGACTTCCACGAAGTGCGCGGCGAGGGCGGCCTGCGCGAGGCCGAGGTGACCGTGGGCGACCAGACGCTGCGCTTCGCCATCGTCCACGGGCTGAAGAACGCCGGGGAGCTCGCCGAGCGGATCAAGGCGGGCGAGGTCTCCTACGATCTCATCGAGGTGATGGCCTGCCCCGGCGGCTGCATCGGCGGCGCCGGCCAGCCGGTTGCCCGCGACCGCATCGAGGCGCGCCGCAAGCGCACCAGCGGCATCTACGCGGCCGACAAGAACCTCGAGCTGCACCGCTCGCAGGAGAACCCGTTCGTCGAGCAGGCCTACAGCACCACCCTCGGCGAGGTGGGCAGCCACAAGGCGCACGAGCTGCTCCACACGCACTACCAGAGCCGCCGGCGCATCGAGAGCAGCCTGTCGTTCGGCACCGGCAAGGCCGCCGAGAAGGTCCCGGTGAAGGTGTGCGTCGGCACGAGCTGCTTCCTCAAGGGCTCGCAGACGCTGCTCAAGAGCCTGCTCGCCGAGGTGGAGCAAAAGGGCCTGGGCGACACCGTCGACATCCGGGCCTCGTTCTGCTTCGAGCAGTGCGACAAGGGGCCGTCCGTCCAGGTAGGCGAGCGGCGCATCGAGCACTGCACCCTCGAGCAGGCGCGCCAGGCCATCCGCGAGGAGATGGGCGCGCGCGGGTTCCAGGGCGCGACCGTGGCGGTTGACGTGGGCGAGCGCTCCGAGCGAGGGGTGGCGTAGGAACGCACCGTTCATGGTGACGTGCCGTTCGCCCTGAGCGTAGATCCCGACGCGCCAGCGTCGGGAGCGGAGTCGAAGGGCCGCCCGACCTCGGGCACGCCCCTCGACTCCGCCTCCCGCATTCTGCGGAGGCTACGCTAGGGATGACCGGCGTCGGTTCACCTTCGCAGCCGGCCAACGCGCCGGTTACAAGCTCGGGGCATCCGGGGGGAGAACAGAATTCGAAAATGCCGTCCTCGCCTCGACCGTTCCGATCACGAGGCCCGGACGGCCCGATGTGAGGGAGAGCCAGCCTTGACTCGCATCACCGTCTGCATGGGCAGCTCCTGCTTCGCCAGGGGCAACAACCGCAACCTCGAGCTGATCCTCGAGTACTTGCAGAAGCGAGGCTTGAAGGGCGAGGTGGTGATCAAGGGCGCGCTGTGCGAGGGCCGCTGCAACCAGGGCCCCAACATCGTCGTCGACGGGACGGTCTACTCCGACGTGAAGCCGGTCTCGGTCGTGGCCCTGCTCGATCATCACTTCGCTTCGCCAGGCTCCGACCGGTCATGAACCTCCTCAACCCCATCCACACCGAGAGGCGCGAGTGCCAGGACTGCTACAAGTGCGTCCGGTGCTGCCCGGTCAAGGCCATCAAGTTCGAGAACAACTACGCGTCGGTCATCCCCGAGCTGTGCGTGCTGTGCGGCGCCTGCGTCGAGGCCTGCCCCAACGGCGCCAAGCGCGTGCGGGACGATCTGCCGCGGGCTCGCCAGCTCCTCGAGCTTCGCGATCGCGTCTTCGTCTCGCTTGCGCCCTCCTACGCGGCCGAGTTCCCGGGGATGGAGCCTTCGCGGCTCATCGCGGCGCTCGAGCGGCTCGGCTTCGCCGGCGTCTCCGAGACCGCGCTCGGCGCCCAGCAGGTCTCGGCGAACGTCGCCGGGCTGCTCGAGCAGGGCTCGCCGCGCGCCTATCTGTCGTCGGCCTGCCCGACCGCCGTCGCCTTCGTCCAGAAGTACCTCCCGGCTCAGTCGGAGCTGGTGACCGATCTGCTGTCTCCCGCCCTCGCGCACGCGCGCATGCTGCGCCAGCGCTTCGGCGAGCAGATCGGCATCGTCTTCGTCGGCCCCTGCATCGCCAAGAAGCACGAGGCCGACACTCACCCCGAGCTGATCGACGTCGTCCTCACCTTCGAGGACCTGCGCCGCTGGCTGCAGCACGAGCGCATCGACCCGGAGTGGACCGCCCCGGAGCCCGAGCGCCATCGCTTCGTCCCCTGCACGGCCGAGGAGGGCGCGCTCTACCCGGTCGACGGCGGCATGGTCGCCGGCATCCGCGCCCACTGCACGGTCAGCGACGCGCGGTTCATGACCTTCTCCGGCCTGCGCAACATCGAGCGCGGCCTGCAGGGCATCGAGCAGATCGAGCTCGAAGCCCCGCTGTTCGTCGAGCTGCTCGCCTGCGAGGGAGGCTGCGTGAGCGGCCCGAAGACCTCGCGCGACCAGGGCACCGCCGCCAAGCGCTACCGCATCCTGCGCCACGCCCCGTATCCGGACACGCTCATCCCGCGCCGGCCCGAGCGCGGCCTCGACATCTCGTGTGAACAGCGCTTCGCCCCTGTCGTGCCCGCGCGGCACACCGAGGCCGAGGTGCGCGAGGTGCTGCGCAGCGTCGGCAAGTTCTCGATAGAGGACGAGCACAACTGCGGCGGCTGCGGCTACGACACCTGCCGCGAGTTCGCCAAGGCGTTCCTCGACGGCAAGGCCGAGCGCACGATGTGCGTGACTTACATGCGCAAGCTCGCCACCAAGAAGGCCAACGCGCTGATGCGCAAGATGCCCTCGGCGGTGGTCATCGTCGACGAGAAGCTGCGGGTCATCGAGCACAACGAGAGCTTCGTGCGCATGTTCGCGCGCCCGGGCGACGCGCAGGAGCCGCTGCCCGATCTCGACGGCGCCGCCATCCAGTGCCTGGTGCCCTTCCCGAACCTCTTCAACGCCGTGCTCAAGACCGGCGAGGACCTTCTCGACCGCGACCTGCGGCACCGCGACACCATCCTGCACGGCTCCATCTTCAGCATCGAGAAGCACCGCGTCGTCGGCGGCCTGTTCCAGGACATCACGCGGCCGGCGGTGCAGAAGCAGCAGATCATCAGCAAGGCGCGCGAGGTGATTCAGAAGAACCTCGCCACCGTGCAGCAGATCGCCTACCTGCTCGGCGAGAACGCGGCCGAGTCCGAGAGCATCCTCGACTCGATCATCGAGTCGTTCTCCGCCGGCGAGCTCGGCGAGCAGAGCCCCGACCCGCATGACTGGAAACGCCTATATCGAGGTTGACTTCCGCCAGCGCGCCAAGCACGGCCAGCGCGCCCCGGGCGACGTCTTCCTCAGCAAGAAGCTGAAGGCCGAGGACCGGATCGTCTCCGTCCTCTCCGACGGCTTGGGCAGCGGCGTGAAGGCGAGCGTCCTGGCGACCCTCACCGCGACGATGGGCGTCAAGTACGCCACCAGCTTCCGAGACATCCGCAAGTCGGCGGCGACCATCATGGAGACGCTGCCGGTCTGCAGCGTGCGCAAGATCAGCTACTCGACCTTCACCATCGCCGACGTCAACGGCGAGGGGACGGCGCGGATTATCGAGCACGGCAACCCGCCCTTCGCGCTGCTGCGCGGTGACACGCACGTGCTGGTGCCGACCGAGACGCTCGTGCTCGACGAGTGGAAGGACCGGCCCCTCACCGCGGCGCAGCTTGCGCTCGAGCCGGGCGACCGGCTCGTCCTCTTCTCCGACGGCGTCACCCAGTCCGGAATTGGCGAGGCGTCGATGCCGCTGGGCTGGGGCGACGAGAGCGCGATAGCGCTGGCGCTCGAGAAGGTGAAGGCCAAGCCGGATCTCTCCGCGGGCAAGCTCGCCCAGGCCATCGTCGATCAGGCCGCGCGCAACGACCGCCTCAAGCCCAAGGACGACATCTCTTGCGCGGTGCTCTACTTCCGCTCGCCGAGGCGGCTGCTGGTGATGACCGGCCCGCCGTTCTCGAAGGAGCGCGACGGCGAGCTCGTCGAGCTCGCGCTGACCTACCCGGGGCGCAAGGCCATCTGCGGCGGGACCACCGCGAGCATCATCTCGCGCAGGCTCGGGCGGGAGGTCACTGTTGACATCGCCGATCTCGATCCCGAGGTACCTCCGGCCTCGCGGATGGAGGGCGTGGACCTGATCACCGAGGGCACGCTGACCATGGCGCACTTGGCCGAGCTGCTCGAGCGCAGCGGGCCGGACGTCGAGCTGCCGCCGAACGCGGTCGGCGACCTGCTCGAGCTGATGCTCGAGAGCGACATCATCGAGTTCGTCGTCGGCACGCGCATCAACGAGGCGCACCAGGACCCGAACATCCCGGTCCAGCTCGATTTGCGACGCAACATCGTGAAGAAGATCGCGCAGCTCCTCGAGGAGAAGCACCTCAAGGAGACGCGTGTGCGGTTGCTGTAACGGAGCGCCGGCCTTCGTGCCGGTGCCCCCGGCCCACCGGATTCGCGACCGACGCCGGGATCGAGGAGGACGGAGCGCTGGCCTTCGTGCCGGCGTCGCCCGGGCCACCGGATTCGCGACCGACGCAGGGACCGAGGAGGACGGAGCGCCGGCCTTCGTGCCGGCGCCGCCCGGGCCACCGGATTCGCGACCGACGCCGGGAGCGAGGAGGACGGAGCGCCGCCTTCGTGCCGGCGTCCCCGGCCCGCCGGATTCGCGGACCGACGCCGGGAGCGAGGAGGACGGAGCGCCGGCCTTCGTGCCGGCGCCCTCGCGGCCTCGCTACGCCACGAGCCTGCGGGGCCGGGCGCATTGCCATGCGCCCCTACCTACGTTCCGCCTCACCACGCGTTATTGCAGGCCGCCGGGCAGTCCTGCCCGCGCTCCGCCTCGTCGAGCGTGAAGCAGAAGGGCATGACCTTGTCGGAGAAGTAGGAGATCTCGCGCTTGTCGTTCCAGGCCCAGACCGCGAAGAAGTAGGTCTTGCCGTTGACCCGATCGAGCTTCGAGGCGATCGACGAGCAGTTGCCCGCCATCCGGCACGCCTCGAGCGAGGCCGGCGTGCCGTCGGCGTTGGCGCTCGTGCCGTCGGTGAAGCGCACCTTGCCTGCCGCAGGGTTCGCGTTCGAGCGCATGCCCGAGTGCCAGACCCACACCGCGTCCTGCGGGTTGACGATGCGACCGTCCTGCACCTGCGGCGGGAACTCCTCGAAGATCGCGGCGAAGATGCGCTGCTCGTTCAGGCCGAGCGAGCCCTCTTTGGAGCCGAAGGTGAAGATGTCGTCGCCCTCGCCGAGGTTGAGCAGGAACCGCTTGCACTGCTGCGGGCTGGCGATGACGACCTGCTTGGCGTCCTTGAAGATGGCGCTGGAGGTCTCGCCGCCACAGCCAGCGACGAGGAGGAGCGCGAGAGGGAGAGTCATCCGGCTGTTCATGAGCGCCTCCGATCAGAACTGGTAGGCCACGCCGGCCTCGAGCACGATGCCGTCGGTGTTGAGCTTGGCGTCCACGGTCTCGGGCGCGCCGTAGAAGTTGAACTGCTTCTCGCGCAGCTTGTAGGTCGGCACGAGCGTGTAGCCGAGCTCGACGAAGACCGTCAGTGGCGAGCGCGGCGCGATGAGCACGCCAAGGCCCGGCTTGATGTACCAGTCGCCCGAAGTCTCGGAGAAGGAGATGCCCTGCTGGTCGCGCTCGGTGACGTAGTGGACCGCAAGGCCAGTGTCGACGGCGCCGTAGAACCAGACCGGCGCCGGCGACGACGCTTTCCCGCGCGCGGTGCGCGTGCGCTTCGGCTCCGGGATGCGCGGCATCGGGCTGAAGATGCCCTTCAGGCCGAGGCGCACCTGGTGGACGTGCAGCGCCAGCATCGGCTCGGAGACCGAGTAGGAGGGCAGGTCCTGCAGCGGCCGTTCGGCCTTCAGGCCCGTGTAGTTGAGGACTGGGCCGAGCAGGACGTTCTTGCCCGCCGCGTAGTGGTAGGCAAGGCCGAGCTGGTAGCCGTCGATGCCCATGCCTTCCCATGGGCTGGCGTACCAGCCTCCGCCGAGTCGAAGGTGGCTGTTCGAGCGCCATTCGAGCTGTTCGACGGCCTCGCCCGGCGCGGGCCAGGCCAGAGCGCAGACGACGCAGGCGAGGGCGAGCGTCAGGTGCCGGTTGTTCACGCGTGCCTCCTAACAGTGCGGCCGAAAGGGAGGCTCGGAGTATAGCGCGCGGCCTGTTGTCCGCAGCGCAGACGTCCCGGAGCGCTCGCCTTCGTGCCGGCATGGCCGCATATCAGGCGGGTCGCGGAGCGCCGGCCTTCGTGCCGGCGCCGTCGCGAGTCGAGCGGGCCGCGGAGCGCCGGCCTTTGTGCCGGCGGAAGTGCCGGCCTACATGCGGCGTCCGGCCGCCTCTCCACGCGCCGCGCATGCGAGGCCGTTTGCATTGCCATGCGCCCCGACCGCCCCGCCATTACGATGCGCCCGCACCGGATCGTGCGGACCCGCGCAGGACGCCCAGCGAATCAGTCGCCGCGTCGATCGGTTCTGCTACCCTCACTGCCGCTTTCCCCACAGACCGAGGAAGGACCACTCCATGCGCAAGCTTCTCGCCGGTGCCGCAATCCTCCTCTCTGGCGCATGCGCCACGACGCCTCCGGAGGGCCGCAACGTGAATCGAACCGAGCAGACGACCGCGCCCACGACCGCCAGCCCGCTCCTCGCACCGTGGACCGGCCCGTACGGCGGCGTGCCGCCCTTCGACAAGGTCCAGGTCGAGTACTTCGAGCCGGCGCTCGAGGCCGCGATGGACGAGAACCGGCGCGAGATCGCCGCCATCGCCGCCGACCAGGCCGCCCCGACCTTCGAGAACACCATCGCCGCGCTCGAGCGCGCGGGCCGCACCCTGAGCAACGTCATCGCCGTCTACAACGTCTGGGGCACCAGCCTGGCGACCCCCGAGTACCAGGCGGTCGAGCGCACGATGGCCCCGCGGCTGGCGGCCTTCGAGGACGAGATCACGCAGAACGCCGCGCTCTTTCGCCGCATCGAGGCCGTCTACCAGTCGCCCGACAAGGCGAAGCTCAGCCCCGAGCAGCAGCGGTTGACCTGGCTCTACTACACGAACTTCGTGCGCGCCGGCGCCAAGCTGGACGAGTCGGCGAAGAAGCGGCTCGGCGAGATCAACCAGCGCCTCGCCGCGCTCTACACCGAGTTCGGCCAGAACCTGCTCGCCGACGAGGAGAAGTACGTCGTCGTCATCGAGAGCGAGTCGGATCTCGCGGGGCTGCCCGCGTCGGTACGCGACGCGATGGCGAGCGAGGCCGAGGCGCGCGGGATGAAGGGCAAGTGGATAGTCACCAACACGCGCTCTTCGATGGAGCCCTTCCTCACCTACGCGGATCGGCGCGATTTGCGCGAGAAGGTTTGGCGCAACTTCGTGAACCGCGGCGACAACGGCGACGAGCGCGACAACAAGAAGCTCATCGCCGAGATGCTCGCTCTTCGCGCCGAGCGCGCCGCGTTGCTCGGCTACGAGACGCACGCGCACTGGCGGCTTGAAAACACGATGGCGAAGACGCCCGAGGGCGCGATGCAGCTCCTCGAGGCGGTCTGGAAGCCGGCCGTCGCGCGGGTGCGCGAGGAGGTCGCGGACATGCAGCTGATCGCCGACAAAGAGGGCGCCAAGATCACCATCGAGCCGTGGGACTACCGCTACTACGCCGAGAAGGTGCGCAAGGCGAAGTACGACCTCGATCAGAACGAGGTGAAGCCCTACCTGCAGCTCGAGAAGCTGCGCGAGGGCATGTTCTGGGTCGCCGGCGAGCTGTTCGGGTTCTCCTTCACGCCCGTCAGCGACGTGCCCGTCTTCCACCCCGACGTGCGCGTCTTCCAGGTGAAGGACGCGGGTGGCAAGCACGTGGGCCTCTTCTACTTCGACCCCTTCGCTCGGCCGCACAAGCGCTCGGGCGCGTGGATGGATGCCTACCGGCGCCAGGAGCGCTTCGACGGCGAGATACCGGCCATCGTCTCCAACAACTGCAACTTCGTGAAAAACAAGTCCGGCGAGCCGATCCTGATTAGCTGGGACGACGCGACCACGCTCTTCCACGAGTTCGGGCACGCGCTGCACGGCCTCGCGTCGAAGGTGAGCTACCCGTCGCTCTCCGGGACGGCGGTCGCGCGCGACTACGTCGAGTTCCCCTCGCAGCTCCTCGAGCACTGGCTATCGACGCCCGAGGTGCTGGGGCGCTTCGCGCTGCACCACGAGACCGGCGAGCCGATGCCCGCGGAGCTCGCCGCGAAGATCGAGAAGGCCTCGACCTTCAACCAGGGCTTCAGCACCGTCGAGTACCTCGCCAGCGCGCTTATCGACATGAAGGTGCACCTGGCGGGCAACAAGCCGATCGATCCAGCAGCCTTCGAGCGGGAGACCCTGGAAGCGCTGGGGATGCCGCGCGAGATCGTGATGCGGCACCGCACCTCGCAGTTCGCGCACGTCTTCGGCGGCGACGGCTACGCGGCCGGCTACTACAGCTACCTGTGGGCCGACACCCTCGTCGCCGATGCCTACGAGGCGTTCACCGAGGCCCAGGGACCGTACGATCGCGAAGTCTCCAAGCGGCTGCTCGAGAAGGTGCTCACCGTCGGCAACACCGTCGATCCGCTCGAGGGCTATCGCGCCTTCCGCGGCCGTGAGGCCGGGATAGACGCGCTGATGAGGAAGCGCGGGTTCACGGCGGCGGAGAAGTCGCAGTAGAGGCGCACGGCAATGCGCCCGTCGAGATTCCGGTACGGCGTAGGTAGGGGCGCATGGCAATGCGCCCGGCCTCGTGCTGGCACAATCGGCAAAGGGAGGCCCCCTTCCGAACAGCCCGTGCCACCAGCTACTCCTCCAACCGCAGCACTCGCGCCACGACACCGCTCGAGAACCCGCGCCCGGCCAGATAGCGCGCCGCGCGGGCGCGTACCTTTGGATCCTTCGAGCCGAGGGCGTCCGGGTGCTTCTTCTTCAGCAGCTCGGCGGCGAGCTCGAGCTCGTCCTTTCCATCCATCGCCTGGGCGACCGCTTCACGCACGAGCGACTCGCTGACGCCCGCCTGCTGCAGCTTGGCGGCGACCCCGCGCGGCCCGAGGCGTCCCTGCGTCACCAGCGAGGACGCCCGCAGGCGCGCGAAGCGCGCGTCGTTCAAGTACCCGAGCGCCCGGACCCGACCGATCGCCCGGTCGATCTCCTCGGGCTCGTGCGCCGCGCGCCGCAGCTTGCGGCGCAGCTCGACCTCCGAGTGATCGCGGATCGAGAGCAGGCGCAGCGCGCGGTCGTAGGCCGAGCAGGACGGCTTCTTCTTCCCCGGCGTCATCGCCCCGCTCCGTCGCGCAGCGCGCGCGTCTCGCCGACGTCGAGGATCCAGAGCCTCGCCGGCTCCTTCCCAGTGCGCTCCCACCAGTCGCGGATGCGCCTGGGCGGCTCGCCCATCGGCTCGTCGCTGAGCTTGAAGGTGCCCCAGTGCGCGGCGACCAGGACCCGCGCGCCGAGCGCCTCGAAGGCCTCGCCCGCCTCCTCCGGTGTCACGTGCTGCGGCTCCATGAACCAGCGCGGCGCGTAGGCGCCTATCGGGATCACCGCCAGGTCGATGGGGCCGAGCCGTCGGCCGATCTCCTCGAAAACGCCGAAGCGCGCGGTGTCGCCGGCGAAGTAGACCGCGCCCTCCGGGCCCTTCACCACGAAGCCGCCCCAGAGCATGTCATTGCGGTTCCAGGGCAGAAACATCGACCAGTGGCGCGCGGGTACCAGCGTGATCTCGAGATCGCCCTCGCGGTGTGACTGCCACCAGTCGAGCTCGACGACCCTCTCTGCGCCCGCGTCGCGGAGGATGCCCGCGTTGCCGAGCGGCGCGACGTACAGCGGCCCCGGGCCGATGCGGCCAATCGTCGGCGCGTCGAAGTGGTCGCGGTGGTTGTGGGTGAGCAGCACGAAGTCGATGGGCGGCAGGTCCTCGAGCCGCACGCCGGGCGGCACCGCGCGCGGGACGACGCCGGAGAGCCGCTGCGACCAGACAGGATCGACCACCACGGTCCTGCCGCCCAACCTGAGGACGAAGGTGGCGTGGCCGACCCAGGTCAGGGACGCGCCGGGCGCGCGCAGGGCGCTGCCGTCGTTCGGGCGCACCGTTGGCTTGAAGCCCGGATCCGGGTCTTGGGGCAGACGCCTGAGGAGTCGGTCGAGGTTCCAGCGCAGCATGTCGCGCGGCCCGCGGGCCGGTCGTGTGGCGCGATCGTCGAAGCGTCCCATGGTCGGGCGCCATGATGCCGGGGGCGGCGGCGGTTGTCTTTCCGTGGTCGGCTTTCGACCCTGCGCCCGAAGCAATCGCCGATGCTGCCTTGGCCTCGGGCGCTTCTTTGCCGTACGCCTGCTATCCGCTCAGGACTCGGAACCCGGCGGGCAGGTCGAGGTCGGCCCAGGCGCGCGAAACAGGCTGGCGGGCGCGCGGACGGCCGCCGAAGACACCGGAAGCTTGGGGCACGAGGCGCAGGCATCGCAGGCGGCGGATGGGCGGTGCGCTACTGCGCGTCGGCTACTGTCTGCCTCGGCACCTGCCCTTGCGCTCCGACAATTCCTCGATGGCTGTTTATGCGAGCCGAAGACGGGCGACGAATTCTGGCTCGATGCAGAAGCCTCCCCATCTCGTGCTCGGGTGGCCTACCAGCGGTCGCTCGGTGGAAGTCGACAGGTGATGGAGACTGGGCCGGCTTCTGCTCCCGGGGCAGGGAAGGTCCCACTACGGATGCGTCTGAGAAGGCATTCGGAGAGCTGGTCGTCGAGAACTGCCGCGTCTCCCCGAACCCGCGGGGTTTGGGGGTTGCCGTCGGCGTCGATGACGAAGGTGATTGTCACTTCGCCGGCGGGTTTGTCTTCGCGCCTGGAGACGCTGCTGTGGAAGCAATGGCGGAGCACCATGCCGCGATGCGCAAGCACCTTGTCTGCCAAGGGTACCGAAGTTTCGGCTGCGCAATCCCCAAAGGTCACCTGGGCGCCTTTGCGCTCTTCGGCTTTCGCCGGCTTCTCCGGCTCCTCGGGGGAAGACGTCGCGGGTTTGTCGCCTTCACCGCCGAACAGGGGCGACTGCGGGAGGACCTCGAAGAACTTCGTGCGAGCCTCGGCCTGGAGCCTCTCGCGCTCTTCGGGAGGCAGCGCCAGGAGCGCAGGCGAGGGATTGACCTCTGACACACTGAAGTAGGTGGAGCCGACCCGGATCAAATTCACGCCGCGCAGTAGCCGCTCCTTCGCAGAGGGCGGAGCGTCGTAGAGGAACTTCCTGATGGCCTTCATCGCGAAGTTCTCGTCCTCGGAGCTTGCACCAGCAAACGTTGGCCGTTGGCCGCCCCTCGGGCAGCGCAGGACGATCAGGAGCTCGTCCTCGGCTGATTCTGAGGCGTCGGCCCGGTCGACATCGGGATCGGCGACGTATTGGACGCTGAAGAGTGAGGGCCGCCATCCCGCCTCTTCGAGGACCGGCGCTAGAAACCGCGCGGCCTCTTTGGCATCGGCCTTGCGGTAGGTCGAGCAAACACCCTCGTAACAGGACACCTTCAAGACCGTGTGGATCAGTCCCTCGCCGTTGTCGATCTGGATCTCGCTCACGAAGCGAAGAAGACGCGCCTTGTGAAAATCTCCAAGCTCGTCCAGTTGCATCCTCATCTCTTCGGCGAGGAGAGTCATCTCCTCGGCGCTGGCAGGCTCGCTCGACGCATCGGCCTTCCCCGTGCGCCGTCTGTTCGGTCCTCGCAGGGTGAACAGAAGCGTATCGGGCCCGCCATCGCTGCTCGCGAGGTATTGCACCCCAAAGGAACGCGAGTCCCAGCCCGCCCTGCGCAGGGGTTTTCCCAAGGCGCCATCGGCTATCCTCAATTGGTCGAGGCGACCGGGGCTACAGGTCTTGGCCGCAGCGCCTTCGAAGCAGTCGGGCTCAACCTCCGCGAAGACCGGACTCGAAAGAAGGACGGAGGCAATCAGCAGGCGCGAAAGAGTGCGGTTGCGCATGGCATCTCTCGAAAACGCGTGAGCGGCCAGTTCTGAGAACCAGCTAGCTCGTCGGGGGTAGCCGAGAACAGCGAGGTTGAAGGGATAGCGAAAGTGGGGACAGCGCCGTCCCATGGTATTCGAGACTCTCGCAATTCTCAAGCGACGGCTGAGCGGCGTGACAAACCCGAAAGCTCGAATTCGCCGGGTGAGCCGATTTGTCCAACCGGATGGATTCGCCGAGAGCAAATGCGCGTCGGGTGCTCCTGCCATGGACCGAGCCAGGCATCGCGTCCGCTGTTCGGCGACCGCTTGAGGCAGGGCGAGGGAATGCGCTGGCCAGGTCGAGAGATCATGGCGGGGCAGCACGATGCCGGGGCGGGCGCGTTTCTTGGCCGCGATGCTTAGAGATGCGCGCGGTTGCCTCGTGCCCTTCGATGGACTCGAAGCCCGTGGGCGCCGGACCTGGGTATCCCTGTTCGTATCGAATCCGAGCCCTGGACAAACCTCGCCGGCAGTGGCACTTGGGGCGCTTGTTCTTGCTTGGCGTCTCGCACTGAGCCGGAGGGGAGGGTGCGGGCTCGCGCGCGGCCTGGCACAGGCCGGCTGGCTCAGCCCTCGAGCCGCGGCCCGAAGCGCGCCTGCAGGCCATCGCGCGGGGCGGCGCCGTCGTCGTCGAAGCGCAGCCGCCGCAGGCGGGGCAGCACCTCGCGGGAAGCGAGGAGCTCGCCCGCCTCGCGCGCGGCCGCCGGGGTCTCGGGGAACCAGAGGCTCAGCTCCTCCAGCCGCGACAGCCTCGGGTCGCGGAGAATCCGCGCCGCTGCCGAGGGCGAGAGCGCAGGGGGCGCCTTGCAGCAGGAGAGCTCGAGCCGCTTCAGGCGCGCCAGGCAGGGCAGCGCCAGGAAGCGCTCGACGTCGGCGTCCTGGTAGAGGGCGACGCCCCTCAGCGTTCCGAGGCGCCGCGGGGCGCTTTGTCCGGCGAGCATCGAAGGCAGGAGCCGTCCGTAGTAGTCGTCGGTCAGCTCGAGCCGCTCGAGGACCTCGAGCCGGCGCCAGCCGCGGAGCGCGACCAGGGCGCTCTCGAAGGAAGCCTCGTGGAGCCGCAAGGCGGTCAGCCGGGGCAGGGCGTCCGGCTGGAACAGCGACACTACCGCGTCCGGTTCCTCGCCGAAGACATCGGCCTGGGAGTCCCCGGCGATGGACAGCTCGCGCAGCTCGTCGGTCCACCGCAGCCTGGTCATCTGCTCGAACACCGCGGCCCCGGGGTTGTAGATGCGCAGCGACAGCCGCTCCGGGCGCGCCCCGCGCGAGAGCAGCCGGGACCAGGCCTCCCGGCCCTCGTCCAGCGCCACGGCGCGGCGCTCAGGGTGGACGACGGTCAGGTCCGTCACCTTCGGGGCCAGGGCCGACTGGGAGTAGGCGGCGAGCTGGTCGGCCGGGATCACCAGGGCCTCGAGCGAGGCGAGGGAGGGGCTCTGCAGGACGGCGGACCACCACTCGGGATCCCCGCCGTTGCCGGACAGGTCCAGCTCGCGGAGGCCGGCGAACGCCCGGTCGGAGGCGACGCGCTCGAACCCCGCCCGTCCGATGCCGGCGCCCCTCAAACGCAGGCTCCGCAGGGACGTGGCGAAGGACGCGGCAGCGAGCTGCGGCACCAGCCAGTCGCGGTGGGCCTCGCCCCCGGGCCGCCCCGGCAGCTCGAGGCGCGCGAGCGTGCGCAGGTGGGCGGCCTTGCAGAAGGCGGCGAGGGCCGGGGGCTCCAGGCCCTCGAACCTGTTGAGCGGCGCCCGCTTGGTCAGGCCCAGGCCGGCGAGCCGGGTGATCCGGGCGTTGCCCGCGAGGGCCTCGAGCCAGGCGCCGAGCGGGGTCGGATCGAAGAATTGGGCCGGGACGATGGCGCAGTCGCGGACGTGGGCGAACGCCGGATGGGAGACGACGGCCCGGACCCCCTCGGCCGAGAGGGCGAGGTGCGCCTCGTTCACCAGCTCGAGGCGCGCCACCGGCTCGGCGCCGAAGAGCCCCTCGCCGTGGCGCAGGAACTCGCTGGCGGTCATCCGCACCCGGTGGAGGAAGCCGCAGCGAAACTCCCAGTCGACCAGGCGCTCGCGCCACTCCCCGAGCCAGCGGTCCTCGTGCTCGGCGCGGAGATCGTCGGCCCGGTCGAGCAGCTCGAACCGCCTGCGCTCGTCCTGCTCGCGCTCCGCCGCGCAGATCGCCCGGACGTACTCGCCGCGCGCGGGCTGGCCCCGCCCCTCGAGGAGATCGCCAAGCGCCAGTCGGGCCGAGTCGTCATCGGGGCGCTCGGCCACGAGGGACACCGTTGCTCGAAGATCGGCCATGGATCACCCTTTCGCCCGGGCACGGTCCGTCGCGTTCGTGCGCCGGGGCTGGAGACAACTGCGTCGGTCAGAACTGCGCCCAGAGGTGCTGATTGGTGACCTCGTGGTGGAGGAGGATCTCCTCGCTCTTGAAGCGGGTCCCCAGGTCGCGCGGGCACCCCGTCATCGGCTCGATCTCGCACTGCCCCGGCTCGCCCGCTTCGTGGTGGTGGTAGCGCACCGGGATGCCGATCTGCTCGAGGATCCGCGCCGCCTCGCTGCGCAGGTGCGAGGCCCCGTCGAAGGTCTCGCACCGCTCCAGCATCTTCTCGTCCACCCGGGCGGCCGGCAGGGTCAGGTGGTGCCAGCCACCGGAGAGGTTGCAGAGCTTGAAGTCGACCATCGAGATCCGCCGGTCGCGGATGTGGCGGAGCAGCTCTTCGGCGTCTTGGAACATGCGGGCATCCTTGGCAGGGGCCGCAAGGGCCGGGAAGGCGGGGCGCCTGTTCTAGCACGGACCGGCGCCGGAGTCGGCCGCGGCCGGACGCAGCCTGCGCCTGCGAGGGCTTGCGCCGAGCTGAACGAGCACCGCAGGCTGCCGCGCCACGTCGAGCGCGAGCTGCGCAGCTACCTGCCGTGCGGCCTGCTCTCCGAGGGCTTCCTGAGCGTCTGCTGCCCCGCGCGCGGCGCCGCGGCGCGGCGTGACGGGTGCCGCGGGCCTTTGCGTGAAGAGGAACCGCTGGGGCTCGACCCGCTCCCGCTCGCGTCGGCCTCCCTCGAGCAGCGCGTGGCGCGATCGTCGAAGCGTCCTATGGTCGGGCGCCATGACGCCGAGGGCGGGCGCGGTTGTCTTGCCTTGGTGGGGTCATCCGGCCTGCCGGTCTGCTGTCCAGACTGTGTCGCTGTTCGTGTGCACCGCAGCGGGGCACGAAGCACCCGAGGCAAAGGCGCGGCGACGACGGGTGGTGCGTATGCGCGTCGGCTCTTGCCTGCCTTGCGCCCGCCCTCGCGCTTCAACACCGCGTCAACGGTCCGTGCGTGCGAGCAGAAGACGGACGGCGAGGTTTCGCTCGATACAGAGGCTCGCCCAGCGCGTGCGCGTTCAGCGGACGGTCAGTGGAAAGCGGCACGTGATGGAGACCGGGCCGGTTTGCCCTTCCGTCGCGGCGAAGTGCCACTTGCGGATGCGTCTGAGGAGGCAATCGAAAAGCTCGTCGCCGAGAACCACGTCTCCCCGAACCCGAGGAGTTTGGGGATGGCCGTCAGGGTCAACGACGAAGGTGAACGTCGCTTGGCCGGCAGGTCTGGTTCCGCCCGTGAAGGTGGTTTCGTAGCAGTAGCGGAGCTCGTTGCGGTGCCTTGCAACCGCCCTGACTACCCCAGGCACCGAAGTCTCGATTGCGCAGTCCTCGATCGCCGGCTGGGCGCTTGCGCGCTCCTTTGCTTCGTCCGGCTGCGCCGGCTCAGGCGCCGCGGAATCGCTGCTCCCACCGCCGAACAGAGGCGGCCGCGAGAGGATTTCGCGAGCCTTCGCGACATCCTCGGCACTAAGCCTCTTGCGCACAGCCGAGGGGTTGGGCAGCGAGGCAGTGAAGTAAGCAGCGTCAACGTGGACGGTATCCACGCCGCGCAGAGCTCGCTCCTTCTCAGCGGGCGGAGCCTCGCGGAGAAACGTCTCGATGGCTTGCACCGCGAAGTGCGCGTCCTCGGAGCTCGCGCCTTCATAGGTCGGTCGTTGGCCGCCCCTCGGGCCCCGCAGGACGATGACGAGCTTGTCCTTGGCTTCGGAGTCAGCTCGGTCGGCGTCCGCACCGGCGACGTAATGGACGCCGAAGAGCGAGGGGCGCCATCCCGCCTTTTCGAGGACCGGCGCGAGGAGCCGCTCGGCATCTTCGGCATCGGCCTTGCGGTAGCTCGAGCAGAAGCCCTCGTAGCAGGGCACCTTGAGGGCCGTGTGGACCAGCCCTTGGCCGTTGTCGATTTGGACCTCGTCCACGAAGCGAAGGAACTTCCCGAGGGAGCCTCCCTCCGCGTCGAGCTGCTTCCTTATGCCTTCCGCGATGAGAGCCATTTCCTCGGCGCTGGCGGCCTTGGGCGATTCATCGGCCTCCTTCGCGGGCTGGCTGCTCGGTCCGCGCAGCGTGAACAGGAGCGTATCGGGCCCGCCATCGCTGCTCGCGCGGTATTGCACGCCAAAGGAGCGATCGTCCCAGCCCGCCGTGCGCAGCGTCTTCCCGAACACGACATTGGCGAACCTCAAGTCCTTGAGGCGAGAGGTGTTGCAGGTCTTGGCTGCCGCGCCCTCGAAACAGTCGGGCTCTACCTCTGCGAAGGCCGGACTCGAAAGAAGGACCGAGGCAATCAATAGGCGCGGGAGAGTGCGGTTGCGCATGGCGTTCCTCGAGATCGCACGGGCGGCCGGGTTCTGAGAACCAGCCAAGAAATGTCCTCGCATTCGTCGGGGATAGCCGAGAACAGCGAGGTTGAAGGGAAGGCAAGAACTGAATCGGGACTCAGCGCAGTCCAATGCTGTTCGAGACTCTTGCAATTCTCAAGCGACGGCCGAGTGGCGCGACAAACCCGAAAGCTCGAATTCGGCGGGTGAGCCGATTTGCTCAACCCGATGGATTCGCCAAGAGCAAAGGCGCGCCGCGCGCTCTTGCCGTGAATCGAGCTAGGCATCGCGGTCCGCTGTTCGGCGACCGCTCGAGCCAGGGCGAGGGAATGCGCTGACCAGGTCGAGAGCTCATGGCGGGGCAGCACGATGCCGGGCGGGCGCGTTTTGGGGCCGAGATGCTCTCGGGTCGCCTCGGGCCCTTCGATGGATTCGAAGCCCGTGGGCGCTGGACCTGGGCATCACTGCTCGTATCGAATTCGAGCCCTGGACAAACGAAGAGCGGCACCGGCTGCCGGGGAGGAGGGAGCGCCGAGTGCCGCCCTTCGAGTGCCGAGACTACGGGGTCTCGGTCTTCTTGCGACGGCGCCCAGTGGAGAAGAAGTCGACCGCGGGCTTGAGCGCCTCGGCCAGCTTCGGATCGGAGTCGGCGATGCGCAGGAGGGCCGTGTAGTAGGCGGTGGCGACCCACCAGCACTCCGACTCGGCCTGCAGCACCGTGTCGCTGAGCGTGTTCGCGAGAGACTCGGCCTGAGTCGAGAGCGGCCGCACATCCTCGGCGAGCGCGAGGTCGTTGAGCATGCTCTCGACCGGCAGCCCGGGCAGCGTCAGCGAGTACTGTTGAGCGAGCCGCGCGAGCAGCTCGACTATCCGTTCGCCGCCCTTGCGGAACTTGGTGGTGCGAACCCGCTCTTCGGCGGTGAGGTCGATTCCGAAGGCCGCGACGTCGGTGGCGATCGCCTTCAGGCGAGCCTCGAGGTCGGCGAGCGTCTCCGGAGTCGGGTTCTTGTTGCCCACTCGGTCTTTCATGTCCCCTCCTTTCGGGGTTGTGCTCCCCGGCAGGGGTGAATCTAGCCGAAGGCCAATCGCCGCAGTCAAGCCCAACGGTGAAGAAACTCGAAACGAGCCGAGTACTTGCCCCATCAGGGGTAGGAGAAGTGTTAAATGCCGAACCAGGTGATCCATTCTGGGTAAGTCGAAGACTATGATCGCGAAGTCTCCGACTACGACGTCGAAGTCTCCGACTACGACGTCGGAGTTCCCGACTACGAGGTCGAAGTCGCCGACTATGACGTCGAAGTCCCCGACGACGACCTGGAAGCCTTCGACTAGGAGCGCGAAGTCGACGACTTCGAGCTCCTAGTCCGGCTCTATGGCAGCCATAGTCGACGACTTCGCCGTCGAAGACGGCGACTTCCCGTTCAAAGCCGAGAGCTTTGGCGGGGAAGTCGACGACTAGGAGATCGAAGTTGGGGACTTTCCGGTCGAAGTCGGGAGCTATGGCGGGGGAGTCTCCGACTACGACGTTGAAGCGCGTGGCTTGCGCGAAACCGCACCTCGACGTAGCGGCTAGCGGTGCACTCGCACCGAGCCAGGGCCCCGATGGACCTGAGCAGAGCCGTCCGCTTCGAGCTCGCCGGTGGTGCAAGACCTCGACTTCTTCGCGGAGCGCGGCGGCGATGTCGCCTTCCTCTTGCGCTCTCTGCCAGCGGGCCTTGTGGAGCTCGGCTGCGGTCGCATGCGCCGCCACCAGGCTTCCCGGCGCCCAAGTTCGCGCGTCGCGCGCGATTTCGTCGTGGAGCCTGAAGCGCTCTCCCTCGGTGTAAAGGAGCACGGTCTCGAGAAGCGCTCTGCTGTCGAAGTCGAGCGAGTCGGCTCCAAACCTGGCGAGCTCTTCACGAGAGAATGGCGTTCTCAGCACCGAGAGCCGTGCGACCAGCGACCGCAGCCCGTTGCCCTTTGGTCCGAGAGACTCGAAGAGGAGGCCGACAGTCTTCCAAATCGGCGCCGGAAGAATCGCGCTTTCCGGCTTAGTTTTCGCGAACACCAGCGCCACCCTCAGTCGCAGCTCCAACGGCGAGAGTCGCCGGAGCGCGCCTTCGAACAGCTTTGGCTCGATTCCGCGCAAGCGGGCGGCAGCGTCCTCGAGCGGTCCCCAGTCTCCGGAGTCGAGGACCGAAGGGTCGGACCGGCCCGCCAGCGCGATGGCATCGATCCGCGGGCGCCAGTCCGTGGCGGTCACGACCGTTTGGAGGTCCGGGATGGCGAAGAGCGCTTCGGCGAGGGCCTGCACGCGTCGGCCGAAAGGCAGCGGCGTCGGACCGTCGTCCTGTCCGGAGAATGGCTCGTCGAAAAGCACGACCAGCTGGGAGGCGTGCCGCTCGACCTCGCTCCTGAGCATCTCGAGCTTCGCGGTCCAGGTCGGTGTCTGCGCTCGATCGCGAAGCATCTCGCTGAGCCAGTACGTGCGCTCATCCCTGCTCGCGTCGATGCCCACCGGCGTCGGCGTCGCTCGTCGGGGCAGTCACGCGCACCAGGCGCTTTCCATCGAGCTCCGGTCCTAGGCGCGAGAGCACCGATGTCTTCCCCGCGGCCGGCGGCCCGATGACCACGACGTGCCGGTCACCTCGGCAGAGTCGGTCGTGCGCCTCTTTGACGGCGCGTTCGACTTCAGGGAGCGCAATCACAGGATGGCCTTTTCAAATCGGGCGGTCGACCGATCGATTCGCCTCTCGCTGCTGGATGCGGCTCTAGAAAGCGTGGGGTCAGCCTCTGGTCCCTGGACAATCAGGGGAGTCCCAAGAGAAACAGCTTCATACCAAGAAACTCCTGCAGCCGGCGGAGGGAGGCAATCGCTGCGAACCGGGCATCAACGGCGCGGCGTCATTGGTGTCCCTTCGTCCCTTCGCGCGAGATGAACGCGCGCCTGCGGAGCGGGTTGCGAAGCCGTTTGGCCCTACTCCGGACTGCGGCCGAGCGAGGCGGCGCTCGATTCCTCGATGCTGGCCGCGGCGAACACACGGGCGATCTACTCCGCCCAGCGCGCGAGCCGTTGCCCACTCGCTCGACTCACCCCCGCGCCTCTCTCCCGAGCGCCGGCAACCGCTCGACGGCGCCCGCCCACAGCTCGCCGATGATGCCGTCGAGCCAGGCCGTGCCCGCGGCGACCTCGTCGTCCGCCAGGGCCTTGATCGCCGCGATGTACTTCGTCCCGCTGGCCGCCGCCTTCTCGAGCGTCGCGAGGAGCTTTTCGGGCACCGGCGTGCGCAGCGGCGCCTTCAGCAGCGCGTCGCAGACCT
>JBMNNX010000372.1:0-5367 GCA_050942745.1 Myxococcales bacterium
GCCTGATCTGCCGCGAAGGAGGGAGAGACAACGATGAGGACCTCGAGAGCCGCAGCCTTCGGCCTTGCCCTCCTGGTGACCCTCGGTCTGTCCGGATGCACGTCGCAAGGCGAGGTCTGCTGCGACTGCCTGATGAACAACGACTGCTGGGACTACGAGTTGTGCCCCTCTGACCCTCGAGGAAGCTGCGAGTGGGTCCTGACCGACGACGCCGATCGGCCCTCGTACGCGGAGGAGGATGACGAGGTGTGTTACTCGGTCTTGCTGACCTGCACGCGGACCCACTGCGCAACCGAATGCAAAGGCGAGGTCGCGGGCGTCGAGTAGAGCGGCCTGCCGGTCACGCGACGCATCCCGGGCAGCGCCCGGGCCATGGCGAAGACCCTCGCGACGAGCGCACTCGGGCGCGGGCGCACGCCCGCCCCGGGGCCGAAGCCGAATCGGTCACGTCCGGCGCCGCTTATTGAATCGGCTCTGCTCCCGGTGCGGACCGAACCTGACGCGCCTGGCGGGGTGGTGCCTTTCGAGCGCGCGCCGGAAGAGGTCTGCCGCGGGGAAGAGCACGACGAAGCCGACCAGCGAGGTCACCACCACCATCACCAGCGGCTCCGGGGTGGTGAAGCTGTTCGAGGCGACGATCATCGCCGCGGCGATGTTGCGCTGCCCGGTGCCGAGCGCGAGCACGACCCGCGCCGACAGCCCGGGGACGCTGCCGATGAAGCCGATGACGACCCCGCCGAGCACGAGGAGCGCGGCCACCAAGACCGCCGGGGTGCCAAGCAACGCGATGATCTGCGGCAGGTCGGCAAGCACGGTGGCGGCGATGAGCGCCAGCAGCGAGTATTTCGAGGTCTTCCGGAGCACCGGCATCACGCGGCGTACCAGGCGCAGGAACCGCTTCCGGAAGAGGATGCCCAGCCCCAGCGGCAGGAGCATGGTGAGGACCAGCGGCCGGGCGATGGCGAAGGCGTCCACCTGCGCCTCCGGCATCGCCCACGGGACCACCAGCGGCATGTAAATGGTGGTGGCCGGCATCAGGATGAGCAGGTGACCGCCAGCCAGCGCCACGTCCGCGCGCGCGACTTGGGCGAGCGCGACGAGGAAGGCCGCGCCCCCGGCGCAGGCGACGAGGAACAAGCCATTCGCGAAGGGCGGCGGAACGTCGAACGCGCGGAGGAGCAGGGCGCCGAGCAGTGGGACGGCGACGAAGTTCGTCACGGTCGTCGTCAGCAGCATGATCGGGCGTCGAAACGGGAGGAGCACGTCTCGAAGCTCACTGCCCACGCCAACCGAGGCCATGCTGCTGACCGCGAAGAGCGCGATCGCGACGCGAAGGACTAGTTGCAGGAACGCTTCCATCGATGTTCCTGGGGCCGCGGGCCTTCTCCGTCGGGGAGGCGGAGAGGTCTTCGGTCCATGTGGAGCGCCTCCTCGCTCACAAGCACAAACGCTCTCTTGAGAGGGTGAGCACGCGGCAGACCCGGCGAAAGGACGCGAGCGACGGCTTCGACCTGGGCGCGAATTCGCTTGCTCTGTTGCCGGGCGTGTCGCGATTGCCGCTCAAGAGGCCCGAGCGCTTCGGCCGGAGGGCGAGGAGCAGACCTCGCGCGCCCAATCGAGCGTGGCCAAGTGAGGGTCGCGATGCGCTCGCCGGCCAGGCGAGCTCACGGGCTCGTCCTTGGCGTCGACTTGGGGCTCGAGCGACCTTCTGGCCCTTCACCGGCGCGCGGTCGTGGTCCTCGCCGCGGTGGAGCCTGCACGATCCAGAGGAGAGCCTCTCCTTCGCCTGCTCGAGAGGCCACGCCTCGATCGTCGCAGCCTGCTGCTCACGAAACCTGTGGGCGGCGCGGCCCCGGGGAGCGCCCCGGCTCGAAGCCCTGCGCTCGATGAGGGAGCGTGGCGGCCTTCGGGCTCCTGAGTTCCTTCCGCCTTGTCCAAGCAACTTGGGCGAACTCCGCTCATCCCGAGCGAGAGACCGGCCCGTTGGCCGGCTGTGGCCTTGAACTAACAGGGGAGCTGTTTGTTAGGAGCGTAGAGGCGACCAGCGGGAGCCTCGGAGTCGAGGGACTCGCGGATTCGCCTCCCAAGCCTGATTTGGACAAGAACCTCCCATAACTCGCTCGTGAATCCGGCCACTTGCAGATTCGGGTAATTCGCGCGGAACGAACTCTGGGGCTCGCTTCGTCGCGGGGTGCCTGCCGCGCTTGCCTGGCCTTCGAGCCGGCGGAGATTCCCTCCCGCTCGATCGTGCGCTCCTCGGCTCGTTTCTCGAGGCGGCTTGCGGCTCGACCTGAGCGCCTCGCTTCGGCATACTCGCGCGAGTCTTGCCTTGCGTCGCGCAAGCTCGTGGCCGCCGCTTGGCGGGCGCAGGATGGTCGGCTCGTCCCCTCGCTGGTTCGGCGGGGGCGGGCGGGAGCCCCTGCCTTCCCCCGCGCAAGTGCCAGGGCAGAACCAAAGCGCCCGGTACGTTGGCTTGGCGAGAACCTCAACCTTGCCGAGTAGGAGCGAATTCGTGAGACAGCCGCAGAATGTTTGCGACCCGGTCGCGCTGGCGACCGAAGCCGGAGTTCGCGCTCCGGAGAGTTTCTGCGCCAGCATGCCGCCGGCCTATTTTCGATTCGTCAACCCGGCATACTTCCGCCAGCACGAAGCATTCCTTGACTATTTCCGCGGCGAGGCTGGGGAAGACCGCCTCTTCAGTTTCCAGGGCGATACCGAGCAGTTTCTGCTCCACAACTACGACTGCGTCTCTATCCGACGGCATCTGGGGGCGGCAGTTCGGGCCCTTGGAGACCGGCCGTTTTCCTACCGGAGCTTTGTCAACTGTGCCGAGCGGTTCGTGCTGCACGAGCTTTGCCCGTGCCGCTTCCCGGACGACGAGCCTGCGGTCTTCGGACCGCTACCTGCTGCCGAATTCGAGAAGTGCCGCGTCACCTTTCTCGATGAGCGAGGCAAGCTGGCTCGCCACATCGTGTGCGACTACGACCACAGCGCTCGGGAATTCACCATTCGCTGCGTCAACGTGGCGCACCAGACCTTGCTGGCAAACCTCTGGGAGGTGCTCGAGCGGCACCTGGTCGATGTGGACTTCGTCGAGGTCTCGCGGGTGTTCGACGTCGCCCCTCGGGTCAGGACCTTCTATCGGGTCACGGTCCACTGCGTTCGCTCGCAGTCCGAAGCCGACGTCCGGTCGTTGAAGGCCGACTTCGAGAGGTACATCCAGCACTTCACCTTCACCATGAGCCTGTTCGACCTGGTCGGCCCGGCGATGGTCGGCCCGTCGAGCAGCCACACGGCCGGGGCCAACCGGATTGGGCAGATCTGTCGGTCGATAATCCTGGCCAAGGTCGCCCAGGGCGAAACCATCCGCTCGGTCAAGGCCAGGCTGCTCGGGTCTTTCCGGGACACCGGCGTCGGGCACAAGACCCCGATAGCGCTCGCCGGCGGGCTGGCCGGGGTGGGGAGCGACGACGAAAGGATGCTGCAAGTCGGCTCGATGGAGCACCTTTCGGCCCATGGCATCGACTTCGGCGGCTCGGTGGCCACCTTTGGCGGTTTCGAGCGCGGAGTCCCGGCGGACGACGCCCGATACGCGGGCGACAAATGCAACAACATCGCCGAGGTCATCTTCGCGACCGACCGCGCCGAGTACGTCATCACCGGCTTTTCGATTGGGGCCGGCAACGTTGAAATCCGCTATTTCAACGGTCCGTTGCTCGAAGCGATCAATGGAAAGCACGACCTCTATCTGCGCGGCGACCAGATCGTCTGCGAGCAGGCCCCGGGCGAGGTCTTGCCCGTGGTCGCACGGATCTTCGAGAGCGTCTCGCCGGATAGCGACTATGTCCTGCGCTTCAACTCGCTCGAGGAGCTGGTCGACTACTGCAAGGACCACCGCCGGTCGCTGCTCGACGTGGTCATCGACGTCGAGTCCAGCTACCAGCGCTGCACCCGGGAAGACGTCCTGCGGCAGATGCGCGCGTACTGGCGGAAGATGGACCAGTCCGTGTCCGCCGGCTTGCAGGACCGCCGCATGTCGATGTTCGGGCTGTCCGGCGACGGCGGCTCGCGCATGAGGCGCTTCGTCAGCGGGCATTCCCTCTTCGACAATATCTACGGCCGGGCCGCCGCCTATGCGACCGCGGTCAACGAGCTGAACGCGAAGAGCGGGGTCATCGTGGCCTGCCCGACCGCCGGCTCGTGCGGCATTCTGCCCGGCGTCCTCAAGGCATATTCGGAGCTGACCGGGGCCGACGACGAGCGCATCGTCGAGTCGCTCCTCATCGCCGGGTTCTTGGGGATGCTGCTGTTCTCGGACGTGTCTACCTCCGGGGCGGCCTACGGTTGCCAGGCCGAGATCGGCTCTGCGGCGGCGATGGCCGCCTCGGCGCTCTGCTTTCTCGAGGGCGGCGAGGTCGAACAGGTGATCGAGGCCTTCGTCCTGGCCATCAAGAACTGTCTCGGCCTCATCTGCGACCCCATTGCCGGCTTGGTCGAGGTCCCCTGCGTCAAGCGCAACGGCATCTACTCCTCGACCGCCATTACCGCCGCCATGATGGCGCTGGCCGGCGTCAAGTCGTTCGTCTCGCCCGACGAGGTCATCCTGGTCATGCGCGAGGTCGGCGAGAAGCTCAGCAGCGACTACAAGGAAACGGCGCGCGGCGGCCTCGCCCAGACCCGCGACGGCAAGCACGTCGAGAAGCTCTTCAGCGCTGAGGTCCGACGGTTCTTCGGCGACGCCGGCGAGTAGGGCGAGGCTCCCACGCCGCCGCGGCGCCCGGGAGCGGGGAGGGGCGAATGGGGCGGCCGTGTCGAGGGCGGGGATTCAGGCTGCCGCTGGTCGGCCGCTCAGCCCGGCCCTCACTACGGATTGAGCCACTTTCGCAGCGTGTTGCGGTGGATCCCCAGCATCGCCGCGGCCCGCGACTGGTTCCCGCCGGCCAGCGCGAGCGCCCGCTTGACGTGCTCGCGCTCGACCTCCGCGAGAGTCGGGAAAGGCCCGGTCTGCCCGTTCGCTGCGGCGGCGAAGTCCGGCAGATCCTGCGACGTGAGCGTGTCGCCGCCCGCGACGACCGCGGCCCGGATCAGCGCGCTCTGCAGCTCGCGCACGTTGCCGGGCCAGTCGTGCGCCTCGAGCGCCTTCATCGCCGCGGGCGAGACCGCGCGGATGCCCAGCTCGGTCAGCGTCGCGTCGGTCGCCAGCATGTGCGCGACCAGCGCCGGCAGGTCGCACTTGCGCGCGCGCAGCGGCGGCACGTGCAGCGGGAAGACGTTGAGCCGGTAGTAGAGGTCGTGCCGGAAGGAGCCTTGAGCGGCCATCGCCGCCAGGTCGCGGTGCGTCGCCGCCACCACCCGAACGTCCACCCG
>JBMNNX010000294.1:0-7840 GCA_050942745.1 Myxococcales bacterium
CCAGCTCGCTGACACGATAGAGCAAGAAGCAAGGAACCCTTCGAGAGATAGGGAGGACTCCCTTGCTCGCCTGTCCGCCTATCTCGAGCCAACCTGTGCTGCCGTCTAAAGATCCTCCCCATGCATGGCCATGCGCCCAGTCCCGACAAGCCCGGGTTGGTAGGGGCGCATGGCAATGCGCCCGGTCCCACGGTCGAAAAGAACCCCGTGAAGCTGGGTCCCCACGATCGTTCTTTGTCCGATACGGACTACTCACCGCGATAGAGCGGAGGACGCTTCTCGAGGAACGCCGCGAGCCCTTCGAGACGGTCCTGGCTCACGAGCGTGCGCTCGTACTCGCGGTGCTCCAGGTCGAGCCCTTCGTCGAGCGTCAGGCCCAGTCCCTCGTCGATGGCGTGCTTGGCGCACGCGAGCGCGATGGGAGCGTGCTTGGCGATGCTCTCGGCGAGTTGGAAAGCCTCGTCGCGCGCGCTCATCGCTTCGGCGAGCCGATTGACGATCCCGAACCGATAGGCCTCGTCCGCGCGGATGCGCCGCGCAGTGAGGATGAGGTCCTTCGCTCGCCCTGGACCGACCAGCCTCGCCAACCGCTGCGTCCCGCCGCCGCCGGGGATGATGCCGAGCGACACTTCGGTCAGCCCGAGGACCACGTCGGCGCGGCAGACCCGAAGGTCACAGGCGAGCGCGAGCTCGGCGCCGCCGCCGAGGGCCGCGCCGTTGATCGCCGCGATGAAGACCCGGTCGCTCCTCTCGAATCCGCGAAAGAGCGCTCGCAGCTCGCGGAGGAAGGCGCGCACGTCCTCCTCGCTCATCGTCTGGCGCTCGCGCAAATCGGCCCCGGCACAGAAGACGCGGTCGCCGGCGCCGGTGATCACCACAGCGCGCACCTGCCGGTCGCTGTCGACGCGGGAGAGGTTGTCGCCGAGCTCGCGCAGCAGCGCGCGGCTGATGGCGTTGCGCGCTGCCTCGCGGTTGAGCGTCCAGACCTCGACGTGGTCGTGCCGTTCGACGAGCAGCTCGGGCATCGGCATCTCCCCTCGTTATCGGTGAAAGGGCGGCGATAGTAGCCAGCCTCCCCTCTCGCTTCCAGGTGCGGGCGCCGCTGGCCGGTCACGAGCCCAGGGCCATCTGGAGTGCACCCGCTCTGCGCGGGGTGTAGAGAAAGACACCTGGTCGCCAACAAGGATCCAACGGTATGCGCGCCTCAACCCTCGCCGCCGCCGCGGCCACCTTGCCGCTGTTTCTCGCCGCCTGTTTCGAGCCGGTAAGGGCCTACCAGCCGACCGATGCGGTCGCGCCTCGCGACGGCGGCACAGGCTTGGGCCCGGCCGACGCCTCAGGCGAGCGCCCCGATTCCGGGCTCCCGGCGCGCGACGCGGGCTTGCTCGATTCCGGCTGCGACATCCTCGCCACCTGCGAGGCAGCCGGCGCCGAGTGTGGGCGAATCGAGGACGGCTGCGGCGGCTGGCTCGAGTGCGGCGCCTGCGGCGCGAACCTGGTCTGCGGCGGCGCCGGGAGGCCGAACGTCTGCGCCGAACCGCGCGTCTGCAGCGCCGACGGATGGTGCTGGGAGGCGCCGAGGCCACAGGGCCTGCCGGTCGAGGCGCTGTGGGCGTTTTCAGACGACGTGGTGTGGGCGCTGGCCGGGCCGCGGGTGCTCCGGCACGACGGCCGCTCGTGGTCGGCGCCGGAGTTGCCGACCACGGCCACGCTTCGCGCCATCTGGGCCAGCGCGCCCGACGATGTTTGGGTCGCGGGCGACTCCGGGACCCTGCTCCACTGGGACGGCGAGCGATGGGCTCGCTTCCCGAACCCGCTGTGGCGCGGCGAGGCGAGGATCGTCTCGGTCTGGGGAAGCGGTCCTTCGGACATCTGGGCCGCGGCCGTCGGCGAGGGGGCGGCGCTGCTGCGCTGGGACGGTAGGCGCTGGGTGGACGCGAAGCTCAACGACCCTTCCGCGCCCACGGGGCGCGTCGTCTGGGCAACCGGCCCGGCCGACGTCTGGCTCGCCGGCGAGGGCGGCGCGCTGCACCACTTCGACGACGCGGGCTGGCGGCGGGTACCGAACCCGATGGACGGCGGCCTGCACAACATCAACGCGTTCTGGGGCGCGGCGCCCGACGACGTGTGGGCCGTCGGAGACGCCGGAGCGATCATCCATTGGAACGGTGAGGCCTGGGAGGACCGCTCGGTCGCGCAGGAGCTCGACCTGACCGGCATCTGGGGCAGCGGCCCAGGACAGGTCCGGGTAGTTGGGCGCGCCGCGGCGTCGGGCGCGCTCCTGGCGCTCGACGCCGCGGAGTGGACCTCTATCGAGCTGCCCGCCGGGCTCTGGAGCCTCGGCGGCCACGGCTCGACGATCTGGATCGGCGGCGCGCGCGGCGCGGTCTGGCGGTTCGCGGGAGCCACCGCGAGCCGGCTCGACACGAGCCCCGAAGTGGGCTTCAACGACCTGTGGTGGTCGGGGAACCAGCCCTACGGCCTGGCGGTCGGCCGCGACGGGCTTCTCGCGCGCTGGGACGGCGTCGCCTGGCACCGGATCGAGGAAGACCCGACGAGCGGAGTCGAGCTCTTCGCGGTCTGGGGATTCGGCCCGGATGACGCCTGGATCGTCGGCGGGATCGGCGAAGGCGCCGTCTTCCACGCGGACGGCGCGGGCCTGGCGCGAAGCGCCTCCATCGAGGGCGGGCTGCGCACGGTCTGGGGAATCGACGCCGACGATGTCTGGGCCGCCGGCTCCGCGCCCGACTTCCTCCACTGGGACGGCGCAGCCTGGCACCGCGTGCCTCGGCCGGCCGCATCCTGCAACACCATCACGAGCCTGTGGGGCGCGGCGTCCGACGACGTCTGGGCCGTCGGCGAGTGCGGGCTCGTGTTGCACTGGGACGGCACGGCTTGGAGCGAGCGGCTCGGGGTGACCGACGGGACTCTGCTCGAGGTCGCCGGCAGCGCCTGGGACGATGTCTGGGCAGTGGGCACGCACGCGCTCTTCCGGTTTGACGGCTCTACCTGGAGCGCTCAGGCTCGCCCCGAGTGGATCGAGCCTCTGCGCGGCCTTGCGGTCTCGGCGCAAGGCGAGGTCCGGGTCGGCGGGCGCGGCGGCCTGGCGCGCCGCGGCAAAGACGGGAGCTGGACGCCCGAGGGCGCCGGGCTCGGCGAGGTCACCATCTCGCGCCTGCGCGCGCACGGGGCCGAGCTCCGGGCGGTCGTCGGGGACGCCGCCGGCATCGTGGGGCGCCGATAGCCCGACGGGCCGTTCGCCCGGCCTTCGCGGGCGCACAGGGTTTGGGTGCGCGGCAGGGTTTCACCAGATCGGCAAGAGTCTGAGGCCTGAACTCTGACGCCTGGGGCCAGCCAGCCAGATATCCCGGGTTCGGTATTGTTCCGGCTTGGGCGTGAGGACGCTTTCGCCGCCGTGCTTGAACCGGGCGCGCCAGGAGATCGACTGCGAAGCTGCCCTCAACCGACCGGTTCGGACGAGGCTCGGGGTCGCTCCCGCCACCCCCCGCGCGTCGAGGAGGGAGGTCCGCCGTCCCGCAGCACTGGTTCAGGCGATGCGCCCGTACCGCGCGCAGCTCGCCGCAGGGCGCCTGCGAGGCCTGACTTCAGGGCGCGGGGGCGGGCTCCTGTGCGACCGGGCCGAGGAAGGCGAGCAGCTGCATCAAATCGACCGGTTTGTGGAAGATGGCGTGCACGGGTGCTGCCCTGCGCTGCTCGGCGTCGAGCTCCCAGCCGGTCACCAGCGCGATGCGCGCGCCGGGGCGCACCTTGAGCAGCTCGGCGGCGATCTGCGTTCCGGACATGTCGGGCATCAGCAGGTCGACCAGCGCGACGTCGAATTCGCGCTCGCGCCACTTGGCGAGTGCCTCCTTGCCCGTAGTCGCCATGTCGGTGTCGTGACCTTCGGCCGCCAGGACCTCGGCGAGCATCGTCGCGTTGTCCGGGTCGTCATCGACGACCAGCACAGTGCGATGGGTGGTCTCGGTGGTCATGATGAGGGGCTCCGGCCTGGGGGCCTTTGTCGCGACGGGCGCGAAGGTGAGGATGAACTCTGCTCCGTCCGGCAACGAGCGCGCATCGAGGGCACCGCCCCACTGGGTCACCGCATCGCGGGCCGAGGCGGTCACCAGGGCGACGCTGGCGGGGGCCTCGGCGCCCAAGAAGGGCTCGAACCAGGCTTCGGCGCGGGGCGGCGCGCCGGCGGAGGTCCGGTAGGCGAGCGCGAAGCGGGCGCCGCCCTCGGACAGGGCCTCCGTCGCGATCCGCAGCTCGCCTCCCGCGGCGAGCTGTTCGTGGGCGTAGAGCATCAGCGAGACGAGGATTTCGCGCAGCGCCGTGGTGTTGGCGAGGATGGGCGGGGGCGCCTTCAGGTCGGTCACCAGGCGCACCTCGCCCTCGCCAGTGCGCTGCCCCTCGGGGCGCGCCAAGGCGAGCGCCTCGCTGACGACCGCGTCGAGGTCGGTCGGCCCCGCGGCGCCCGCGGGCCGCTGGGCGGCGAAATCCTGAAGCCGGGAGACGAGGTTGGCGATGTCGCCGATCGAGCGCTCGAGCGCGTCGATCTGCTCGGAGGTCGGCGACTCGCGCAGCAGCCGCAGGCGCAGGTTCATCGCGTTGAGCAGGTTGTTGAGCGCGTGGGCGGCCCCCGAGGCCAGCTCGCCCATCGCCTGCGAGCGCGAGCGGTGCAGCAGCCGCGCGTGCAGCTCGGCGAGCTCTGTGTTGGCGCGCCGCAAGCTCTCGGACTTGCGGTAGCTCTCGGTGCGATCACGCACCGTGACGATGGCCCCTCGTAGGTCCCGACGCCCCTCGCCCGCGCCTCCCTCCTGCCAGATGGGAAGCGCGGTGACCTCGAGGATGCGCTCGGAATCGCCCTCATGGATACGGATAAAGGAGGCGCCCGGGCTCTTTCCGGCCCGCAGTGTCTCGAGCGGCGCCAGGTCCTTCGGCCTAAGCGGCGTGTCGTCGAGCGTCCGGGCGTGCAGCCTTCGCAGGAGCTGCTCCATCGTGAGGTCGGTCAGGGACTGGCCGAGCGCGTCGTGCAGCTCGCTGCCGAACAGCTCGTAGGCGGGCAGCGTGGCGTACGAGAAGGTCCCGTCGGCCTCGATGAGCAGGATTCCCTCGTCGAGATAGGAGAGGATCGTCTCGATGAGAGCCGACTCGCGAAACTCGACCCGCTCGGTGCGCAGCCGGTGGACGTAGCCGGCCACCGCGGCCGAGGTGCCTTCGCAGATGCAGGTGGTCAGAAGGTGCAGCACCGACCGGTTCATCGGGCCCATCCGGCGGTCCCACTCTTCGATGATGGTCTCCTCGAGGACCCGGAACTCGCGGACGAGATCCCCGACGTCGCGGCGAGCCTCGAAGCACGACGCGCCGTAGGGGCGCACCATCTCGCCCCAGAGCCTGGGCGCGGCCTCCCCGCGCTCGAGCAGAAGCGCGCCGAGCTCTTGGACGTAGGAAGGGACGGCTCGGCGCCTCTGCTGCCAGGACAGGCCGTGGACGAGCTCGTGCTTGAGCGCCCTGCTGGCCCGCCGCGAGATGCGGTCGGCGCTCTCGGCCAGAAAGCTGCCTAGAAGCGCTGCTGCCTGAACTCCATCCACCTACTCCTCCCCCCGGGCGCCCGCACGGCTAGCTTGCGCATGTGGAGAGGGGCCGGCAAACCGCGGCGCGCCTCCCCCGACCTACCCTGGGTGAACGTCATCCGCTCATCTGCTCGCCCGCGAAAGTCGGCCCTCGCCCCGACGGAGGCGCGCCCGGCGCAGCTCGACGGACGGCCGACGGGGAAGGAGGGGCCGCCTGAAGCATCAGTTTCATCAATAAATTCGCGATGTTATAAATGGTCCCAGAAGGCACCTGGGAGGCCCTGAGATGGCCCTAGGAGCCGCGTTCGAGCGCCGGCCCTATTGAAATAGGCCTGAAGGGTCAAAATCGCTCCAGGGGCCAGCCAGGCACCTTCCTGGCCCTCTTCGGCCAGAAAAGCCCTCGGTTCCGGCGCGCTGAGGGCGCCGTGCGTGCCCTATTGATCGATGGGCGCCAGTCAGAAGCCGTTTGGGGGAGGTGGCGCGCCCGCCGCTCTGGTCGGCTACCGGGGAATGCTTGATCGCGCTCTGCTGCCTGGCCGCCGAGACGGAGCCCTTCCACCTCGTGAAGGGCCGCCCTTGCTTCGAGTCGAAGTCAGCCCTCGCTCCCCGTCGGCCCCGCGCGGCGGCGCGACCGATCCCGCGGGTGGCGAGCACGACAATCTCCGCGCCCCGGCCGGAGGCTGCGGCTGCCTTGCGCCGGCGCCGGCCGGAGCGTCGAGGATGAGCAAATCAAAGGCATGGCGAGCGACTCGAGGCTCAACGAGCACCAGCTTGCGGTCAACCTCGCCCACCTCTACCGCGGCGAGATGACGCGCGCCGACGCCTGGCGCGCGCGCCTGGACACGACCACGAACTGGGCGCTGACGACGACCGCGGCGGTCGTGACCCTGGGCCTGGGCAGCCCGGAGATCACGCACGCCGTCTTTTTGGTCGGCATGTACCTGGTCATCAACTTCCTGGTCATCGAGGCGCGTCGTTACCGCGTGTGGGACGCGTACATGACCCGCATTCGCCTGCTCGAGACCGCGCTGTACGTGCCGCTGCTGCGCGGCGAGCCGTTCGAGCTGCAGCAGATGCGCGAGTTGGCCTCCCTGCTCGAGGGTCCTCGGGTGCTCATTTCGTTCTGGTCTGCCCTCGGGCAGCGGGTAAAGCGCGCCTATGCGGCCTACCTCGGCGTGCTGCTCGTCGCGTGGCTGGTAAAGATTTCGGTCGGCTATCAGCGCGGCGCAGGTATCAGCGGGTTCATCGCCGAGATGCACGTGGGATTCATCCCCGGCTGGTTCGTGCTCATCCTCGTGCTCGCGGTCTACGTCGTGCTCGGCTACGACATGGTTTCGAATCTGCTCGCCGGGCCTCCGGCCACCGAGCTGATCTCCAGGCCGCCGCGGCGACGTCCGCTGAGCGAAGTGTTCGCGCGTCCCGTGGCGCGCCCGCCCGTTACGGGACGCGATTCGGCGAGACCGTGAACTGTCGGTCCCGGTTCGCATGGACCGGCGCGCGCCAATCGAGCGCGGGCGCTCCTTAGGTCGGTCTCGGGTCGGCAGCCGGAATCCTCGACCTTTCGCGGCATAGGTCTCTTGCGATGACCGACCATGGCGCTTCCAGCGTGACTGCGGCCACTGTGACGCTTTTCGTCACTCATCGTCCGACCGGTGCTGCTCAGGGGAGCTGCATGCCGTCCGCCGGTCTTCCAAAAACCGTTTGGATCCGCATGGTTGCGCGAGCTCACTCAAGAGTCGTTTCAGCGAGCGGCCGCGGCCCGTCTCTTGTAACGAGCTTGGAGTTGAGGACGGAACGTCGGCCCCCGGGCGACGTCTTCCGTGCCCGCAGCTTCCAGGGGGAGGGATCAGGGCGGCCGCCGCGACACGCGCGAGCGGCCGCTTTCCCTTGAAATCACACGGATTTTCGAGCTGGGGAGCGAGCAGCGTACGGCGCCTGTTGGCGCCGAGGGCGCAAGCTGTCGGTGGTGTCTGCTTGGCCCGGGCGGGTCAAAGTGACCCCACCGCGTCTGCAGCCGCGCCCTCGGAACGGCGCTCAGCCCGCGCGCGCCGGCTGGCCCCCCATGGACGGCGGAGCTTCAGCTACGCCATGACTCGGCCGCATGAGGGCTGAGCGCCGAATCGAACGGCCATGACCTATATCGCGGCAGCCTGAGCAGTTCGCGGGGAAAGTCTCGTTTGTGGCTGATTACCCAGCAGGCGAACCGCCGTAGGCCAGCGCGGCCGGTGCCTAAACACACGAAGGCCCTGAAGCTCCGGGGAGCT
>JBMNNX010000295.1:0-7839 GCA_050942745.1 Myxococcales bacterium
CTGCGCGGCGCGCTGGGGCCGCCGTTTCGTGCCCAGCAGTTGGATGCGCGCCGTGCGGGAGGGGAGGCGGGGGTAGGTGGCACGCCCCGTCACTCCGATCCGTGCAGGTCAACCGAGTCGGTTGAATCCCTGCGTTCTACGCCCTGCCAGCCAGCCGCCCAGACGGTGGCCCTCCCTCCTCCTCGCGCCACTCCGACGGCGGCTTCCATTTCCTCTCCTCCCGACCGCTGCCACGCAGCCCGCCGAGACGGCTCTCCCTCTTCGTAGGCGCTACGCGGGCAGTATGACCCGCAGCGCATAGGTACGCACTCGAGGAGCACGGGAGTGCGGCCTCGCAGCTCTCCGTCGAGATCGAGCACCTGGTCAGGATCCGCGTCCAGGCGCACCCGCGGCGTCCTCATGTGGAGCACCAGCGGGTCAGCGACGTGGCGGCCGGCGCGCAGCTTTCTCGCGACCCGGGCGAGCACAAGCAGATCGCGCCAGGCCTGCCCTGGCTCGTGGCCAGAGAGGATCGCGTAGAGATCGAGGACGTGGTCCTGAAGGCTCGCCTCGGGCGCGATGATCAGGCCGGCGCAGTGATAGCGCCCGTTGCCGACCACGACCTCGAGCGCCCGAAGCGTCAAGCGCGCGCCGTCGGTGTCCAGCGCGACAGTGAAAGCCCTCTTCGCGAGCGCCTTGCCCAAAGCCACCGTCGGATAGGCGAGCCTGCCGAGTCCCTTCTTTCGCCGCGGCCTCTGGCGCAGCGAGACGGTCATCTCCGAGGTGCCCCCGATGCTCGCAGCGTTGATGAAGTAGCGCTCGCCCGCGCGACCAAGATCGACCTGCGCGAGCTTGCCCTGGGCGACCACGGCGCAGGCCTCGACGAGCCGGGAGGGGACGCCGAGGCTGCGCGCGAAGTCGTTCCCGGTGCCGAGCGGCAGCACGCTTAGGATCGCCAATCCAAGGCGCGGGTGACAGCGCCCCCCCCCCGAGAATGGTCGCCCGCTCGTCGGTCTTGGCTGTGGGGCGAAGCGAGAACCCGTGCCAGCGGGTGGACATCGGGGGCAACACGAAGTCCGGGGCCCGCTCCCCACCCCCACACCCCCTCTCCCTCGGGCGCGCGAACGAAGCACGTACTCGCCGCGACCGCCTCAGCGCGCCCGAGAGGAGGGGGCTTTCACGGCCGGCGCGGGTGGACCGAGGAATGCGGCAGGGCGAGGCAGCGCGATGGCGATCGCGTGAAGCGAGGTCAAGACGGTCGTCGGTCCGCGGCATCCGATTCCGCCTCACCGAGAGAAGCAAGTGTCCAGCCGCTTGCGGCCAGACGGGTTTCGCGCTTCCGCGCGCCAGACCTCGCGAAGGCGCTTGACCCCGCCGATTCTTCAGCGCGTCAGCCGCCCGACACCGCCCACCGCACGGCATTGGCTCGATTTCCACTGGCGCTCGCGCTTTTCCTCGCCCATCGTAGGCAGCTTCAGCGCGCCACCTTCCGGCGCATCGAGGAGGGAAGCATGTCCGCACTGACCGAATCACCCGCCTGGCAGGCCCTCGCCGCACACAACAAGGCCATCCGCGAGGTCCACATGCGCGATCTCTTCGCGCAGGACCCTTCGCGCTTCGAGAGGCTGTCGCTGCGCTTCGAGGACTGGCTGGTCGATTACTCGAAGAACCGCGTCACCGACGAGACGATGAAGCTGCTCGTCGCGCTCGCCGAGCAGGTGGGCCTGCGCAAGGCCATCGACCAGATGTTCGGCGGCGAGAAGATCAACCGCACCGAGAACCGGGCCGTGCTCCACGTCGCGCTGCGCAACCGGTCCAATCGGCCCATGCTCGTTGACGGCAAGGACGTGATGCCCGACGTCAACGCCGTGCTCGCCAAGATGCGCGGCTTCACCGAGCGGCTGCGCAGCGGCGAGTGGAAAGGTCAGACCGGCAAGCCCATCACCGACGTCGTGAACATCGGCATCGGGGGCTCGGACCTCGGACCGCTGATGGTCTGCGAGGCGCTCAAGCCCTACGGCAAGCCGGGCCTCAAGGTGCACTTCGTCTCCAACGTCGATGGCACGCACCTCGCCGAGACGGTCAAGGCGCTCGACCCGGCCACCACGCTCTTCGTCGTCGCCTCGAAGACCTTCACCACCCAGGAGACGATCACCAACGCCCGCTCGGCCCGCGCCTGGCTCGTCGAACGGCTCGGCGACGCGGCCGTGCCCAAGCACTTCGTGGCCGTCTCGACCAACGCCGCCGAGGTCTCCAAGTTCGGCATCGACACCGAGAACATGTTCGGCTTCTGGGACTGGGTCGGCGGCCGCTACTCGCTGTGGAGCGCCATCGGGCTGCCCATCGCCTGCTTCATCGGCATGGACCGCTTCGAGGAGCTGCTCACCGGCGCGCACGCGATGGACGAGCACTTCCGCACCCAGCCGTTCGACAAGAACCTGCCGGTGCTGCTGGCGATGCTCGGGGTCTGGTACGCGAACTTCTTCGGCGCCGAGACGCACGCCATCCTCCCCTACGACCAGTACCTGCACCGCTTCCCGGCCTACTTCCAGCAGGGCGACATGGAGAGCAACGGCAAGGGCGTCGATCGCGATGGCCGGCCCATCACCGACTACACCACCGGCCCGATCATCTGGGGCGAGCCCGGCACCAACGGCCAGCACGCCTTCTATCAGCTCATCCACCAGGGCACGCGCCTGGTGCCCTGCGACTTCATCGCGCCGATAGAGACCCACAACCCGATGGGCGACCACCACCGCAAGCTGCTCGCCAACTTCTTCGCGCAGCCCGAGGCGCTGATGCGCGGCAAGACTGCGGAGGAGGCGCGCAAGGAGCTCGAGGCCTCGGGCATGCCCGCCGAGAAGGTCGAGATGCTCGTGCCGCACAAGACCTTCCCCGGCAACCGCCCGGCCAACTCGATCCTCGTCAAGCGCATCACGCCGCACACGCTCGGCGCGCTCATCGCGATGTACGAGCACAAGATCTTCACCCAGGGCATCGTCTGGAACATCTTCAGCTTCGACCAGTGGGGCGTCGAGCTCGGCAAGCAGCTCGCCAACAAGATCCTCCCCGAGTTCGAAGGCGGCGCCCCGGTCACGGCCCACGACGCCTCGACCAACGGCCTCATCAACTTCTACAAGGCCAACGCCGGACGCTGAGCCACGCGCGACCTGCGACGATAGACGACGGGCCGGAGCGGCTGCGAGTTGCTCCGGCCCGTCGTCTATCTCGGCAGGCACCGACTGACACCGGTGTCAGAGCGCGCCTGCGGTCGAACACCCGTTTATCGAGAGAGCCGGCCGCTGGTGCGCGCCGTGCAGACGGCTGGGCGCGCCACTTGCCGAGGACTCGACAATGACCACCGCTACCCGCCTCGTTGCCATCCTGCTTGCTTCCGCCCTAGCCGCCTGCGCCGAGCGCGCGGAGCCGCCGACCATCGTCGAAGGGACGCTCGGCTCGCGCTACTTCGACACGCCCCACGCCATCTACTCGATCAGCGAAGGCCTGCTGTGGGACGACGAGTCGATCACCATCCTCATCAGCAACGACCGCGACGCCTGCTCCAAGCTCACGAGCCCCGGTTGGTTCGCGCGCTCAGTGGTCTCCAACGGCTACGGCGGGACCCAGCCTTCGCTCGCACTTCAGATGGAGAGGAACTCGTCGTTCGAGAGCGACGAGCGCATTGTCGGCGCGGAAGCTCGGCCACTGCGCGCCTCCTTCGATCCGGGCTCCGAGGATAAGAACCTGATGGAATGGATCGAGGCCTGCGGCGGCTCGGCCAACATCAACCACTCGGACGATCCGGGCTCGGACGCGCGCGCGTTCGGCTCGTTTGCGGTCAGTTTCGGCGAGCGCGGCGATGCCCGGGGCACCTTCAACGCCGAGTACTGCGAGGCCCTCGACGGCGGAGGCTGCTCGGCCGCGGGCGGCGGCTTCGCCATCGGCGCGGTTCCGCTGGTGCTGTTGGCGCTGCGCCGGCGGCGAACCCGGTAGTCGGCGGCGTCGGGCCGCGGGCGCCGCAGTCTCTGCTGCCTTTCCCGTCGCCGTGTCGTCCGTCGAGTTCCTTCTCGGCCACGCGCGCCCACCGTGAAGCCCCCTCCCCTCGGGCGCGCTGAGGCGGTCGCGGCGAGCACAGGCCCTCGTTCGCGCGCCCGAGGGAGAGGGGGCTCTCACGGTCGGCGCGGGTGGACCGAGGAATGCGACAGGGCGAGGCAGCGCGATGCCTCACCGCGCCCGAGGGGAGGGGGCTTTCACGGTCGGCGCGGGTGGACCGAGGAATGCGGCAGGGCGAGGCAGCGCGATGGCGGTGCGGTGAAGCGGGGTGAATACGCGCGACCGCGCGGGCCTGATCCCGAGGGCTTCTTGCGGACCAAAGAGGCCCTCATCCCGGCGTCTTGGCGCCAGCCCTCGCCGCCCGCGCTTCGACCGCCACCTGCTCCTGGCGCGCACGCAACAACGGCCAATAGCGCTCGTGCAGATCGAGGCAGAGCGGATCGAGCGCGAGCGCCCGGGCGTACTCGCCCATGGCCTCCTCCCCCCTGCCCTGCCGCTCTTCGCCCTCGCCCCTCTTCCGATGGAAGCGCGCCTGCTCGACCTGCTCCTGGCGCTGCTCGACGAAGATGCTGCGCAGCGCCTCGAGCTGACCCGCGCTCAGCCCGGCGCCCAGGCATTGCGCGACGCCCAGGAAGTTCCCCCGCTCGGCGTCGAACGCCGCTCTCCACGCCGGCACGCCGAGGACCGAAGCCGCCGCGTGCAGCCGCTCGATCAGCGCATCGACGCGCTCGCGCCCGGCGGGCGGAAGCCTCTCGGCCAGCGCCTCGAGGCGTGAGATCGCCCGATGCGCCCGCCGGCGGATCTGCACGCAGTCGGCCTCCTGCCGCACCTCGAGCAGCGCGTAGTGGTCTCCGGGCGCGCAGCGCTCCCAACGGTCGAGCTCGGCCGAGAGGTCGCCGTCGGTCGCGTCCTCAGCCATCGGCCGGACGCGCGGCGCCTCGTCCGCCCGCAGGACGCCCTCGAGCGCGACGCGCAGCTCGCGCGCGTTCTGGAACCTCTCCTCGGGCCGTTTGGCGAGCGCCTTGACGATGATCCGCTCGAGCTCGGGCGGAACCCCGGGATTCAACTCGCTCGGCGCCGCCGGCGGCTCCGACAGATGCGCGCGGTACAGCAGCACGGGGTCGCGCCTGACGAACGGCGGGCGCCCGGTAGCCATCGCGTAGGCGATGGCGCCCAGGGCATAGAGATCGGTGCGCCCGTCCACCGGCTCCTCGCCCCACTGCTCGGGCGCCATGTACTCAGGTGTGCCGACGATGCCGCCGGCGAGCGTCTCGGGGGCGCACTCGACGAGCTGCGCGATGCCGAAGTCGACGAGCTTCACCTGCGGCTCACCGTCCGCCCCGGTCACGAGCAGCACGTTCTCCGGCTTCAGGTCGCGGTGGACGACGCCGACGGCATGCGCCGCCTCGAGCGCGTCGCAGATCTGGACGAGGATGGGGACGCTCAGCGATGGCTCGAGCGGGAAGCCCATCAGCGCCGAGAGTGGCCTTCCCTCGAGCAGCTCCATCGTCAGGAAGTACCGGTCGCCCGGCAGTGTGTGCAGGTCGAAGAGGCTGACGATGTTCTCGTGGCCGACCAGGTTGAGCGTCCGGGCCTCGTTGCGAAAGCGCTCGACGTGCTTCGGCTGCGTCGCCAGGTGCCGATGCAGCGTCTTGAGCGCCACGCGGGTGCCGACGACGCGGTGCTCGGCGAGATAGACCGTGCCCATCCCTCCTCGGCCGAGCTGGCTGAGGACGCGATAGTCGCCGAGCGTCTGGCCGACGAGCGCCTCGCCCTCATCGTCCGCCGCAGGCGCCCCCATCACGGTCGTCGCCGCCTCGGCGGGCGTGGGCTCAGGAGCGGAGCACGCCCGGCCCTGCGGATGCTCGCCCCGGCACGGGTCCGGGCTGACCACCGTCGGCGCCAGCGAGGCGGTGTCGGCGCTGTCGAAGGGACGGTTCATGAGGCGAGCGAGACGACGACGCCCTTATGCCGCTCGAGCGCCTTGCGGATGGTGACGTCGGTCTTGGCGATGTGGTTGCGCAGCCAGCCGCAAACGTGGTGGTTGATCTCGATGACCAGCGCCGTCCTCGCACCGCCCTCCTCGTGGAGGCGCTTGAGCCGATCGATGGTCTTTCTGAACACGTCGTGCTCGGCCTTGTGCGAGGCGTAGTTGGGGTCGTTCATCTCCTGCATCGCCCGCTCCTCGAGGGCGAAGTGCTCGAGCACGTATTCGTTCAGAAAGTCGAGCACCTTGGCGACCTCGGCCCGCCCCTTTCCGCTCTGCATCGCCTCGAGCAGACCGTCGACGATCTCGAACAGCCGCCGGTGCTGCCGGTCGATGGCTTCGATTCCCACTGTCAGATCCTGCGTCCAGCGAATGGGCATGGGCCTCTCCTTCATGTTGCCTGCCGGGCGCACGAAGATACCCGAGCTGCCCTGAACCACCGAAGCACACGCCCTCCGTCCCCAGGCACACGTCGCCGATTCGCGCCTCGGGATGCGGCGCGAGCGCGCGACCGGCGGCCTGGAGTTTGGTTGAGAAGCCTTCGATTCAGAACCGGCGCCGGCGTTTCGCGCAAGAAAGGGGCGTCGGCTGCCGGTTGCTCGCCGCGTAGCGCTCGGCGCTGCGCCGGGCGCGCGGGTCGAGGCGCTCGGCCGCGCAGAACGAGAGATAGTCGAGCATCAGCTCGATGACCTTCTCGAAGCTCTCGTGGACCCTAGGCCCCTCGAACTCGAAGATGGCCGCGGCCGAGGCCGCCGCTTCGAGATCGGGCAGCATCGCCAGGCCGTCGCGCACCATCGCCTGACGGCGAGGGTTCGGCCTGCCAAAGAAGGTCAGCCTGCGCAGGTGTGCGCCGAGGAAGAGCCTGCCCAGCGAGACCATCCCGCGGGCGGGCGCGACCGCGTCATAGGCGTCGAGCGAGCGCACGAAGGACTCGAGCCGTTCGACGTCGGCGCCGCGCGCGGTGGTGAACCCGTAGCCGTAGTCGAACAGACCTTTCTCCGGTTCGTGCCCGAGGTGGCGCATCAGCGCCTCGGCGAACTGCTGCCGCTGCCGCGCGGTGCGCTCGTCCTCTTGGTCGACGGCCGGCGACGGCTCGGCAGGAGGCTCGAAGTCGATCGAGATGTCGAGATCCTCGTCCTCGAGCAGGTCGAGCTCGGCGACGAGCTCGGTCGCCTCCAGCCCCGGCTCGCACCAGAGCTGGCGCGGGTCGTCGCTCGCCAGGGCCTCGCGACAAGCCTCCCACAGCTCCTCGAGGTAGCGGTCCCCGCTGACCAGGCTCTTCACGAGCTGCTCGTCAGCGGCGATGACGGCCATTGTCGGCGCGAGCACCGCCAGCTCGCGCTGGGCGACCGGGTTGCCCTGGCGCGCGAGGTCAAAGCAGACCAGCGAGGCGGCGAACTGCGCGCGCGCGCCGGGGCGCGAACGGAACAACGTGAGGTAGAGCCCAAGCCGCTCGGGCGAGCGGCGAAAGCGCAGGCACAGCGCGAGCAGGTCCGGCGTATCGAGCGCTCGCAACTCGGCGAGTAGCTGCTCGGCCTGGGCCTCGGCAAGGGCGGAGCTCGGCGCTGGTGGCGGGTTCGGCACTGCGCCGAATATGGCACATCGAACAGTGATTACGGAGGAAACGACCGGCGCGGATGGAGGGCAAAGCTCCAGATCCGCCAACCCGTGTCGGCCGGCGAGACGCCGCCCTCCCACCTCCATCACGCTGCGCAACGAACCGAGACGAATGATGGACGGCGAAGCTCCAGCTTCGCCAACCCGTGTCGGCGGGCGAGGCGCCGGCGTTCCCACCTCCACCATCGCGAGCAACGAACCGA
>JBMNNX010000296.1:0-7822 GCA_050942745.1 Myxococcales bacterium
CTCGTTCGAGTTGGTCTGAATGCCGGTCATGCGGCCGCCGGCGCCCGTGAACAGGGTCAGGCCGGAGGCTTTGACATAGTCGGCGCTGGCGATGACGCTGCCGCGGGTGGTGACCGAGGTGTCCTCGCCGACCTCGAAGACGTAGTTTTTCTTGCCGTTGGAGCCGTCGACGCCCCCGCCGCCAATGATGCCGGTTCCCGGGTCGCAGGCGTCCTCGGCCCTGTCGCAGGTGTCCTCGGCGTCTTCCCGCTTTCCGGCGGCCTTGTCACACTTGTCGATGGCGTCGGTGCACGCCTCGGAGTTCGGGTCGCCGCTGGCCGAACAGGCCGCGTTGGCGCTGTCGCACTCCTCCTGGGCCTCTTCTGCCTCCTTGGTCTCCTTGTCGCACTGTTTGCCCAAGGAATCGCAGCGCCCGGTGTCGGGGCGGGGGGGCTCCACTGCGGTTGAGGCCGACTGCCCGTCGCACTTTCCGGTGCCCTCGTGGAAGGTGGAGCAGTCCATCGAGCCGGTGAGCCGGGTCGAGCCCTGGAACTTGAAGCCGATGTACTCCGCCACGCTTCCGAGGCCGCCCGCGCTCTCCTTGTTGAATCCGCGGAAGGTCTCGGTCACGATGCCTCCGTGCGCGTGACCGTCGCCGGCGCGGCTGCCGTTGGCGAGCTCGGCCATCAGCCGCTCGGCGTTCTGGACCGAGTCGTTGACCTCGTAGCCGTCACCCCTGGCCTCGGTTCCTCCGTCGGGAATGGCCTCCGAGCCATAGCGGTCGAAGATGTTGCGGTAGGAAAACGCGGCATTGACCGCCGCCATGACGCCTTTGTAGGCGGTGCCGGTTCCGCCGGTGTTGACGCAGTTCGACCCGTCGCGGCAGGCGGTTTCTTGGAGAATGCGGTCCTGGAAGCCTCCGAGGGCGTCGACCGCGAGCATGGCGAGCATGCCCTCTTTGATGGCCTTGGCGAGCAGCCACATCGCGTTCTGATTGAGCCAGCTAATCGCCTGGATCGCCGCGGCGCAGGCTTTGTCGAGCAAATCGACCGCTTCCCAGGTGCTCTTGACGATCCCATACAGGACCTTTGCCCCATTCTCGCAGGCGACGCGTATTATCTTGAATGCGATTTCTATTGCCGCGAATATGGCGCCTACATAGGGAAGGTTTTTTAATGCTGCGGCTGCCTTTTCTATCACGCAGGCCATCGCCGCAATCTGCTGCACCAGGTCGGCGAATAGGAACATGATGGTCTGCACGCCGGTGAAGAACGAGGCGTACGACTGGAAGGCCATCATCGACACGTAGTGCGCCACCGAGGTGCGGTTCATCCAGGCGATGAAGTTCATGCACCTCGCCACCGCGGCGGACGTCGAGAAGGCGCTGTTGTCGGCGGCGTTTTGCAACTGGATGCGCCGGTTGATGGTCCAGCCCAGTTGCACGGTCACCATCACCGAGAGCGCAAGCACGAGCATGGTGAGCGCGCCGAGCACGAGCGCCTGGCCGGCCTCGTCCTCCCGCATGGTCCTTCGCATGTGACCGATCAGCATGATGTCGATCTCCGCTTGTCGAGCCCGCTCGCGGGTGCTCCATCAATTGCACGGGCTCTTCGAGGCGTCGTAAGCCCAAACCTTGGAGGAATCACCCGGCTTGTGGAGGAACGGGTTGGACTGCATCCGCATAGTGTGTGTGGTCACCATCGGCATGATGTAGAAGCCGGCCTTGGCGGCGACCGCCAGCTTGCGGAGCGTGCTCGCGTTCAGGCCGTCGTAGGGGCAGCTCGAGGTGTCTGGGGTGCGGAAGTAGTCCCACAACGGAAGCGGGTTGACCTGGCCGGCGTCGTCCCACCTTCGCAGGTTGGCTCCGACCCGAGAGGCCCACCACGATTCCCAGATGATCCAGTTGGCGAAGGGGATGCGCATCTGGAACATGTAGGTGACGCGCACCGTTAACTGCGTCTTGCGCCGCTCCGCGAGGGAGGAGGCGGCCCTGTCCATCTCGATTTCTTTCTTGCCGGCGAAATCGGCGGTCGTCGGGTTGAGCACGTCGACCTGGACGACGTCCATCTCGATTTCTTTCTTGCCGGCGAAATCGGCGGTCGTCGGGTTGAGCACGTCGACCTGGACGACCTCGGGCAGGCCCAAGCTGCTCAGAACCTTGTCGATGACAAAGCCGGTCGCCGCGGTCGCGGCGAGGGAGCCGACCGAATCGCACTTTCCAAGCGTCGGCAGCATGCTGATGAGCGCGGCTCTCTCCATCCGATCGTCGTCCATGTTCCAGACGATGCCGGTGCGGGCAGCATTGTAGGCCGCGTACTCGAGCATCAGGCTGGCCTGCTGCATCATCGTGAGCTGCAGGGTGCCGAGGATGGTGAAGATGAGGGTCGGCATGACGATGGCCGTCTCGACCATCGCCTGCCCGCTTTCGGGGCCTAGCTGTGGGCGGGCGTTTCTCATCGGGTGATCCTCACTGGGATCTGGCGCACGTCACTGCCGCCACGCGCGAAGACGAAGAGCTTGGTGCTCCCAGGCTTGAGGGCGAGCATGGTCAGGACCTGCTTTTCGCTGAGGCTCATCTTCGCGAGCGAAGGGTCCATCAGCGCGCAGGGCCCGACCTTGGTGTAGCTGACCTTCTGCCCGACCTTGAGCTCGATGGAGCTGGGCAGCCGCTCCTTCTTTCGGGCCGGGGTCAACTCCTTCGGCTGGAAGTTTTCATCTTGGCTCTTGGTGGCCGGCTGGAACTGCGGGCCCGGAGGCGGGCGCGGACCGGCTGCCAGGGCCGAAGGCGGGGCGAGCACGGTGAGGGCAAGCAACGCGAAGGCAGGAATCGGGAGCCGCCTCATGAACGAGTCCTCGAGGAAGGTGGAACCAGCGTGGTCTGTGCCTTTGTAGCCGCTGCGTAGCAGTCCAATAATCGGTCAAATGGACGGCACTCTACCGCCGAAGCGAACAGGCAGGCGGCGCGACCGGCGATGAGGCGGCGATCGGCGCTGTCGTAATCGTGTGCCCGGCGTGTGGGACAAGTTGCGACCTACGGGCGCTTCTCCAGCTTGTCCTCTGCGCACCGGCCGGTCGAGCGGTGCGCGCGACGGGGCGAGGGCTTCGCCGCTGCGTGAGATGGGGACGGCGAGGCCGGGCTCGGCGGGGCCGCGCGACTACGAATGATGCGGGCCGAGTACCTGCCCGCTTGGCCGCTCAGGCCGGCGGCGCCCGTGGCTCCGGCGCCTGCCATCGCCCCGGCGCGCCCCTTGGCGCCTCGGGGCCGTGCCGCCGCGCTTTCGCGCGTAACGGGACGGCGATCTGCGCTTGGATGCGCGCCTGTCTCCGAGGTACAAGAGGCTCTTCCTGCGCAAGGGGCGAATCGGATGGCTATCGACATTGTTCGCGCTGAGAACCTTGAGCACGCGCTCGAGCTGCTCGCCCGCGACGGGGCCCAGGCGCGCCCGCTCGCCGGCGGGACCGACCTGATGCTGCGCCTGAGGGCCGGCCGGCTCGCCGCGCGCACCCTCGTCTCCATCGCCGACCTCTCGGACCTCGCCTACGTGCGCGAGGAGGCCGACCGGGTCGAGCTGGGCGCCCTGACCCTCATCGCCGACCTGATCACCGACCCGGTCTACTCCCGCGAGTTTCCCGCCGGCGTGCGCGCCGCGCGCGACTTCGCGAGCCCGCAGATCCGCAACCGCGGCACCCTCGGCGGCAACGTCGGCAACGCCTCGCCGGCCGCCGACAACGTTCCCCCGCTCATCACCTTCGGCGCCACGGTCGAGCTGCGCAGCAAGCGCGGCAGCCGCTCGATGCCCATCGAAGACCTCTTCGAGGGTCCGGGCCGCACCAAGGTTGCGCCCGACGAGATGATCGTCGGCTTCCAGGTCCCCAAGCGCCCGGGCGCCTTCCAGTTCTTCGCCAAGTTCGGCAACCGCGGCGCCAACGTGATCTCCATCGCCAGCGCCGCGCTCTGCCTGCAGCTCGACGGCGAGACGGTGCGCGAGGCGCGGGTCGCCTACGGCTGCTGCGCGCCGGTGCCGCTGCGCGCCCGGCGGGTCGAGAGCTACCTGACCGGCCAGAAGATCGACGAGCGGCTCATCGCCGGTGTGCGCGAGGCGGTGCTCGCCGACATCAAGCCCATCGACGACGTGCGCGGCTCGCGCCGCTACAAGGAGCTGCTGGTCATCCACGCGACCGAGGACGCGCTTCGCGGCGCGCTCGAGTCCGCGCGCAAGGCGGCCTAGCACGGAGGCGGACGTGAACTTCGAAGAGATCACCCTCAAGATCAACGGCACCGTCCGCTCGGCCCCGATGCCCGCGGACATCCGGCTCGTCGATGCCCTGCGGCGCCTCGGCTACACCGGCACCAAGGAAGGCTGCGGCGAGGGCGAGTGCGGCGCCTGCACCGTGCTGCTCGACGGCCGGCCGGTCAATAGCTGCCTGCTCTTCGCCAAGCAGGTCCAGGGCAAAGAGATCGTCACCGTCGAGGGCGTCGGCCGCGGCCACCCCGACGGCATGCACCCGTTCCAGAAGGCGCTCGTCGCCGCGGGCGGCGTGCAGTGCGGCTTCTGTACCCCCGGCGTCGTCGTCACCGGCGCGCACCTGTGCGACACCAGGCCAAAGGCGAGCGTCCAGGAGATCAAGGAAGCGCTCGCCGGCAACCTGTGCCGCTGCACCGGCTACGCGAAGATCATCGAGGCCGTGCAGGTGGCGGTCGCCGAGCTGGGCAAGCAACCCTGAGCATCCCGGAGAAAGCCATGGGTGAGACCCTCCGCACCATCGGAACCCGCGCCCGGCGCGTCGACGCGCTCGAAAAGGTCACCGGACGCGCCCGCTACGTCGACGACATCGAGCTGGTCGGGATGCTCCACTGCAAGGCCCTCACCTCGGCCTACGCGCACGCCGAGCTGCTCTCTGTCGACACGAGCGCCGCCGAGTCGATGCCCGGCGTCTTCGCCGTCGTCACCGCCAAGGACGTGCCCGGCGAGAACCAGATAGGCATCCAGATTGCCGATCAGCCCCTGCTCGCCACCGGCAAGGTGCGCCAGGTGTCCGACCGCGTCGCGCTCGTCGCCGCGGACACGGCCGAGCACGCCGAGGCCGCGGTCCGCGCCATCAAGGTCGAGTACAAGCCGCTGCCGGTCATCACGCACACCGACGAGGCGCTCGCCCCCGGCGCCATCAAGATCCACGAGAACGGCAACGTGATGACCAAGAAGCAGGTCATCCGCGGCGACGTGGAGCAGGGCTTCGCCGCCGCCGCGGCGATCGTCGAGGACGTCTACGAGGTCAACTACCAGGAGCACGCCTACCTCGAGCCGAACGGCTGTGTCGCCATCCCCGAGCCCGACGGCGGCGTGACCATCCACGCCTCGGCGCAGGCGCCCTTCTACGTCCAGAAGGCGGTCGCCCGCGTCCTCGGCCTCGACTACGCGCGCGTCCGCGTGATCCAGGCGACCACCGGCGGCGGCTTCGGCGGCAAGGAGGACTATCCGAGCGAGCCGTCCGCGTGCGCCGCGCTCCTCGCGATGAAGACCGGCCGCCCGGTGAAGTTCATCTACGACCGCGCCCAGGATCTCGCCTGGTCGAGCAAGCGGCACCGGATGAAGGTGACGAACAAGATCGGCGCCGACAAGGAGGGCCGCATCACCGCCGCGCAGGCGCGCATCGACTGCGACGCTGGCGGCTACACCGGCCTGTCGGCCATCGTCTCCGAGCGCTCGAACTCGACCGCCTTCGGCCCCTACCGCACGCCGACCGCGCGCGTGGACACCTACGTCATCTACACGAACAACCTCTTCGGCGGCGCCTACCGCGGCTTCGGCACCCCGCAGACGACCTTCGCGATGGAAGCGCAGATGGACGAGCTCGCCGCGCGGCTCGGCCTCTCGCCCGCGGAGATCCGCCGCCGCAACTTCCTCGGCCCCGGCGACGAGACGACCACCTGCCAGAAGCTGACCGAGAGCGTCCCCGGGCTCGAGACCTTCGAGGCCGCCCTCGCGCGCAGCCGCTACGAGGAGAAGCGCCGCGAATACGAGGCGTTCAACAAGACCTCGCGGTGGCTGAAGAAGGGCATCGGCATCGGCGCCTGCATGTACGGCGTCGGGCTGCACGCCGGCGGCCAGTACCTCGAGGGCTCGGGCGCGCTCGTGCACCTGCGGCCCGACGGCTCGGTGCTGGTCTCCATCGGCGGCACCGAGCTCGGGCAGGGCGCCTTCACCGTCGCCGCCCAGTGCGCCGCCGAGACGCTCGGGGTCGCGCTCGAGCACGTGCGCGTCACGCAGTCGAGCACCGACTTCGTCACCGACAGCGGCCCGACGGTCGCCTCGCGCACCACGGTGATGAGCGGCAACGCGGTCATCGACGCCTCGCGGCAGCTCAAGGGGCGCATCCTCGAGGCGGCCTCCGGGATGTACGGCCTGCCCGCCGAGGAGATCGAGCTGCGCGAAGGACAGGTCTTCAAGCGCGACGGCACCCGGCTCGGGACTCTGAAGGACGTCGCCAACGCGGCCTTCGCGGTGAAGAAGGTCAACCTGAGCGCCCAGGGCTGGTACGCGCCGCCTCGCAAGGCCTGGGACAACGACCGGGGCAACGGCGAGGCCTACAGCTCCTACGCCTTCGCGGTGCAGATAGCCGAGGTCGAGGTCGATCTGCGCAGCGGCCGCACCCGCGCCGTGCGCGTCACCGCGGCCCACGACGTCGGCCAGGCCATCAACCGCACGCTCATCGAAGGCCAGATCGAGGGTGGCGTCGTCCAGGGCGTCGGCTACGCGCTGATGGAGGACCTCAAGCTCGACAACGGCCGCTGCCTGAACCCGAACTTCACCGACTACCTCATCCCGACCACGCTCGACGTGCCCGAGGTCGATATCGTGCTCATCGAGCAGCCGTATTCGGCCGGTCCGTTCGGCGCCAAGGGCATCGGCGAGCCGTCGCTCATCCCCGCGGCCGCCTCGGTGGCCAACGCGGTGAGCGAGGCGGTCGGGTATCGGTTCCGGCGCCTGCCGCTCACCCCCGAGCGCGTCCTGTTGTCGCTCGAGGAGGCGGGCAAGCTCCGGTAGGCCAACCGAGGTCGGGCTCCGGCTCCTCCGCGCTGGCGGCTGCACCGTCGCGCGGACGAGCGCCCGCGTTTCCGACCGGCCCCGGCGGATCGACCGGCACTTCGCCGGGACGTTTTGTCGGAGCTCCGGCGGCCGGACTCGCCGGCGCTCTTCGGCCAGCCGGGCGCGACCTTCGCGCCGGCCCCGGGGACGAAGGCCGCGCGCCTCCCGTGTGACCTCAAGAGAACGACAGCGGCTCGGCCGGCGCGCTCCGCGCCCGCCGGGCGCAAGGTGAAGCGATGTCCAAGGCGTTCACGAAGGAAGAGGACCCGGTCGATCCGCTCGACGAGCGGACCGAGGAAGAGGCGCCCCCGCGGCGCGGCGGGCGCTATATCACGCCCGAGGGCTTCAAGCGCATCCAGGACGAGATCGAGCGGCTCTGGAAGGTCGAGCGCCCGAAGATCACCGCCGAAGTCTCGGCCGCCGCCGCGCAAGGCGATCGCTCGGAGAATGCCGAGTACATCTACGGCAAGAAGAAGCTGCGCGAGATCGACAGGCGCCTGCGCTTCCTGTCCAAGCGGCTCGAGTCGCTCACGGTCGTCGCGCCGGGCAAGGACAGGACCGACCGCGTCTTCTTCGGCGCCTGGGTGACGGTCGAGGACGAGGACGGCAACGAGTCGACCTACCGCATCGTCGGGCCCGACGAGTTCGACGTGAAGGCGGGCCTCATCAGCGTCGAGTCGCCGCTGGCGAAGGCGCTCATCGGCAAGGCCGAGGGCGACGAGGTGACGGTCAACCGGTCCCTTGGGCCGGTTGAC
>JBMNNX010000297.1:0-7813 GCA_050942745.1 Myxococcales bacterium
CGAAGACTTCGAGGACCAGTGGCGTGAGAACGAGTCGTTCGCGTCGACGTGGGCCGCGGTCACGGCGAGCGCCGCGCTGTTCGACGCCGGCGCGCAGCCCGTCGAGGACTTCAACAACGGGTGGACGCCCGCGACGACGCAGTGAGGAGCAAGCCATGGCCGAAGCAGACTGGACGTACCTCAACGACGGGCTCGACATCGCGACCGTCGATCGCGGCGTGACGGCTGGGATCGCGCGCCCGCCGGGCGGCGGCAGCTTCCTCTACGCCTTCAACTCGCTCGCGGCCGTGAACGGCGCGGTGGCGCTCTTCGCCAACCTCGCGGGCTTCGCGCCCATGGCCAAGGGAGGCTCAATCCGCGGCGTCTTGCAGCGCGGCCCGGGCGGCGGTCCCACGGGCTTCTCGCCGTTCCTGTTCCTCTGCTGCCAGGGCAACTCGGTCAACGACAGCGCGTATTTGCTCGGTCTCTCCGACGACGATCCGCACCGCATCGTGCTCCGCAAGGGCGCCGTCGCCGTGGGGCTGCCGACGTCAGACGGGCCCGGGGTGCTGCTCAAGTCGGCGGCCTCGTTCGCGCAGGCGACGTGGCTGCACCTGCGGCTCGACGTCATCGTGAACACGAACGGCGACGTCGTGCTCAAGGTCTTTCAGAGCGACCTCGCGCTGCACCCGCTCGGCACGCCCCCCGATTGGCAGCCGGTGTCCGGCATGGTGGAGTTCATTGACGACCACCTCGGCATCAACTCGGGCTCGCAGCCGCTGACGTCGGGCCGCGGCGGCTTTGGCTTCTCCGTGAAGGACGTGACGCGGCGGGCGTATTTCGACCACCTCGAGCTGTTCCGGCAGGTGTGAGCGATGGCGCTGACCGCATTCACCAGCCGCCTCGGGCGCGGCCAGGGGCGCCTCCTGACGTCGAAGGCGACGTGCGGCGAGTACGCCTTCGTACTCGGCGACGTGGAGCCCGGGCGCTTCTTCGAGCTCGGTCCAGGCGACCACGCTGAGGTCAGCCAGAATGCCGACCTCACGGGAGTCATGTTCGTCCGGGCGTTCTTGCGCCTGGTGGTGCCGGCGAGCACACCGGCCGGGCTCGCGTGGGAGGCGAGCATTACGGTCGACGGCATCAAGCACGCCCGCATGCGCGCGAGGCCGGGGCGAGAGCGGCTCGTCACCGACCTCGCCGCGAACGTCTCGAAGCTCTCCGGCACGCACACAGTGGGCGTGCGGCTCGAGCTGGTGAACGCATGAGGAGCGAACGGTGAGCACGGTCGAGCTCCCCGCGCTCTACGTCGATAGCGTCGCGCTCCTGGCGACCGCGCCGCGCCTCGTGTTGGTGAACCGCGACCCGAGTCCGGCCGAGAACGGCGTGCCTATCGACGCGACGCTCGCCCTCGAGTTGGTCGACACCGGAGCGGACGGCGTGGACCGCGCGACCGCGCGCGTGTGGATCGATGGCGCGCTCGCGTTCGAGGGCGGCGCGTCCACCGAGATCGCGCCGGCTTACGCGGGGCCGCTCGCCGACGTCGTGCAAAGCGCAGACACGCTGCGCGTCGTGCTCCACCCCGTCATCCCTCTCGCGAGCCTCGCGACGGTCCAGGTGCGCGTGCTCGCCCAAACGGTAGGCGGCGCCGCCTCGCTCGACGAGGTGTATTCGTTCATGGTCGAAGACCGCACGGCACCGCGCATCGTCGGCGCACAAGCGCTGGCGCAGCGGACCGTGCGCTTGGCCTTTGATGAACGCGTGCTCGTCCCGCCCGGCGCGACGTTCACATTCACCGCGCTCGGTGCGCCCGCCGTGCCACTCACGGCAGTCGCCTCAACGAACGACGACAACATCGTCCTCCTCACACTCGACACCGAGATGACGCCAGACGTGGAGTACGAGGTTGTCGTGAGCGGCGTAACGGACCTCGTCGGTAACCCCGTGCACGCCCCGTACGACCGCGCCACCTTCAGCGGCTTTCGCCCCGCACGCCCTGAGCGGCGGCGCTTCGACCTCTGGCGGATGCTGCCGAACCACAACCGCCGTGACGACCAGACCGGCGATCTCGCGCGCTTCATCGCGTGCCTGCAAGAGGTGACCGACCTCCTGCTCGCTGACTTGGACCGCTGGCCCGACATCTTCGACCTCGAGCGCGCGCCCGAGGCCTTCGTGGACCTCATCCTGCGCGACCTCGGCAACCCGTTCCCGTTCGAGCTCGACGCGATAGGGAAGCGCCGCCTCGCGTCGGTCCTCGTCGAGATGTATCGGCAAAAGGGTACGGCGAAGGGCATCCAGAACGCGGTCCGCTTCTTTCTCGGCATCGACATCGCAGCCATCACTCCGTTCAACGCGGACACGCTCAGGCTCGGTGAGTCCGATCTCGGCATCGACTGGGTGCTCGGGCCTTCCGACCGCTTCGCGCGCTACGCCTTCAACGTGGAGGTCACGCGCATTCTCACGACGCGCGAGCGTCAGCAGCTGCGCGCCATCGTCGAGTATCTGAAGCCCGCGCACACCCACTTCGTGGACCTCGTCGAGCCGCTTCCGCCGGTGCTGCCGAACCACTGGGAGCTCGGCCTCAGCGACCTCGGCGAGACGACCGACCTACACTGATGGAGCTACGGGAAAGTAACGTCGCCGATCGGGTGCGGGTTGAAGGCGACCTCCCAGCGGAAGCCCTCGGGATCGATGAAGTAGCCGCTGTAGCCTCCCCAAGCGCGCTGCTGGCCCGGTTCAACCGTGGCTCCCGCGGCGCGCGCCGTCGCGAGCACCGCGTCGACCTCCGCAGGAGTGGCGACGTTGTGCGCGAGCGTGAAGGGCAGCGTCCCGCCGCGAGTGACCTCGCCGATCTCTTCGCGCGCGCCCGCCTCGGACCACAGGGAAAGCACGAGCTTCTGGCCGACGTGGATCATCAACACGTCGTCGCCGGTGAAGGCGGCCTTCCAGCCCAGGCCGTCAACATAGAACCGGCGAGCCCGGGCGAGGTCGGCCACGACTAGCGTCACGAAGTTCAGGCGCGGTTCCATGCCCTCTTTGTAGCCGGACGGGCCTCTCCTGTCCCCACGAGCCGCGCGCGCCGGCTTTGCCTCCACGGAGGGCCTCGTGCCCGCCGAGGCAAGGACATGGCCGACCGCGTCGACTTCTACTTTCGCCAGCGCGTCACCGAGGCCGAGCTCGACCTCGCGTTCGCCTTGCTCGAGAAGGCGGATCGGGATCTCGCCGCCGACCTGAACATCTACGGCATCGTCTCGGGCGCCGTCCCGGCGCCGCACTCGCCGGTCCCCGACCTGACCGTGGACCTCACCGCACCCGCGCGGGCCTACGACAACCTCGGACAGCGGATGTTCTTCGGGACCGGGCAGACGGTGGACTGCGCCGTCGACCTCGTGGGCATCCCCACCGACGTCGCCACGGCTGGCAACGAGCGCTGGCTCGGTATCTTCCTGCGCTTCAAGCGCCAGCTCTCGGATCCGCGCACGGACGGCAACTCTCAGCAGGTGTTCTTCCGGCGTGATGAGTCTTTCGAACTCGTGGTGCGGCAGGCGCCCGAGGGGCCCATCGGCGTCGCGCCGAAGCCGGCGCTCCAGGCCGACGAACTCCTCGTGTGCGACGTGCGCCGGCGGCCCGGGCAGACCCAGATCCTCGCCGCCGATATCGACACGTCGCGCCGACAGGCGTTCATCTTCGCGCAGGGCACGTCGGTCGCCGTCACCACCGGCACGTGGAGCATCCTCGCGCCCTTGGCCGCGACGGTGCAGGCGTCGTTCGACGAGGTCGACGCGGAGCTCCGTGACCACTTCACCGCGGCGGCTCGCCGTCACGCCGCGAGCGCGATCGACTACACCGCGCACGGCTTCGTCGGAGCCGGCAACGTGCAGGCGGCGATCGACGAGGTCGTCGACGACTTGGCCTCTGGCGCCGTTGGCAGCTCAGGAGCGACGCGGATCGGCGTCGACGCCACGGCGGGGGCGCCGAACGCCCTCGCCGCGGGCACCGTCAAGACGCAGCTCGCGTCGCTCCTCGGCTTCCTGAACACGCACGTGAGCGCGCCGACCGGCGCGCACAACGCGAGCGCAATCGCCGCCACCGCCCACAACAATATCGCAGCAACGAACGTCCAGGCGCAGCTCCAGGAGATCGTGACGGACCTCCTCGCGACGAGCGCCGCTGCTCCAGGCGCGAGTCTGGTCGGCGTTGACGCGATCGCCGGTGCGCCAACGGCCATCGCGGCCGGCACGCTCCGCGCGGCCCTCGCGACGCTGCTCGGCGCGCTCAACGGCCACGTGAACCAGGGGAGCGGCGCCCACGCTGCGAGCGCCATCTCCGTCGCCGACGCAGGCGGCAACCTGAATGCGGCCAACGTCGAGGCCGCGCTGGCGGAGATCCTCGACGCCTTCGAGGACGATCACTTTCGAGGCAACGAGGCGAACGCCGGCCAGCATCGGTCGATTCACATTCCGCCGCTCGGCGGGACCAAAGCGCTCATTCTCGACGCCAACGCCTCTGGCGCAGCCGCGACGCGGCTGCGTGTGTATTCGGACACGAGCGCGATTTGGTTCACCCTGAACGCGTCGTGGAATGGCTCGCAGTGGGTGCGTGACGCGTCTGGCACCTTCTGCGGCGCGTTCCGCTTCGCGCGCAACGAGATCGAGTTCCTCCACGAGGACTCGTTCGCCGCGACCTTCACCACCTGGACACGCACCTGGCGCCTGCCGATGAGCAGCACCGTCAACTCCGCGTTCGAGCTGGCGGGGACGGTGCGCGAGATCGGGCGCTTGGGGATGGAGTGGACCAACAGCTTCAACGGCACGCGGACGGTCGCTGGCGGCGGAAGCGTCACCTTCCGCAACCGGTTCCCCGCGGCACCGTCGTCGATCACGCTCAGCGTCAACAGCGCAAGCGCAGGTTTCTCGGGCACGCCGACCACCGGCTACGCCGACCGCGACGGTTTCGGCTTCTTCTCCTACCAGTCGCTCAGCGGAGGGGCGACCGCGTACTGGTTCGGCTCGTACACCGCGATCGCATGAGGAGCGCGCATGGCCATTCAAGAGATCACCGCGACTGAGCTCGTGCAACGCTGCGCCAAGTGTGATGGCGAGAATCGCATCCTGCTTGCCGACCTCGAGGTCGGGATTGAGCGCGAGCAACAGGTCGAGGACAGCATCGTGGCGCTCCCCGAGTGCCCGACGTGCCGCTCGCGCGAGTTCCTCGTCCGCTCGCCCGTGGAGGAGCAGGAGCACCCAGCAATCGGCAGCTCGGGCCATCTCCATCGGCTGCTCGTCGATGAGCTGCACTCCGAGCTGGTGAAGAAGGGGCGCGTCGTCGCGAAGCTGCGGGACAAGGCCGACAAGGTCTTCACGCGGCCTCTCGCTCAGGAGGTCAAGCAGCGCTTCTTCGATGCAGGCCTCAAGCTGCCAGCACGCGCCGTCGAGCAGCTGCAGGGGAAGGAGCCAGACCAGTGAATGGCGGCTTCATCGTGAGCGGGGTCGCGACGTGCCCCGTCGACGGGCTCTCGGTGCGCACTTTTGCGGAGGACGGCGTCCATCGCTTCCCATCGAAGGGCAAACGAGCTCGCGCGGTCGAGCTCGTCGTCCACGAGACCGTCACGCGCAGCGTCGATTCGACCATCGCGGTCCTGGAGAAGCGCGGGCTCAGCGTCCACCTCGTGATCGGCGCGGACGGCGCGCTGACGCAACACGGGGACCTCGCGACAGACATCCTGTGCCACGCGAGCCAGCACAACGGCCCGTCGTTCGGCGTCGAGGTCGTGAATCCCTACTACCCGAGCTACCTGAAGCCGGGTCTACCGTGGAACCGCATCATCAAGGCGCCGTGGGCGCACAAGGGCGAATACGTGCTGCCGACGCCTGCGCAGGCTGAGGCCGTGGCCGCGCTCGTGCGCTGGGCGACGAGCGATCCCACACCAGGCATCGCGGTGCCGCGCGTCTGGCCAGGGCTTCGAGACGGGCGCTTTGTGCTCGGTCCCGTCGACGCGGCCGCGAAGGCGCCGCTGCCGGGCGTGCTCGCGCACCACTACTTCGGGCACGCGGACGGAGCGCTGCTCGTCTTCTACGCATGGCTGCGCATCGAGGTGGGACTCGGGCCCGACGCCGCCTTTGAGGAGGCGGTCAAGCGCTCGACCGGCGTACGTCGCGCTGACGTTCGAGATCTACTGCCCACGCACGCCGTGGCCTGAGCCAGGGAGAACGAGATGGAGGACTTCACCAGCGTCGCGACGTGGCTTCAGGCGACCGGGCCCTACGGCCTCGTCGCGGTGCTCGGCTGGGCCTTCTGGCGCGTGAACGAGAAGAAGGACGCGCAGCTCCGCGAGCTGTTCGACAAGGTGGCCGAGATGGGGCGCGTGCAGACCGAGGCCGTGACCAAGGTCGAGGCCGCACTCGTCGCACTCAAGGACGCCATCGAGGACCTGCACGACAAGGCTGCGTGAGGGCCGCACGCGGAGTTCTCGCCAGGTAACGCGGGCTTCCGCGCGCCGGTCGATTTCTCGCTTCTTCGCCTTGGAAGGTCGCCAGAAGGAAGCCTGTATGTCGTCGCGAGCGGGGCGCACCCCACGAACCACCCCGGCGGAGACGACGACATGAAGGTGAGCGAGCTGATCGAGCTCTTGGAGGAGCAGGACCCGGACGCCGAGGTCCTCGTGATGTCGCAAGAGAATTGGCCGTTCGAGTGCGCGATCGCGGGTGTGGCGACGCGAGACGAGATACTGCGCGCCGACGCAGACGAGCGCGACGAGGACGACGAGCGCGACGACTGCCTCGAGCCGGGCGCGCACCGCAACGACGTGTTCATCGTCGAGGGTGAGCAGCTCCGCTACGGGTCCAAGACGGCATGGAACGTGGCCACGCGGTGAGCGCGAACGCGGTTCTCAACGAGGTCGATTCTTCACGGAATGACCTTGCTGGCGGCGTGAACGGAAGCCTGTATGGCGAAGCGATCAACGCGGAGGACAGCGATGAAGATCACGACCATCGGCGCCATCACCACCTACATCGGCAGCGAGCATCGCTACCTGCGCGGCTACCGCGTTCGCATCGTCGCGGTGCTCAAGGCCGACGGGAACATCATCAAGGACGAGGATGACCTCGCGCGTGCGGGCGGCGTCACCGCCGAGGACCGCGTCGAGGTGCAGCCGTGGCTCGAAGCGGAGGGGCGCTTCAGCTTCGTGACGAGCGACCCGCGCGCTGTCGACTTGGCGTGCTTCGAGCGCCTGCGCGCTTGACCTGAACGGGCACGCGCACCGCGAGGAACTCGAACCCCGACACGCGAGCGACGGGCGCGCGCGTGAAGGCCGACGTGTACCCAGCGCCCGACGAGGAGAGAGTCATGAGCACGAAGGCGAAGAGCACGACCACCAAGACGAAGAAGGAGAACCTCGAGACGCTGCCGCTGCCGGAGCTGTGGGAGCGCTTCAAGGCGGCGACGGGCGAGCGCACCAAGAGCCCAAACAAGAGGTTTCTGGTTCGGCGTATCGAGGAGGCCTTGGCGGCAGAGGCCAAGCGCACGGAGGGCCCGCCGCCGGCGAAGCTCGACAAGGGCGCGCGCGAGCCCACGACGCCGGCGACGAAGATCGTGACGGCCACCGCAAGCGACGCCCCAAAGCCTCCGCGCGGACGGTTCGCGACGATGACAATCGAGGAGCTTCAGACGAAGTACCTCGAGGTCGTCGGCCGCGCGACGGGCAGCGACGACCGCCGCTACCTCATCTGGAAGATCCGCGAGGCCGAGAAGGGCCGCATCCCGGTTGGCCCGCGCAAGACGCGCACGCGCGACGGCGCGCCGCTCGACGTGAAGATCCTCCCGCTGCGGCTCGAGG
>JBMNNX010000299.1:0-7729 GCA_050942745.1 Myxococcales bacterium
ATCAGTCGTGCCCGTGGGCGCGCTCGGCGTCTTCGCGCGTCGGGTGCACGGCGCCGTGCGGATGCTCGGCCGGCGCGTAGAGCGAATAGACCTTGAGGTCCTTGTCGCCGATGTTCGTCACGTTGTGCCACTGGCCCGCCGGGACCAGGATGACCCAGTCGTCGGAGACCTCCTTGTCGAAGCTCAGGTCGTCCTTGGACGGGCCCATCTGCACGCGCGCCTTGCCCTGCTCGACCCGCAGGAACTGGTCGTGGTCGTTGTGGACCTCCAGCCCGATGTCCTGGCCCGGCTTGATGGACATGACGGTCATCTGCATGTACTTCCCGGTCCAGATGGTCGTCCGGTAGTTCTCGTTCTCCAGCGTGGTCTTCTCGATGTCGACGACGTAGGGGTTCGGGCCGAAGTCGGTCATTTCGTCTGTCTCCCTTAGGTTGTTTGGCTATCAACTAAGCGATCTTTCGGTCGCTGGCCACCCAATCGACTCGCGCGAGCGCGGAGCGCCCGTCGGGTCAGTCGTCGGTATCGAGCGAGTAGTTGCGGGGAATCGAGAACTGGCAGCTCGCCTTCGAGCCGTCAGCAAAGGCCATCTCGAAGCTGCCTTCGATGAGCTCGCGGCTGGCGGAGGTGAGCGTGAAGCTGCCGGCGGTGAGGGAGGGCGCATGTATGGGACTGTCGATCCGCCACGTGTCCACGAACCCGGTCAGCGGCACCAGCGGGTGCGTCCCCACGTCCGAATCGCTCGGCATGTCCTCGAGGTGGGCGTAGATGCGCAGCGCGCCCGACGCGGTGCTCAGGTTGAGGAAGGCCGCCTCGGCGCCGAAGTGGCGGTCGTCGCGGTGGAATTCGCTATCGGCGGCGAGCTCTCCCTCGACAGAGGTCGTGCCCACCATGCCCTTGCAACTCCCCGAGGCATCTGCCTGCTCGACGAGATCGCAGGCGGCGAGGCTGAGCGCGGTGGAGGTGAGGAGCGCGATGTGAAGAGAGCGGTTCATCGGTGCGGACTTTTCGATTGCTGTTGGAATCCAACCCTGGCGGTTTCCCGACGCTCGGTGTGTCGCTTCGGTCGCCCGCTTCGCCGAGGCCGCGACGCTGTGCGGCTCGGAAGCGAACGAGCGCCGGCGCGAATGCAAGGGGCGGTCCACCGGTGTCGGGTGCGCGGCCCGGAGTGGGCGAAGTGAGCGAAATCAGGTGTGCTTCTGCGGTCGCGGGGCGGCGGGCGCTCCTGGCAGAATCCGGCCGGATGGCCGCGCCCGGGCTTCGAGGTCTGACGCCGGCGCCCGTCGGCCGCCCGGGCTCCCCGGCTCCTCTCGGCTCCGGACAGGCCGGGGCGAAGCCTGAGGACGAGGGCGATACGGTCGGCGAGCGCCGGATGGATCGAGCACGAGCTCGAGAGACTCACGAGCCTCGAGGCCGACGACCAAGCAACTTGCAAAGAGGCGCAGGCGACTATGCCTCAACTCTTTCCGCGAGGCTCAGATGAGCATCCCCTCCGTTCGTACCGCAATCCGCAAGGCGCTGGAGCACTCGGCCAACGGGAAGCCCGCCGTCACCAGGGACGAAGCCCGGGCGATCATCGAGGCCGCGACCACGGGCACGCGCGGCGCCGACAGGGTCAGCGCGGGCGAGGCGAAGCTGCTCGCGCAGCTCGCCGGCGAGAGCGGCTTCGACGTCTCGGCGCCGTCGGTGCTGGACGAGGGGGCTCGCGAGGAGCGCGAGGCGTTCTACGCCAGGAGCAACTTGCCGCTCGGCGCCAACGCCAAGCGGATGCGCGACAGCATTGCCGGTCTGCTCGAGGGTGCGGCCCTGCCGGCTCCGCTCGAGAAGGCCCCGTCTACCCGCTACCTGAACAGCCTGGAGATCGACCCGGGGCGCCGGGCCTTCATCGACTCGAAGGACGGCACCTTCCACCTCGAAGTGAAGGACGGCGAGGGTGTCCGCTGGTACGGGCCGTTGTCACTCGAGGCGGAGGCCGACGGCCGCCAGGCCGAGCTCGACGCCTTGCGCGGGCAGATCGCCGAGGCGACCGAGGACCTCTGGTTCATCAGCGAGTCCGACCATCCCTTCGACTTCTTCCTCGCTGAGGGTGCCGGTACCGCCAAGCCGACCATGGAGCAGTTCCTGAAGACCCTGGGCCAGGAGCCCGGCACCCCAGTTGAGTTGCGCGACTTCGCCGAGTTCTTCGCGGACCTCTCCACGCCCGAGGACTGGTGGGGCGACACCGAGCACGAGGACGCGGCCAAGTACTCGCAGCTACGCGCGGCGCTCGAGACCAACCTCACCGACCTGCAGGTGATCCGCGTAGGCGAGATCGAAATCGGCGTCTACGTGGTCGGCCGCAACGCGCACGGCGACCTCGTCGGTGTCTCGACGGTCTCGGTCGAGACCTGAGGCGCGCTCGGTGCTGAACTCGCGTTCGTCGGGAGCGGGCCTCGCGGCCCGCTCTTCGCGTTTCATGGCGCCGGCCTTCGTGTGGGGCGCCGGCCTTCGTGCCGAGCGCCGGCCTTCGTGCCGAGCGCCGGCCTTCGTGTGGAGCGCCGGCCTTCGTGTGGAGCGCCGGCCTTCGTGTGGAGCGCCGGCCTTCGTGCCGGCGTCCCGGGCCTTCGAAACCGCCACGCCGGCGGCGGTCTCGTTGGAAGCTTGCGAGCGATCGCTTGGATTCGGGGCAGAGCCCGGACGTGCTCGGCGACGGCGCTCTCCCTTCGACCGCTCGCACGGCGGAAGCTGCCAGCGGCCGATGGAGGGATCTCTCGCCTCACCTCGGCGCAGGCGGCCGGAGTCGGGCGCGCCGGCAGCGCCGACCTCGGAGCGGCGCGCCGGCTACTTGGTCCTGAAGACGATGTGCCGCGCGTCGGAGCCGCCGCCCTCTCCGGACGCGCGCGCGTCCACGCCGAACCGCAGCCAGGCTCCCGAGGGCAGCGGCGCAGCCGGCGTGAAGGTCGCGTGCCGGTCGGAGACGAACCGCACGTCGCCCGGCACCAAAGTCGGGCCCGTCTGGTTGCACGACCAGCTCAGCGCCTCGCTGCCCGAGGGCGGCCGCTCGATGCCCGACTCGTCGCAGACCGAAAGCTCGAAGCTGGTGGCGGCCTGGTCGGCCGGCTCGTTGAAGTAGACCTCGATGACCGTGCCCTCCGGCGGGTTGCCGACGCTCTTGTTCACCGGGCTGGTGATGAAGGGCGCGAACGGGAGCGGGTTCTCGACGCCGACCAGCCTGGCGGCCATGCGGATGTTGCCGGCGTCGTCGCAGGCCTCCTTGGTCGCCGGATCGGTGCAGATGCTCGAGAGGTCGATGTCGAGCGCCTCGCCCAGCTCCTGGACGCTGATGACGCCGGTGAGCACGCCCTCCTCGATGGTCTTGCCGTCCTCGGAGATGACGCCCGAGGTGACGAACTCGCGGAAGACCAGCGGCACGCCCGAGGCCGTCAGGTGCACCTCGCCCGGCCCCAGCAGCAGCCAGCGGCCGCGCAGCCGGCCGGAGAGCGTCAGCGCGGTGCTGGTGTTGTTCACCTTGGGGCTCTCCTCGGCGAGGGCGGCGTCGGGAGGCGTCGTCTTCGGGTCGCCCATGCCGCCGACCATCAGCGCCCGGCCGGTCTGGTGCTCGGCCTGCGGATCGTCGATGGCCAGCTCGTTCATGTTGATGAGGATGGGCGGCATCGTCGATCTGAGGCTGTTGAAGAGCTGCTGAAGCTGCTCGGGGTACTGGAAGTCGGCGATGGTCAGCGCGTAGGTGCGGTGGGCCATCGGCGGGACCGCGCCCTCGTAGGCCTCAGCGGTCGTGAAGCTCGTCTCGGCGCGCGTGTCACGCACCTGCAGGACGAAGCGGTAGCGCGTGTGGCTCTCGAGGATGCCGAAGGGGCTGAACTTCACGTCGTTGTTGGTCGCCGAGTAGGTGATGCGGCCCGGGAAGACCTCTCCCTGCTCGTTCTCGAGCCAGGCCTTCATCGTCCGCGGATCCTCGGCGCAGCTCTTGCCGTCGGCTGAGATGGCCGCGGGGCGCGAGAGCTGGAGATGGACGACCATGCCCTCGACCGGCACCTCGGTGGCGTTCTTGGCAGGCGAGAGCACGTCGATGAAGAGCGCGCCGGGGCACTCCTCGCTCTTCTCGCTGCCTCCGTCGGGCTTTTCGGGCTTGGGGATGCAGTCGAGCAGGTAGACGCCGGTGTCGGTGAGGCGGAACTTGCCGATCTTCGCGTCGTAGAGCGCCGGCGCGACCTCCTGGGTGCGCGCCCGGTCCTGCAGCACCTGCCCGTGGTCCGAGGTGAGCACGAAGACCGTGTCCTCGAAGGCGCCGGCGGCCTTCATCGCCTTCATCGCGAGGTCCATGCGCTCGTTCGTGAGCGCGACGGCCCGCCGCAGGCCGTCGGAGTGGGCGCCGCGGCGGTGCGCGATGTCGTCGGTCATCCCGAAGTTGATGATCGCGAAGCGCGGGTTGGGCACGCACTTCGAGCCGTCGGGCATCTTGCCGAGGAAGGCCTTGAAGAAGGTCGAGAGCGCGAAGTTGTCGGCCGCCTGGGCCGTGCCCTCGAGCGTCGAGTCGACCTGCGGGACCTTGAGCTCCTCGGCCTCCTGGCAGCGGCTCCAGTCGTAGGTCTCGATGAGGTCGAGCGCGGCGAGGTCGGCGCCCTTGCTCGAGGGCGAGTTGATCGAGACGGTGAAGTTGCCCAGCGGCGAGCGCTCGGGGTGCCAGTTGGGGAAGTTGCGGTGCACCGCCTGGTGCAGCGTCTCGACCTCGTCGGTGACGAACTTGCCGAAGTTGACCACCTGCGACAGCGGGTCCTTCGTCTCGCCGGTCTCGCGCAGGTAGAACTTGTTGTCGAGCAGCCCGTGGTGGCCCGACCAGGCGCCGCTGCCGATGGTGTTGTGGCTCGCGTAGGTGTTGGACGGGAAGTTGACGATGACGCCGTTGTCGAACCAGGCGCCGTTCTCCTGGAACCAGCGGTAGGCCGTCAGCGGCTCGTCGCCCTCGAGCAGGTGGGCGAGCTCGCTGTTGGTGAGCGCGTCGTTGACGATGATGACCGCGCGGCTCGCGCGCGCGTTCGGGCCTTCGAGCACCTCCTCGAGGACGTGGCCGTCCTGGCGCTTGAGGTAGACGTCGTGGCTGTAGTGGCCGGTGGCGTCAACGCCGTAGGTCTTCTCGAACCCGAGCAGCCGGGCGAGCGTCGGCGCGATGTCCACGCTGGCCGGCACGTGGTCGAAGCGCACGCCCTTCTTGATGCCCGCGCCGGCGAAGGCGAGCACGCCGCGCGAGCTTATCGCGTTGAGGAAGCCGTGGGCCGAGACGTGGTCGCCGAGCGGGTGGAGCGCGTAGGGCTTGAACTCGATCATCAGGTCGGGCGCGCGCGGGCTGTCGAAGAAGGCCGCGATGCGCTCGTAGGCCCGCGGGTAGCTCATCTTCTCGGGGGCGACGAAGGCCATCCGCGGATCGGTGGGGCCGCTGTAGCCCGGGTCCTGCTCGCTGTAGTCGGTGGACTCGGGGTTGGAGCCCGCCTCCAGCTCCTCCTCGAGGCGCGCGAAGGCCTTGTCGTCCTGGTTGGCGAGCGGATTCTCCCCCTCGGTCGAGACGACTTCGTAGGAGTAGCCGTTGCGGTCCTGGCGGCGCGCGAACTTGACGACGCCGCGCCTGGAGTGGACCTCGTAGAGCCCTTTGCGGAAGGCCATGACCATCTCGACGTTGTCGAGGCCGAGCAGGGCGGCGATGGCCTTGTCGGCGTTGGCGCTCTCGCAGCTATTGATGTCCTGGTGCTCGATGGTCGGCGTCCAGACGTCGTTCTCCTCGAAGCTGGCGCAGGCCAGCACCACGCCGAGGAGCGCGGCGGCGGCTATCAGCACGCGCGCGAGGGTACGAGGGCGGGGCTTCGATGCGATCATGGCTGCCGTTCCTCGAGGCCGGCGCGCGCCCGGGGCGGGCTCGTCCGCCGACCTTCAACTGCAAAATGTGACGCGGCGTCGCGCCCTCGGATGAGCCGGAGCGCCGCGCGCTAGAAGGCCTTGAAGTAGGTCGCCATGTCGAGCGCGACGGTGTGCGTGACGATGGCTCGGTTCCTACCGGCGATCGACTGCTCGTAGGCGAGGGTCGCCTCGAACGGCACCTGCGTCTTGCCGGCCTGAAGCCAGGAGAGGGTCGAGAAGGTGATGCCCGCCTCGAGCAGGTGGTTCTTGGCGTCGGTGAGGTCCATCAGCGACTCGTAGCTCAGGCCCCGGTTGCCGCGGACCTCGTCGCGCTGCTTGTCGAAGTACTTGTAGCGCAGGTACGGGGTGAGCCACGGCAGCGGGCGCCAGATCGCGGCGGCCTCGACTTCGAACGAGTCGCCGAGATTGCGCCAGACCTCCTCCTTGTTCTCCTCGCTGGTGATCGGCAGGTCGGCGGCCATCTGCACGCGCCGCACCTGCTTGTCGGGGAGCTGCAGGTTGTAGCGCAGCGTCAGGTTGAGCCGCACGTCGTCGCGCGGCACGAAGTCGTTCTGCCAGCCGAAGCCGGCGGCCCAGCAGCCCGCGCCCAGGCCGATGGCGAGGATGTTGTCCGGGTCGTTGATCTCGCCGGTCGGCGCGCGCACGCCGGCTTGCAGCGAGGTGTGCCAGGGGCCGAGCTCGACGATGCGGTACTTCGCCCCCAGCTCGATGTCGCCCAGGCCGTGCGTCTTGAAGTCGTCGAGCGGCTTGTAGCCGTAGTCCTCGACGAGGATGCGCTTGACGTCCTCGACCCCGAGCGGATCGAGCGGCTTGGTGGACGGGTCCTTGTCGTGGTCGAGCGGCAGGTAGGGCGAGTCGTCCTTCTTGATCTTGCCGTCGCCGGGGTTGTGGCCGATGTCGCCGGGGTCCATCGACAGGGGGCCGAGGCTGTTGACCGCGCGGACGTAAGGCACGATGAGGCCGACCGTCAGCCGATCGGTCACGCCGTACTCGGCGGCGAAGACGACGGCCTGGATCATCGCGTCGCTACGGATGTGGCTGCGGCCGACGCTCAGGCTGCCGTCCGGCATGCCGTAGACGCGCTCGAGCTGAGCGAGGTCGGTGAAGACCTGGTTGTCGAGCTCGACGTCGTCGAGGTCGTTTGTGAGCTGCTCGCGCTCGCCTTCGCCGCTCCAGCGCTCGTTGAAGGCGGCCACCATCGGCCGCACGTGGAGGCGAAAGACGCCGCCGGGCAACGTCTCGGTGGAGTCGGCGGCAGCCGGCACGGCAAAGAGGAGGACGCCGAGCACCGCGAGGGCGACCGCGAGGCGGCTGCGCTTGAGGCGCAAGGCGGTTTGAACGAGCCGATGCATCGAATGCCTCGCATTTGACATGAGCGACGGGGGCATCTTAGGCGGCCGGTTTTTCGAGGGTCAACGTGACGAGGCGCAATCGCAGAAGGCAATTCGAAGACGGGGAAGCTGAGAGGGCGGGAGGGCGGCCGGCGGGGGGGGGGAGGACCGCCGTCTCCGCACGGAATGCGGTGCGTCGTCGGGAGGCCGGGAGGGCGGCCGTCTCGGCGGCCTGCGTGTGTGGCGGCGGGATTGCGTAGGTGGGGAAGGTAGAGCGACACCAGATCCGCCAATCGTCGTTCGGGCGACCGCAAGCGACCTGCCGCCGCGACACGACGCGGAGCTGGAGCTCCGCGGTCCATCCGTTCGGTCGCGGCATCGCGACCTGGGCCTACGCTTGGGCTGACCGGTGTTGGTTCAAGGTCACGGCCGACCGTCGACCGGTCTCAAGCTCCTAACTAACAGCTCCCCGCGCGTCCTCGATCTCGACT
>JBMNNX010000478.1:0-3125 GCA_050942745.1 Myxococcales bacterium
AGCCGACAAGTTTCTTTGCCGGGTGCGAAAATGCGCGCCGGGCGCATCGCCTTGCTCGGCACAGGCCTTCCTCAGCCGTGCCGGGCACTTAGCTCACCTGCGGCGATGCCTCGACCAATCTCTGCTGCGGTCGCAAGAGGGGCGCCGGAGGAATGTCAGGGGCGACATCTATCCTGGGCCGTCATGGGAGGGGACGGCACCGCCGCACTGTTCGAAGCCGAGCCCGGGGCAGCGACGCGCCCGCTGCTCGAGACCTATCGGCGCCGCGAGCCCGAGAAGACCCTGCTGCACCGGCTCGTGCGCGAGCACCTCGCGACCTTCCTCGCCGAGCTGAACGAGCACGGGCGCGGGCTGCCGCTCCACGTCGAGCGCGAGCTGCGCAGCTACCTGTCGTGCGGCCTGCTCTCCGAGGGCTTCCTGCGCGTCTGCTGCCCCGCGTGCGGCGAGGAGCTGCTCGTCGCCTTCAGTTGCAAGACCCGCGGCTTCTGCCCCTCGTGCTGCGCGCGGCGCATGTACGAGACCGCCGCGCACCTGGTCGACCGCGTCCTGCCCTTCGTCGCCTGGCGCCAGTGGGTGCTCTCCTACCCGCGCTGGCTGCGCCTGCTGCTCGCGCGCTTCCCGCGCGCGGCGCGCGGCTCGGCGGCGATCTTCCTGAGCGAGGTCTTTGGCTGGCAGCGGCGGCAGGCGCGCCGCCTCGGCCTACCTGGACCGAAGACCGGCGCGGTCTGCTTCACCCAGCGCTTCGGGTCGCGCCTGAACCTGAACCTGCACCACCACGCGCTCGCGCCCGACGGAGTCTTCCTCGCGCCCGAGGACGGCGCGGTGCGCTTCGAGAAGCTCGCGCGGCCCCGCTGCGCTGACCTCGAGCGCATCCTCGCGCGCATCGTGCGTCGGACGCTGGGCCTGGTCGAGCGCCTCGGGCTGCGCGAGGTCGAGCCCGCGGACGCACTCTCGCGCCTGCAGGTCGAGTCCGTGCAGGCGCGCTTCGGCTTCGCACTGCAGAAGTCCCAGCCCAAGCTCTCGGCCTTCCTCGAGGGTTTCTCGCTAGAGGCCGGCCGCCACCTGCACGCCCACGATCGTCAAGGCCTCGAGGCCTTGTGCCGCTACGCCCTGCGCCCGCCGCTGGCGCTCTCGCGCCTGAGCGAGGCGGCCGACGGGCGTCTCGTGCTGCGGCTGCGGCGCCCGGCCCACGACGGCACGGTGGCCATCGCCTTCACCCCGCTCGAGCTCTTGCGCAGGCTCGCCGCGCTGGTGCCCCCGCCGCGGGCGCACTTGGTGCGCTACTTCGGAGTCTTCGCGCCAGGCTCGAAGCTGCGCGCGCGCCTCGTGCCCCGCCCGCCGCCACGGCGCGGCGGGTGCCGGGCGCCTTTCCATGATGAGGAGCCGCTGGGGCTCGACCCGCTCTCGTTCGCGCCGGCCTCCCTCGAGCTGCGCCCGCGCCGCCTCGACTGGGCGAGGTTGTTGCGCCGGGTCTGGAGCGTTGAAGTGCTGCGCTGCCCGTGCGGCGGCCGCCGCAAGATCGCCGCGGTGGTCTCCCACCCCGAGGTCGCCGCCCAGGTGCTCGAGGCGCTGGGTGTTCACGCCGAGGCCCCGCCGCTCGCCAAGGCCCGCGCGCCGCCCGCGCAACTCGGGTTCGAGCCGCCGGTCGATGACCCCGGCATCGACCCCTCCTGGCCCGACAGCTTCGACTCACACCCGGAATACTGAGGCGGGCGGGCGAAGAGCACCGCCGCTCGGGCGATGGGTCTACCCAACGACCGATGAGCCCGGGGACGGGTGTCGGCTCGCGGACGGTTGCGACGGCCTCACGGCTCCGCACCGCCACCTCGATCTGTCCCCGCGACCTCCGCCATACTCGCCGGCAGTGGCACTTGGGGCGCTTGTTCTTCCTTGGCGCCGCTGACTGGGAGCCAGAATAGAACAAGGCAAGAGATGCCATCAGGCACATCGAGAGAATCGGGCTGTTGGTCTGGTTGCTTCCGCGTCATCGGTTTTCCTGCGCTCACGGTTGTCTGCGTAGGGCGGGCGACACGGTCGGCGAGCCTACAGGAGGCGATGCTCGGCGACCACCAGCGTCAACCTCGGCCCCGATCACCGCCTCAAAGTCTGCAGCGACGGCGGAAATCGAACAGTCACACTGGAATTCAGGATGCGGCATCAGGCATTGGCCCTCTTCCGTGTCCGGCCAGCGGTGTAGGCTGGCAACTCAACGACGGTGAGAGCCGAAGAACTGGAGGGGATGGCGCGCATGGACGGGTTGATCTGTCTGCTCTTCATGGGTGGCATCGTGGCGGTGCTGACATTGATCGCAGTCAAAATCGCTACGCCTTCGAATCGGGTCTCCGGGTATCAGGCCCTCAACCCGCTCGGCATGGTCGAGGTGGTCGGCGAGTCCTTCTACCAGGACGCACTCGCGCGTATCACCGGGGGCAAGCGCGCCGACGGCCATGAGCTCCCAGTCGTCGCGGGCCTGCTCGCCGAGTCCAACAACAAGTACGACCCGAACGCCATCGGCGTCTGGATCAACGGCTTCATGGTCGGCCACCTCTCCCGTGAGGACGCCGCTGTCTACGCGCCCGTCCTCCACCCGCTCTCTGCGAAGGGGATCGTGGGCACCTGCCCGGCGGTGATCGTCGGGGGCTGGGATCGGGGAAACGGCGACGAGGGCCATTTCGGCGTGAAGCTCAAGCTCGCACCCCCGGCCTTCGTTCTCGACCTGGAGGCAAAGCCCCCGGACCCAGCGCTCAAGGACCTCTTGCGCGACCTACGGGAAGCGACGACGCCACGCGCCCGCCGCAAGGTCTTGGAGAAGGCGGCCAAGGCGGGCCTTCGCGACGACTCCCGCGAGGCGCTGCTGCTGGAGGCCTCGAAGCTCGAAGTCGAGGCCGCCCTGGAGAAGGCTGCGAGCCTCAAGACGCCGCAGGCGAAACGGCGCGTACTCGAAACCGCGCTCGCCGAGATTAAGGCTGACGAGGTGGACGACGAGCACCAGGCCCAGCAGATCGCCTGGCTCGAACAGGCGCTCGCCGAACTGGATTCTGCGGCGAGCAAGCAGGCCGGATGACGCGAGGAGGGGAAGATGCGCCCCTGCCACTGTGGAGGGATGAACCCGCACTGCCTCACTT
>JBMNNX010000300.1:0-7677 GCA_050942745.1 Myxococcales bacterium
CACAGCAGCGCCTCGAGCCGGTCAGCGTCCTTGGCCTCGAGCATCCCGCGACGCGCCGACAGCCGCGCGGCGAGCACCATCCCGACGCTCACCGCCTCGCCATGCGGCAGGCCGGCGATGCGCTCGATGGCGTGGCCCAGCGTGTGGCCGAAGTTGAGCTTGCGCCGCTCGCCCTGCTCGGTCTCGTCGATGGCGACGATGCCGGCCTTGATCCGCAGCGAGTCGGAGACGACGCGGTCGAGCGCGTCCGGGGCGAGATCGAGGAGCGCTGGCGCGCGCTCCTCGACGAACTCGAAGAGCGCCCGGTCGGCGATGGCGCCGTGCTTGATCACCTCGGCGAGCCCGCAGCGCAGCTCGCGGTCTGGAAGCGTCGTCAGGAACGAGGTGTCGCAGAGGCAGAACGAGGGCTGGCGGAAGACACCGACCAGGTTCTTGTACTCACGCAGGTTGACCCCGTTCTTGCCGCCGATGCCGGCGTCGGCCTGGGCGATGAGGGTCGTCGGGACGAGGCCGAAGGGGACGCCGCGCATCCAGGTCGAGGCCGCAAACGCCGCGACGTCGCAGACGATGCCGCCGCCGATGGCGAGGACGAAGGCGCTGCGGTCGAGCTCCAGCTCGAGGAAGCGCTCGTAGATCGAGGCGACGGTCGTCAGCGTCTTCGCTGCCTCGCCTTGGCCGATCTCGATGACCGGCGCGTCGGGGAAGCGCGCGCCGTGGAGGCGCCGGACGGTCGCGTCGGTGACGATGATGAGCTTGACCTCCTCGCTCCAACCAAAGCCAAGCGCCCCCCCGGTCACCCCGAGCGTAGCCTCCCGCGAAACGCGGGAGGCGAAGTCGAGGGGCCTGCTCGATTCAGGCGCGCCCTTCGACTCCGCTCCCGCCGCTTGCCCGTCGGGAGATACGCTCATGGTGAACGGCGCCTCGCCAGACGGCGCAGCGCTTCCCCCGTCCCCAATCGAACGCGCCCGCAGCAGCTCCTCGAGCGAGCCGCCGACGGCGATCTCGCACCTACCGGTCCTGCCCTCGAGCACCATCCGTCGCATCGTCTGCTCTGGAAAAGCCACGGGTTCGAGGCTCCATTCCGCCGGGCTCGGCCCCGGCCCGCGCGGCCTCAGGCCAGGCCTCGGTCGAAGTTGCCGACGTGCCCGGCGGGCAGCTCCTCGCCCGTCCGCAGCGCTCGCCAGATGCGCCGAACCTCTGCCGGATCGTAGCGCCGCCACACGAAGTCAGCCCGGAAGACGCGAGCGCCCGCCTGCTCCAGCTCACGTCGCCTGCGCCCAAGGCAGAACGGCCTTCGGTTGATGGTGATGGTCCGGCAGCGATCGTTGATGGCGATGACCTCGGTGCCGTGACTGTTCGAGCGCATCTCCATCGACTCGAACCGGCACTTCGCGGGTCCGGGGCAGCCGCCAGCGAGGGTCGCGTTGGGGCACGACTCCGAGAGGAAGAGCGGCGTGTCCTGAAAGACGACCACCGTCGCGCGCTCGCCGAGCCTGCCGAGGAGCGCGGCCAGGTTCTCGCGCCCGTCCTCGGGCGAGAGCACGACGCTCGTCGCGCCTAGCTCGCCGAGGTGCCGAGCCGATAGGCGGTTGAGCACGTAGAGCGGCCAGTCGGCGGCGAGGTCGAGCCCGGCGCGCTCCGGCTCGCGCGGGTCGATGTCGAGGAAGCTCCACGCCGAGAGGTTCGAGGCCTCCCAGCGACGGAGCCCGAGCTCGCGCAGCCGCGCGATCTGCTTGCGAAGCGAGGCCTCCTCCCACCGCCGCGTGATCATCGGCAGCGCGACGCGGATGCGCTCGCGGCCAACGCTCTCGGCCAGAGCGGCGATCCCCGTCTCGAGCTCGCCGAGCGGCTCGCGCCCGATGTCGATGACGACCTCGCGCACGTCGGACCAGTCCTCGGGCGCAAAGGCGGAGAGGTGCGCCAGGCGGTCGGTCTTCACCGACCAGGACAGCGGCTCGGCCGATGGCCCAGGCTCCGGCCCGTCGGCCAGCAGATCTTCGCGCGCGGCCTCCACGATCGCGCGGGACTGCTCGGCGACGCGCGGCTCGAGCGCGGCGACGATCTGTCGGCGCAGCTCGTTGAGCTTCGAGACCGGCACGAAGAGCCCCTCGGGGTTCGAGAGCTCGCAGGAGGCCAGCTCGAAGCGGCTGTCGCCGAGCTTCTCCATCGCGCCGCGGAAGGCCTGCGCGGTGCGCGAGGCGTCCTTCGCGGGCTCGAAGGGGCCGTCGAGGGACTGAAGGTGGGTCGGAGGACGCGCGGGGATCTGGGCAGGCAGAGACTCCGCCGCGGTGCGCCCCACCCCCAAACCCCCTCTCCCGCTCCGCGGGGAGGGGGCTACCTCATGGCTTGCGCGCGCTGAGCTCAACCGAGGCGTTTCCTCCAGGGCACCGCGCGAGCATGAGTCAGAGCCCTCGCTCGTGTCAGCCGATGGCTGCGCCTCTTGGTGACCGCCCGCGCACGCGTCAAAGTCCCCTCTCCCGCTCCGCGGGGAGGCGGCTTCCTCATGGCTCTCGCGGGCTGGGTCCAATGGATGCGGTTCGTCCGAAACCCCGCGCGCGGAACCGAGCGAATTCGAGGAGAGGACGCCGGCACGAAGGCCGGCGCTCCGGAGCGCAGGTGAACCGGCAAGCAGCCCGCTCGCCCCAACCGCCCGCTCCACGACCGCCTCGACGACGAGCCGCTCCCGGCCAAGCTCGCCGCGCACGTGAAGCGGCAGCCTCGTCCGGAAGGCGGCGAGGTTCACCGGCTCGGTGCGATAGCGCTTCTTCACCTCCTGCGACGACGAGCAGAAGACCGGCGCGCCGACGGGGATGGTCGGATAGCCGTCGGGCAGCGCGACCTCGACCACCTCGCCGGCCTCGGCGCGCACGACGGGGCGCGGCTTGCCGCCGCGGGTCGAGAGGCGCATCGCGTCGATGCCGAAGCCAAAGGGCCGGCCCAGGCCGGGGATCTCGATCTGCAGGCCGTCGTATCGCTCGAGCGCGCGCGAGGTGGTGAAGCGCACCCAGACGTCCTTGCCCGAGCGCGCCACCGCCTCGACCGCACCGATCGGCACGCCGCGATGCCCGACGGCATCGGGATCGGCCACGTCCTTGTCGCGGTGCGATCGCAGGTAGAGCGAGGTCCACGGCCGGTTGAAGATGGCCTTGATGTCGGCCTCGCGCGCCTCGCGCTCGCGCGCGCTCAGGCCGCCGTCGAGCAGCTTGCGGTAGTAGCCCACCGCCGCCGCCACGTAGAGCGGGCTCTTCTTGCGCCCCTCGATCTTGAGCGAGGTGACGCCGGTCCGCTTCAGCTCGGGAAGTAGATCGGCGGCGGCGAGGTCCTTCATCGAGAAGGCGAAGCCGCGCGTCGGGTTGCGCGGAGTGGGACGGCCGTCCGCGAGCGCGGCAGGCGCGCCCTCGACCGTCCAGTCGTCGCGGCAGGGATAGGCGCACTGCCCGCGGTTCCCGCTGCGGCCGACGAGGTGCGAGGAGAAGAGGCAGAGCCCGCTGTAGGCGTAGCAGAGCGCGCCGTGGACGAAGGCCTCGGTCTCGATACCCTCGACCGACGCCACGTCGGCAAGCTCCTCGAGCGTCAGCTCGCGCGCGAGCGTGACGCGGGCGAAGCCGAGCTTCCGCAGGGGCTCGACGCCGGCGCGGTTGTGGACCGCGAGCTGGGTGCTCGAGTGCAGCCGCAGCGACGGGAAGTGCCGGCGCACGGCGAGCGCGACGCCGAGGTCCTGGACGATGACGGCGTCGGCGCCGATGTCGGCGACCGCGCCCACGGTGTCGATGAGGTCGGAGAGCTCGCGCTCGGCGACCAGGGTGTTGATCGCCACGTAGACCCGCCGGCGCGGCGTGAGGCCGTGCGCGTAGGCGACGACCGAATCGAGCTGCGCGAGCGAGAAGTTGGCGGCGTCGGCGCGCGCCGAGAACTTCTGCAGCCCGAGGTAGATGGCGTCGGCGCCGTATTCGAAGGCCGCCAGCGCGGCCTCCGGCCCGCCGGCAGGCGCCATCAGCTCGGGGCGACGCCTCTCTGTTTCCTGCGAAGATGCCAACCGCTCGCTCCTGTCCCTCCCCCGCCTGGGCCGCCGGTGCGCGGCCGCCGCCCTGCGACGAAAACGCGCCGGGATCGCTGAAAAAGCCCTCCGAGTTCGCGCTCTTGCCGCGGCAGGTTAGTCGAGCGGCGTGATTCCGCAAGGGCGATGGATCACCCGGATGGTAGGCAGCGGATCGCGATGAGCGCGCCCCCGACGGGCGCGCTTTCGGCCATTGGCCGTGCGGAGGCGGCACTTCCTAAGTTGCCAGTCGCCTCTCCACGGCGTGGAGACCCGACTCCCGTCCCCGGAGTGCGCCCGCCGAGAGCCCGGGGCCGCCAACTGCGCCGCCAGGGTCCGCTTGCCGACGGCCTGACCGAGGCGCTCCCGGCTTTCCAGTCGCGCCTCCGCGTCTGTGGAGACCGAACCGGAAGGTCGGAAGTGCCTCCTCCACGGCTTGGAGCCGGCGGTCGGCCACCTGCGCGCCGCTTCTCCCTGAAGGATTCGGCCTGCCCGGAGGACCGCCGGTAGGCCTGCCCGAAGACCGTTCGGCCTAAGCGTAGCTGCCGACGCTTGCGTCGGCAGCGGAGTCGAAGGCCTGCTCGATTCCGTCGCGGCCCCTCGACTTCGCCTCCCGCGTGCCGCGGGAGGCTACGCCCGGGGTGACCGGGGAGCCCGGCTTCCAGGCGAGGCCTGCGACGAGCTCGGGGTAGCCGGCGCTACGGGTTGGTCACCGTGATGCTCGCCTGCTCGCCATCGGCGACCTGCACCGAGCTGAAGGTGGCGTTGAAGGTGGCCCCTGCCGAATCGACCAGGACCACGAACACGTCGTAGCAGCCGCCCCCGTCGACCTCGAAGGTGAAGGTCTGCTGAGGCCCGACTGCGCCGTCGAGTACGTCCTCGCCGAATACCGCCGAGGCGCAGGTGGAGAAGCGCACCTCGTCCATCGTCAGCGCCGAGTTGTTCCGCACCTCGATGGTGGTGGCGTCCTCCTCGTCCCCGTTGCCCCCGCAGGAGCCGAGAAGCAGCAGCGCGATCGCCAGTAAGCCGGTCCGACGCATGTGACCTCCCGATTCGACACGCGGATGTACCTTCGAAAGCTCTCCACCCGTCGCACGTCGAGCCAGCTTTTCCCCGCCGCGGCTCGTTCCGCAGTGCGCCAAGGCGCGATTTCCGCTTGGCTGGCGGGCACCGCGAGCGCGCTCGCCTGAGAAGTCGGCGCCGTCAGCTTCGAGACCGCGCGCGCAGCCGCAAACGCGCCGTTCTTGGGCGCGCGAAGAGCGGCGGGCTAAGCCCGGGGCACAGCGACGTGACGCCTCCAGACTCCTCGGGGTGCCGGAGCTCACGCCACACGGAGTGCGCGGGAGGCACCGCGATTTCGTCGCGTCGCCGAAGCGAAGAAGCTCGCGGCGTCGATCCTCAGGGCTCTCTCGCTCGGATTGGTGGTCGCCGCGCTGGTCACCTTCCTGCACGCGGCGGCGCCGCCCCAGATCGCAAAAGAACGCCGCCGGTCGCGCCGCTATCCCGTCTCGGTGTGGCTGGTCCGGTCGTTCTTGTCGAGCCAGGCCTCGACGTCCGGCCAGACCTCCCAGGGCGCGTTTCGCCCGAGGATGAGGTCGCAGTGGCCGTACTCCTCGATCTCGCCCTGCTCGCGGCCGAAGACCCGGAACTCCGAACCCGCGCCGAGCAGCTCGGCCGTGGCCCGCACCGCGTCGGGCGAGACCTGCTGGTCCTTGCTCCCGGCGAGCAGTCGCAGGGGAACCCTGAAGCGCTGCGCCTGCTCGAGGAAATGGACCGATCCGTCGCGCAGCCGCAGCCCGCGCGGCTCGAACGTCGTCCCCAGGCTCATCAGCAGCGAGGTCGGCACGCTGTGGAAGCCGTTCGCGTGGAAGCGCCGGTTGAGCTCCGGCTCGATGTTCGAGGGCCAGACGTTCGCCCTGTCGATGAGCGCGCTGCCCGCCCGGCCGAGCGCGGGCGAGAGCATGTGGATCAGGGTCCCGTAGGGAAACACCTTGGCCCGCGCCACCCAGGAGTTGAACCGTGCGAACGGCTGGTAGACGTTGCCGCCAATGCGGTAGTCGAGCGCCGAGCCGAGCGCGAGGCCGCTGGCGATGGGCGCCTCGGGGAACAGGATGCCGTAGCAGAACAGCAGGATGCCGCCCATGCTGTGGCCGACCCAGTGGAAGCGCTCACGGCCGCTGACCCGCAGGATGGTCTCAATGATGGCCGGCAGGTCGAGCTGCAGGTACTCGTCGAGGCCCCAGTCCCAGCCTCGCCGCTCGCTCGTGCCGTGGCCGCGCAGCTCGGGGACGTAGACGTCGTAGCCGGTGTCGGCGAGCCACTGGGCCAGCGAGCGCTCCGGGATGTGGAAGGTGTAGCGGTTGGCCGCCAGCCCGTGCAGCAGCATCACCGCCGGGCCGTCACCGGCCAGGCGGCGAACCGAGAGGCGCAGCCCGTCGCGCGCCCGGACTTCGAGGAGCTCGGCGTCGTTGGGCGCCATCGAGTACCAGCGGTTCCACGGCCTGAGGACAGATCGGATCGTGCGCATGGCTCCTTCTACCTCTTGCGCTCGGCCGGCGGCAGTCCCTGCTGCGGCGCGATTCCGAAGTGTGAGCCGCGCGGCAATCAGCCCGCGAGCTTCGCCACCTCGTGCTTGGTGCCCGAGGGCGAGTCGCGCCCCACGATGCCCAGCGACAGGATGGTGCGGAAGGCCTCTTCGACCGACATGGCGCTCTCGCGCACCTCGGACTCGGCGACGTTGAGGTGGAAGCCCGAGGTCGGGTTCGGAGTGGTGGGCACGAAGATGTTCAGGTGGCCGGGCTCGAAGGAGGGATCGACCACGGGCCCGGTGACGAAGGCGAGCACCCACAGGCCTTTGCGCGGGTACTCGACGTAGACGACGCGGTGGAACTGCTGCCCGCCGCCCGAGGTCATGGTGCGCAAGAGCTGATCGAGCGCCTTGTGGATGCTGCGCAGCACCGGGATGCGCGCGATGACGTGCGTGCTGATGAAGTCGAGAATCTGCTTCCCTGCGAGCTGCTTCGAGACCCAGCCGGTGGCCGCGACCAGGGCGACGAGCACCAGCGTGGTCGCGACGAGGATGGCCAGGCTGACCGCGTAGGCGAGCACGCGGCTTGGCAGCCAGTTCTCGGGCCTCCAGGCCTCGGGCATCCAGCCCTGCAGCCCCCACAGCGCGCGCAACGCGAGCAGGACGATCCAGGCGATGGCCCCGAGCGGCACGACCACCAGCAGGCCGGCGAGGAAGTGGTTGCGAGCGAAGGCGTAGGCTTTCGAGAAGTGTTCGGCGCGAAGCAGGCTCACGGCAGGTCACCTCGAGGGCTCTAGGAGCGCGAAAGAAATAGCCTTTTCGCTCGTTGGAAGCCACAGCCGGCCGAGCGCCTTGGCGGTCCCCGCGGGCCGATGGCAATGCGCCCGCCCCCTGCAGGCCATGGAGCGGTAGGGGCGCATGGCAATGCGCCCGGCCCCGCAGGCCCTGGAGCGGTAGGGGCGCATGGCAATGCGCCCGGCGTGGAATCAGAACTCCTGACCTACCCGGGGAAAAGAGCGGGCGAGGCGCACGAATCCTTGTAACGTTTTGACGGGTTGCGCGTCTATGCGGCATGCAACTGCCAATGCCCATCGCAGCCGAGGAAGCCGCCTCC